>DAIMFZ010000044.1:0-14330 GCA_036724225.1 Aequorivita sp.
TAAAGATCATTCCACGAGAAGATTATCTAAAAGCGTTCGCATTTTTTTGCTGTTCCAATCGGCCGCGCCTTCTTCATCAATAATTATTTCTCCCGATTTGGAAATTAAATAACTCGTTGGAAGTACATTTGATTCCAGCTGTTTCGGAGCTTCTGAAATTTGAAGGTAAATGGGTAAAGTATAGCCGTTTTTCGTCATAAAATGCTGCACTTTTTCAGCCTTTTCTGAGGTAACAAAATAGAAATCCACTTTTTCCTTATAACTGTCATATAATTTTTGAAACGAAGGCATTTCCGCCACACAGGGTGGGCACCATGTAGCCCAGAAGTTTACGATTACAACTTTTCCCTTCGAGTGCGAAAAATTTACTTTTTCAGCATCCAATTTCTGTAAATTCCAATTGTAATCTTGAAGCGTTTCACGATCATTCTCAGATTTTTCAGAAGGCGAAAAAGATATGAGCCGTTGCACAAAAACCTGAATTGGCATCCGGGTTTGAGGAAAAATCAATAAGGCCAAAAACGTAACAAACAAGATGTTGCTCCAGTGTTTTTTTAAAAAAGGAATCATAATTTTATTGTATAAAAAACCTCAAAGGTCTCAAAGACCTTTGAGGTTTAACCATTAGACATTTTAATTTAAGCGTTCTGCTTTTTAATCAAATTTAGAGCCGAACCTTCGTGGTACCAATTTATTTGGGCATCGTTGTAAGTATGGTTCGCTTTTATGGTTTCTGTATTGCCATCTTTATGAACTATTTCAATGGTCAATGGTTTGTTTTCAGCAAAATAGGCAATGTCCACAAAGTTGAAGGTATCGTCTTCCTGAATTTTATCGTAGTCTGCTTCATTGGCAAACGTCAGTCCCAACATTCCCTGTTTCTTCAAGTTTGTTTCGTGGATACGTGCGAATGATTTTACTAAAACCGCCGCAACACCCAGAAAGCGAGGCTGCATGGCTGCGTGCTCACGCGAGGAACCTTCACCGTAATTATGGTCACCCACAACAATGGTTTTTATTCCTTTGGCTTTGTATTGACGCTGAACGTCTGGCACTCCGCCGTATTCACCAGTAAATTGGTTTTTTACAAAATTCGTTTTTTTGTTGAAAGCATTTATAGCACCAATCAAGGTATTGTTGGAAATATTGTCCAAATGCCCACGGTAGCGCAACCAAGGTCCAGCCATAGAAATATGGTCTGTGGTACATTTTCCAAAAGCTTTGATCAGCAATTTCACACCCTGCAATTCAGAATTTTTTATGGGAGCAAATGGCTCCAACAATTGAAGCCTCTCACTGTCTTTAGCTACTTTCACGTCAACCGAGCTTCCGTCTTCTTTTGGTGCCAAAAAGCCGTTGTCCTCCACATCAAAACCTTTTGGGGGAAGTTCCAAACCAATGGGTTCATCGAGTTTTACTTCCTTTCCATCTTCATTTATGAGTGTATCGTTCATTGGGTCAAAATCCAAACGGCCCGAGATTGCGATAGCGGCTACCATTTCCGGAGAGCCTACAAAAGCGTGGGTGTTTGGGTTTCCATCAGCTCGTTTTGAAAAGTTCCGGTTAAAGGAATGGACGATGGTGTTCTTTTCGTCACCTTTTCTATCACTTCGGTCCCATTGACCAATGCAGGGACCGCAAGCATTTGTAAAAATAGTGGCGCCAAGATTTTCAAAAACCTCCAAAAGTCCATCGCGTTGCGCCGTAAAACGAATTTGTTCAGAACCTGGGTTAATTCCTAAATCACTTTTCGGTTTTATTTTTTTGTCGATGGCTTGTTGTGCGATAGAAGCTGCTCTCGTTAAATCTTCATAAGAAGAGTTTGTGCAGGAACCGATCAAGCCCCAATCTACTTTAATGGGCCAATCATTTTTCATCGCCTTTTCGCCTAATTGGCCAACCGGCGTTGCCAAATCTGGTGTAAAAGGTCCGTTTAAATGTGGGCGAAGGGTTGTTAAATCTATTTCAATAACCTGATCGAAATACTTTTCCGGATTTGCATATACTTCATCATCACCCGTTAAATACTCTCTAATTTTATTGGCTTCATCTGCAATATCAGAGCGATCAGTTGCTCGAAGGAAACGTTCCATTGCGTCATCATATCCAAAGGTTGAAGTTGTTGCGCCAATTTCGGCACCCATATTGCAAATTGTCCCTTTTCCTGTGCAGGAAAGATTTTTTGCACCAGGACCAAAATATTCAACAATGGCCCCAGTTCCCCCTTTTACAGTAAGGATTCCAGCCACTTTTAAAATAACGTCTTTTGAAGCGGTCCAGCCATTTAATTCTCCTGTTAATTTAACACCTATAAGTTTTGGAAATTTCAATTCCCAGGGCATTCCTGCCATTACGTCCACAGCATCTGCACCACCAACGCCAATGGCTACCATTCCCAAACCACCTGCATTTACTGTGTGGCTGTCGGTCCCAATCATCATTCCTCCGGGGAAGGCGTAATTTTCAAGAACAACTTGATGAATAATTCCTGCTCCCGGTTTCCAAAAGCCAATTCCGTATTTGTTTGAAACAGATTCCAAAAAGTCAAAAACTTCGCTGCTGGTTTCATTGGCGCGCCTCAAATCTGGTACTGCACCCTGTTTGGCCTGTATTAAGTGATCACAGTGTACGGTTGTTGGCACTGCTACGGTTTTCTTTCCGGCTTGCATAAATTGAAGAAGTGCCATTTGTGCGGTAGCATCTTGGCAAGCTATCCGGTCTGGTGCAAAATCAACGTAGTCTTTTCCGCGTTGAAAAGCTTTGTTTGGATTGCCATCCCAAAGGTGAGAGTATAGTATTTTTTCGGAAAGCGTAAGGGGTTTTCCAGTGATTTCACGTGCTTTGTCTACACGTTCTGCCATCTGGGCATACACCTTTTTAATCATATCAATATCAAAAGCCATAATTGTAATTTTCGTGAAGCGAAAATACAAAAAAATTAGAATATTTAAAATATATTTAATTAAAATGCTTATTTAATGAATATAATTCATTAAATATTAAATAACATTGCATATAATTATCGAATCAATAATTTTAGATAGCCAAAATTATGGATTTCAAAATATTTAATATGGAAGAATTTGAATTTTTAAAGGAAAGTCAAACGAGTTCTAATACAAGCTTTTGATAATCTCTTCAATGCTCAATCCTTCGGCTTCAGCTTTGTAGTTTTTTATCAATCGATGTCTTAAAATTCCAATTGCAGCTTTTTGGACATCGGCAATATCTGGTGAAAATTTACCATGAAGAGCGGCGTACGATTTTGCAGCCAAAATTAAATTCTGTGACGCCCGTGGGCCCGCGCCCCAATCGATATAGTTTTTTACAATATCGGTAGCTGTGGAGCTGTTTGGACGGGTTTTGCCAACTAAGGTTACGGCATATTCCACAACATTATCTGCCACGGGGATTCTTCGAATTAACTGTTGGAAATCGATAATTTCTTGGGCAGTAAATAGCGGATTTACTTTTTGGGTTTCCCCAGAAGTTGTTTGCTTAACCACTTCCACCTCTTCCGAAAAAGAAGGATAATCCAGATTTATGGCGAACATAAAACGGTCCAATTGGGCTTCGGGCAACGGATAAGTTCCTTCCTGTTCTATTGGGTTTTGGGTGGCGAGTACAAAATAGGGCAAGTCCAGTTTATAGTGATGCCCGGCAACTGTAACAGCGCGTTCCTGCATCGCTTCTAAAAGAGCAGCTTGGGTTTTTGGGGGCGTACGGTTAATCTCGTCCGCAAGGATAATATTGGCGAAGATTGGACCTTTTATAAACTTAAATTCACGGTTTTGATCAAGGATTTCAGATCCCAAAATATCGCTGGGCATCAAATCTGGTGTAAACTGTATTCTTTTGAATTGCAGTCCAAGCGCTTCCGCAACGGTATTAACCAATAAGGTTTTTGCAAGCCCCGGAACGCCGATGAGCAACGCATGGCCGCCCGAAAAGATGGCGAGCAACACTTGCTCAACCACTTCATCCTGACCCACAATTACTTTTTTTATTTCCTGCCGAAGGGCGTTGTATTTTGAAACCAGTTGCATTACCGCTGCTACGTCTGACATATTATTTTCGCTATTATTTTTTCAACCAATTTCCAGAAAAATCACAATCCTGATAGTCTTGATTGATGCTAATATACGTATCTTTTATTTTTTCATTCTGCCATTTGTTGATTACCTTAATTTGCTTTTCACGCAAAGCCAATTGTTTTATACGTTCGTAATCCTTGGCATAATCTGCTTTGTGTTCTTCGTATTTTTTGGTAACGGTAAGTAATTTTAAACTGCTTTTTCCGGTACGGTCGCGGTCTGTAAATACTTTTGAAACTTCGCCTTCTTTCAAATTATAGACTTGCGCACTTAGGGTTGGGTCCATTTTGGTAAGGTCAAATTTGGTGTCGAAATTAACGGGGTTTACAAGCTGGCCGCCGTTGTTGCGGGTTTCTTTGTCGTCAGAAAATTTTCGGGCAGCATCGGCGAAAGTGATTTCTCCCGAATCTATCTGCGTCTTTATATCTTCTATTTTTTTCTGTGCGGCATCTATGGATTCCTGCGAAACTTCGGGGAACATCAAAATGTGTCGAACGTCTACTTCCTGTCCACGGATTTTTTCAACATACAGAATATGGTACCCAAATTCAGTTTCAAAAGGTTCGCTTATTTCGCCTTCCAAAAGTGAAAATGCTTGATCCTTAAATTCCTTTGCCCATGGTGAATCCCTTTTCACACCAATATATAGCCCTCCTTTGGAATTCGATCCTGGATCTTTGGAATACAAAACCGCTTTGGTGGCAAAACTGGCGCCATTGTCAACAATATCTGCACGAATAGCATTCAGTTTTGCTACAACCTCATCTTTTGCTTGCTGGGTTATTTCGGGGTCTATCACTATTTGGGCCACTTCTATTTCGGCGCCAAAAACAGGTCGCTCTTCTTCTGGAATTGAATAGAAAAATGTGCGGACTTCCTCGGGTGTCACTTCCACTTTTTCAATTACCTTTTGCTGCATTAAGCTTGCAAGTTTTATATTTTTGTTTGCCTCAAAAAGTTCTGTTCTGAGTTGTGCAATATTGTCTTTTCGGTAATAGGCCGCTACTTTTTCCTCGCTGCCCAACTCGCTGACCATATATTGCAATTGCTGGTCTATCATCCCGTTGATTTCGGCATCGGGAACGGTTAGACTGTCCTGTTTTGCTTGATGGGCGTAAAGTTTGTCTTCCATCAGTTTTCCCATCAATTGGCAACGGCTCACATCTTCAATGGACATTCCTTGCGACTGCATTTCAACATAAGCCTTGTCTATATCGCTGTCCAGAATTACGTATTCGCCAACCACTGCGCTAACACCTTCGGCTTTATATCTTTTGAAGGGTTTTAGAGTATCGCGCAGGACCACTTTTTGTGCCACCAACGAATCGTTGTCTTTCACAACGCCAGTGCTGTCTGGCTCCAATACGGTCTGGGCTTGAAGCACAGCGTTAGAAAATAGCAACACCAATAAAAACTTATTCATTTTTATAGATTTCAAAATTGTTTGTTTCAATAGCATCTTTTGTAATATCCGTTTCTAATTTTTTTATGAGCTCAAGCTTTCTTTTGTTCAAAATAATTTGTTTCAAAGTGGGCTTAATATAGGAAATTGGTGCTGTATCATTGGGATTGAGCACGTTTTCAATTTTCATCAAATATACTCCTAATGAATCTTGCAACTGCGCAAAATTGGATTTTTTTAACACTTGATCGCTATTGTCCTTTAACACTGGCAAAGCTCTCAGCAAAACATCTTTTATTATCCAAACTGAATCGTTAAAATTTGAAGAAATAAATTTGTAATCCTGACTGTTCAGCGACTTTCTGTCCTTTTCATTATATCGATTCAGTTTTTCCTTCACAGCGGCCAATCCTTCAAAGTTCAAAGGAAGTTGTACATAACGCATTTTTACGAGCAGATTTCTCTGCTTGAAGTTTTCTTTATTTTCTTCGTAATAATCCTGATATTCCTGCTCGGTTATAACGCTGTCCAACTGCTTATCTGCAATTACATTTTTATAGGCTTCGGTAAGCAGATCGTTTTTATATTCCTGAACCAGTTTATCAAACTCTTCGAGCTTTTCTGGGGTAAGATTTATTTTTGCTTGATCAATAAGCAATTGTTGGGTTGCCCAACGATTTATATAATTGTTTACAATGAGAGTGCTGTCTTCTGATGAAGTATTTTCAAAAATCAATTTTGCAATATCCGCCTTGTATAAATAATTGTCGTTTACACGAGCCACCGCATTTTGCTCAGTTTCCTGTTTAAAATAATCACAGGAAACAAAAACGGTACAGCAAAATATTATATATAGAAAATGCTTTATCACTTCAGTTCTTTCTTAACGTGCTTCAAGGTTTTTTTGTTAACTTCTACCTTATATTTTGAATGTAGACTCTTCATCCACGATGCTTCTATGTCGTTTTGATAGTTACTCAGCACCTTTCCTTTTACATCTTCCAACGATTTTGGTCCCGGTGGAATAACTTCCTTTATATTAACGACCACAAATGAATCATTGCTTGGATAAATAGTGGATGTGCCTTTCTTAATTTCAAGGTTTTGAGGAAGCTCACGTTGGTCTACCTCAAAAACTCCGGGGGTGATCAAAACGTTTATCTTATCGGCGGTGTTCAAAGCTGTTTTAATTTCTTCGGGAGTTTTCCCTTCGCTTATCATTTTCTGCACCTGCTTTGCAAGCATTTCTGAATTGGCTGAATAGATATCAGCATCTACACGCTGTTTCCACTGGTAATTCTGTTGTGTTTTAGTGTAATATTCCTGAATTCCAATGGAATCATTTTTACCTTTTTGCCAGATGTTTTTATCCATCACGTCAAAAATTAAAAGTCCATCGCGGTATTCGTTGAGGATTGCGGCATAATCTTCGTTTTCTTCCTCAAGTTTTTCCTTGAAATAATCTTTCAGTGCTTCAGTTTCAAATTCGTCGTAAAAAACCACTAGCAATGTTTCCTTCTGTTTGTATGGTTTAGCTGTTCTTTGGCGGGCTTCAATATATTTTGCGAAGTCAGTATAAGTTACATTTTTGTCGCCGATGGTGAAAAGTGTTTTATCCTGAGCGGCCGGTATTGGGTCCATTACCCATTTTCTTCTTAAAATATCGTCTCCAAGATAGGTATCAAAAAATGGCAAATAACTTTCGCCCTTTTTGAAACCGTATTTCTCTATAATTTTTTTGTTGATGGCGCTGGTAACAATTTTGGAGCGGTCGCCTTCATTCACTTTTTTCTCAAGTTCCTCTTTTTGTTGGTCAAACGTTTCCATCGGCAGTTTTTCGTCCAAACGAATAATGTGCCAACCAAAATCTGTTTTTACAGGTTTGCTGAGGTCGCCTATATTTTTAAGTTCGTATGCGGCATCCTCAAACTCTGGGGCGCGAAGGTCTCCTTTTGTGAAAGGTTTCAGTTTTCCACCTAAAACGGCAGAGTTTTTATCATCGGAAAACTGTTTTGCAAGACTTTCAAAAGACTGGCCCTGTTTCAACATGTTGTAAATTTCATTGATGCGCTCTTCGGGTTTGAAATCGCGCGCGCCTTTTTTATCTGAAATCATTATGTGCGAAACAGAAATCTTAGGAAGTCTCGCTCTTTTGTTGTTTACCTTCACAATGTGGTAGCCAAAACTAGTTCTAATAATATCTGAAATTTCGCCAACCTTCGTATTGTAAGCGGCATTTTCAAATGGATAAACCATTGAGAAAACCGTAAAATAGCCCAGATCGCCGCCTCTTTCCTTCGCTCCTGGTTCTTCGGAATACGCTTTAGCCAATTTAGTGAAATCTTCGCCTTTCAGAGCCCTTTCGCGAATGGCCTTAATTTTATTGTAGGCCGCCAAGGTATCCTGTGGCACAGCTTCATAATCAACCTTAATTAAAATATGGGAGGCGTCAACGTCCTGTTTTCCACGCTCGTAGGCTTCCTTTGCGAGTTCTTCGGTTACTTTGTCTTCAAAAAGATAATTTCTTGAAAGTTGGTCGCGGTATTTTGAAAATTCTTTTTTGTAATCTTCTTCCTTATCCAAACCTTGTGCTTGGGCCTCGGCTATTTTCAGTTTATAATCAATAAAAAGTTGAAGATAGCCGTCTATATCCTTTTGTGATTCGTCCTGGACTAAGTCTAGGTTTTTTTTATAAACACGCTCAAATTCTCTCGCATTCACGGGTTTTCCGTCTATGGTCATCAATACTTCCTTTTTATTTTGTGAAAAAGTGGTGGCGCTTAAAAGGGCCAAGAAACATACGGTAAGAAAATTTTTCATCTCTGTTTTAATATTTATTTTTAATAAAGTGATTCATCTAAGTTTAAGCTTCGGCGAACAAAGGGGCAAAAATAACAAAAAGCTACGGGAACTTATGCCAGAAAAGCAAACGAATTTTATATAATTATAGTGTTTCCCGCATTTTAAAAATATTCTTAAAACCCGTAACTTGCATTGTCGAAAGGAAACTTCAAAAATGATCATTTTTTTAAAGGAAACGATTGAACTAACATACTATAAATGACAGAAAGAATAAAACTTATATGGGATTTCCGTGGCCCAAGTGCAAAGCCCATTGCCGAACATCACGCAAAGCATCTTGCTGAATTTGCTAAAACTGAAAAACTGCAAAACACATTTACAGGCATTGAAGAAATCAACCCGATGCACCATATCGCTTTTTTGGTGGTTGAAAAACCCCTGATGAATACTTTAAGAGAAACCTTGAAGCCCAACCGTGGGCAAATATATGACGAACCGTGAAAACATTTTTTAAAGATACTTTTGAATACACCCACCACTGCAACCAACTGTTAATAGAGGTATTGCTTAAAAATCCAGAAACCTACACAGAAAAGATAAGTGTTTTGGCCAGCCATACTTTAAACGCCCATCACGTTTGGAACCACAGAATTTTTGGTGTGTCTCCAGCACTTGCCGTTTGGCAACATTTGGGAATGGACAATTTGCAGTTAATAAACAACGAAAATTTTGAGCACAGTAAAGAAATTCTTCAGAAAAAGAATTTAACTAAGCCTATAAAATACACCAACAGCAAAGGTCAAAATTTCACGAACACCATTGGTGAAATTCTTTTCCACATCATCAATCACAGCACCTATCACCGTGGGCAGCTTATCAGTCTTTTGAAAACCAAAGGAGTTGATCCTATAATTACGGACTATATTTTTTATAAACGCTGAAAACAATCATCAGTTTATTTGCAATATTTATAGTAATATTGCGCTCTGAATATTTAAAACGAAAAAAATGAAATTTCTAAAAATAGCGGTATTCTTTATCGGACTTTCAACTTTTGCCCAAAGCAAAGTGGGCGCGGTGGATATAGATTATATTATGTCTAAATTGCCTGAAATGACAACTGTTCAAACCCAACTGGAAACCTATGGAAAACAATTGGATGTGGACCTCAACAAAAAAATTGATGCCTATAAAATTCTTGCCGAGGAATATAAAAAAGGAGAACCCACATTTACGCCTGAGCAAAAAAAGGAAAAGCAGGAGGCACTGTTAAATCTGGATTCAGATATCCAAAAATTTCAACAGAATGGCGCCAAACTTATGGATATTAAGCAACAGGAATACCTTAAACCACTTTATCAAAAAATTGGTGTTGCATTGGAAAAAATTGCTAAAGCTCAAAATTATACCCAGGTGTTGCAAGCGAATCAGAATATAGTTTATTTGGACCCGAACTATGACCTTACCATACCTATTCTAAACGAGCTTGGCATAACAATTACTGCGGAAGAAGGCGGGAAATAATAAAATTACTCTATAAAAAAACGTAAAACGTGGAGCTTTTGGGCTTCACGTTTTTTTTTATAGGAAAATTATTTTTGAACTGATTTTCAAAAGAGGAGCGAGGCGATTTTAAAAAATAATTTTAAAAATTAAAAAATCGAACGTCGCATAACCAAGAAACTTTACCAAAGTTACTACCGACTACTCTCTAAAAACTACCTACTATAATTAGGTGATTCGCTAGTAATGGTAACATCATGGGGATGGCTCTCATTGATTCCAGAAACGGTAATTTTAATAAACCTCCCGGTTTCTTTTAAAGTCTCAATATCCTTGGAACCACAATAACCCATTCCGGCACGGAGTCCTCCAATAAATTGGGTCATACTTTCCACCAATTCTCCTTTGTACGGTACGCGGCCAACAATACCTTCAGGAACCAGTTTTTTGATGTCATCTTCAACGTCTTGAAAGTAACGGTCTTTAGAACCCTGTTTCATTGCTTCCACAGACCCCATTCCCCGATAGGATTTATATTTTCTTCCTTCATAAATAATAGTCTCACCCGGAGATTCCTTAGTTCCCGCCAATAACGAACCTAACATCACGCAATCAGCCCCGGCGGCAATCGCTTTTGGAATATCACCAGTGTATCTAATTCCGCCATCGGCAATCACGGGAACACCGCTGCCTTTAATTGCAGCAGCCACTTCCATCACAGCCGAAAATTGCGGAAACCCAACACCGGCAACTACACGTGTAGTGCATATGGAGCCTGGTCCAATTCCTACTTTCACTGCGTCAGCTCCAGCAGCAACAAGATATTTCGCAGCATCGGCAGTAGCAATGTTGCCAACAATTACATCAAGGTCTGGAAATCTTTGTTTCACTTTTTTCAAAACCTCAACTACGCCTTTGGTATGGCCGTGGGCAGTATCTATGATAACTGCGTCAACTTGTGCGTTTACCAATGCTTCCGCCCTTTCTACGGCATCTGCAGTTACGCCAAGCGCGGCCGCAACGCGAAGCCTTCCGTATTTATCTTTGTTGGCCATGGGTTTTTGGGTAAGTTTGGTAATGTCCCTAAAAGTAATAAGGCCTAAAAGCTTCCCCACCTCGTTTACGACAGGTAGTTTTTCTATTTTGTTTTTCTGAAGAATTAGCTCAGCTTCCTTTAAAGATGTGCCCTGAGCCACGGTAACCAAATTTTCGGTAGTCATCACTTCGCTCAACGGACGTTTCAAATCTTTTTCAAAACGAAGATCGCGGTTGGTGACAATGCCAATCAATTTTCCGGCATTATCAGTAATTGGAATTCCACCAATACTGTATTCTCCCATGGTTTTTTGGGCATCGCCTACCGTGTTTTCTTTATGAAGCGTAACTGGATCGATGATCATTCCACTTTCAGCGCGTTTAACTTTTCGCACCTCGGCAGCCTGCTCCTCAATGCCCATGTTTTTGTGAAGCACCCCAATACCGCCTTCACGAGCCATGGCAATTGCCATTGCGCTTTCAGTAACGGTATCCATTGCTGCGGAAACAATAGGCACGTTTAATGTAATATTTCGTGAAAATTTTGTGGCGATGGAAACTTCGCGGGGTAAAACTTCGGAATAGGCAGGCACTAAAAGTACGTCGTCGTAAGTAAGGCCTTCTCCAAGAATTTTGTTGTCGTGTGCAGTCATTGCAATTAAATTAACTTCCGAAAGTTGCGAAAGTGGTTATGGATTAATTGCGTGCAAATGTACGGTATTTTATTCAGAAATATTAAAACTAAGTACAAACAATAAATGCACTTTTGAGAAGAATGGGGAATTATTTCTTTTCCGAAGCAAACAATTGAAACAGTACAGTACCCGCAGCAACCACATAAACCACAGTCATCAAGGTCCCAGAAATCATAACAACCCATTTCATCCACAGTATACCTTTCCACATAAAATAAATTCCGCCAAAGGTTAAAAGGATAGAAACAAAAGGCTCAATCATTAAGAAAGCTTTCAATTTTGGTGGAAGGGAAGTGATAGCCACCAAGCCGCCCAACAAAAAGAAGATAAAAGAAATGGAAAGAATGTGGGTGTGCAAAATGGTAAGCATTTCGCGTTCCCCTTTTTTGAAAATCATTACTGTAGGGTTTTCAGCTTCCTCATTGCCAAGGTAATTTTCCTGAAGCCCATGCGGACTTACTGAGCCCGTTTCGCGAACAAAATTCAGACCCGTGAAATACCCCACGCTCAAAACAATAACAAATGCCGCAATAAATTGTTTTGCATAAAGTGGAAGGTTGTGGATACGGCCGTGGAGTTGCATTTATAAAATATTTGATTTCTGCAGGATTGCAATACTCTTCAAAAGGGAGTTCATTTCTGTCGTCAATGACCTTACCGAAATTGTGGCCCCACTAATTGGGATGATATTACGGTTGTAAACAAGTTCTTTGGAAGTGGGGGATGCACCTTCAAACTGTTTTAGCCAGCGTTTGCTGCTTATTTCGCCACCGTACTCTTCGCGGTAAAACAGCACTTTGCTCGTAGTAATGACGAAGTTTTTATCAAACAACACCAAATAATCAAAAGTTGCGGTTTTGCTGGGTGCATTCCCTATATATCCATAACCTAGGAGTTTACTGCCCGAATGGATCTTAAATAGGTTTTCATCCCCAAATTCCGAAATCGTCTTATCATTCAAATCTTTAGGAACCGAAATGATTTCCTCAGAAAAATTTTCGGTTCCATAAAATTTCACCATTTCCTTATGGGCTTTTTTGGCCACGTTATCTGGAACGGTAAAGGCTACCAAAGCGAGTGCTATAATTAACAGGATGGACAATCTTGTTTTCATCTGTATAAAATATTTGATAATTTGGAAGATGGAATGCCCCAGTTTCTTCATCTTCGGTTGGTTTGCAATCCATCGCATCGGAGGGCATTTCATAAAGCAAAGGTATAGTTTTCAAAAATTATGTTGAATCATATTTAAAATATTCTTCACCAAGGTATATTAAAACCAAACGCCAATACCGAAATTGAGTTGGTTCTTGACCTCAGCTCCTTCCAGCGCATTGTCTTTAATTTGATAATCACCTTTTATTACCACACCATTTGCAATGTGGTAAGACAAACCTGCGGTTATATCTTGGCGGTTATAAGCATCGTTGCGCGCCAAAGCACCTTCTGTGCTGGCGTGAGTGTCATATTGTTCATACCTGGCAAATACAAAAAGTTTTTGTTTGGCGGTAAGTGGCAGCAAATTATATGCTCCTTCCACATAATAGCCCATAAGGGCACTTCCCAAGTCCTTTCCGGTAAGGGTGTTGTATTGGTCTGTGTCCGTAAGCGATGCATAAATAAATTCGCCACGCGCAGTAAATTTACGGAAAGCGTAACGTAAGTCGAAACCGACCATGGAAATACCAATATTTGCGCCATCCAAATCTTCTACCTCATCTGTTGCTTGTGTCTTTCCAAAATATCCAGCTAAACCAAAACGCAGGCCTGGTATACCATAGTAATCCAGTTTTGCAGAAAAAGTTGGACTGTCCACAGTGGACTCTATCCCTTTTTGACGTCCTCCCCGCAAACCGTCTTTGCCTTTTAAAAATCCATTTATTCCATCCTCGTCGTCTAAGGCAGTGGATTTGAAACCATTAAAAACATAGGCTTGGTAACCCAAAGAGATTTCCGGAAAACGCCCAGTTACCCCTACACCCAGTTCGCGCCAAGTGGTTGGCACTATATCGTGGTCTACTGCAGGACGGTCTGTACCGTTAAAAGTAGTGGGTTCGTGATATTCATTTATTATTCCCATTGGGACCAACATCAATCCCCCACGGAGATTCACATTATTGCTAAGGGCATAGTTTACAAATGCTTGTTCTATAGCGATTTCTTTCACATGTTCCACTTCAATTTCGGTAATGAACTGTGTTCTTTCGTCAAATTTATAGCCCAGAAAGAGGATTACTCTTCGCACATCGAGGGTACCATTGTCGCCCTCTGGTTGGTTATAGACCATTTCACCATAACCACCAAGGGTCACTGACTTCCCAAAACTACTGGAAAGTATGCGTTGAATTGAATTTTGTTGTACTTGGGGAGTTGGGGGTATTGAATCTGAAACAGTTTGTGAAAAGGAAATAGCACTAAAAAATAAGACGGTTAAAGTGATTGATTTTTTCATTGAATATTATTTAGACTGAATTAAAATAGATTGATTTTTCAGTGGCAAAAATAATATGAAAAAGAAAACCTACAAACTTTATTTAGAATTAATTTAAATAAAGTTTAGAAAGTAAGTTTGAAAATTATTTAGAAGAAACCTCCAATAGATGTTTATATTGAAGCCTAGCCAAACCGCACCATTGGAGCAATAACTTTTTTTCATCTTTTGAAAGATTACCGTGAACTATAGTGTATGACCATAAAGGCATCTCACCATTTTCAACCATTTCTACGAGTTCTTCGAGCTTGTGTTCTTTTTTTTTAGCGGTGTAATTGCCCCATTCTGAAACGTTGAAATGCTTTTTT
>DAIMFZ010000045.1:0-7133 GCA_036724225.1 Aequorivita sp.
TTTAGACCTTTTTTGGCGCGATGATGAAAGCATAAAAAACGTGGATTATTGGGTGAGCTATTCCTATTTAGATACTGAAAGAAAATATAAAAATTTTCCAATTGAAGCTACACCAAATTTTGCGAACACACACAATCTTTCAGTAGTCGCGAAATATTGGATTGAAGATTGGAAAAGCCAGATTGGTTTTAGCTATCAATACGGAAGCGGCCGCACCTATACTGACTTGAACGAACCCGGATTTCTTCAGAATAAAACAAGGGGATATAACAGCGTGAGTTTGAATTGGGCCTATTTGCTATCGCAACAAAAGATTCTGTATTTTTCAATTAACAATGCGTTTGCCTTTAAAAATGTGAATGGGTATCAATACGCAAACACAGCCGATGCTAACGGAAATTTTGCCCGAAGGGAACTTCGCCCAGCTGCAGATCAGTTCTTTTTCGTGGGGTTCTTTTGGACTATTAGCACTGATGGGAAGGATAATCAGTTGGATAATTTATAGATATGGGATTTTAGACTTGAGAAATTAGATAGAACTTTGACGAAGTTTCAAAATCTGTCAAAGTTGGAAGGAAATACAATTCAGCATCTAAATTCAACAATTGGGTTGAAGGATTTTCTCAGAAAAAAAATATTGATGGAAATTTGAACAGTAATAAAATAGTAATAACCAATAAAAAATAAAATCATGCAAAACGTACTAACTTACTTCACCCTACTTTTCACTGTTATTGTGATGCAGGCACAGACAGACACAACAACAAGCACAGAAGCTGCGCCCACAAAATACGAACAGGGAATGCGTAAAGCGTTTCAACTTTGGCAGGAGGACAAACCCTGGGAAGCCGCAAATGTTTTTGAAAGAATTGCCACAGCAGAGCCCGATAATTGGTTGCCACCTTATTATGTTGCCCAAATCAACGTAATAAATAGTTTTACTGAAAAAGATAAAGCCAAACTTACGGCCCAATTGGGCAAAGCCCAGAATTTTATAAATGATGCTACGGCAATTTCCAAAGACAATCCAGATTTGCTGGTTTTGCAGGCGCAATTATACACTGCTTGGATTGTTTTTGATGGGCAACAATACGGGATGACCTATTCTGCCAAAGCTTCCGAACTGTACAACAAGGCGTTGGCGCTTGCGCCCAACAACCCGAGGATGATTTTATCTAAAGCCGAATGGGACATGGGCGGCGCAAAATATTTCGGTCAAAGCATAGAGCCCTACTGCAAAGACCTCCAACGGGCAATCGATCTTTTTGCTACCTTTAAACCAGCTGGTGAATTTTACCCAACTTATGGTGAAGAAAGGGCTAAGCAAATTCAAGCGGAGAGCTGTAAATAATAAATCTAACCGCGAATACACGAATATTCTTTTATGATTATTTGTGTATTCGTGGTAAAAAAACAAATCTCAAGAATGAAGTTTATCTTAAAGGAATTTGGCAAAGCGTTTTTTATAGGTGTACTCATCTATTTGGTTTTGATGGCTATCACCTACATATCCATTGGAAGCTTGGGTACAGCTCGGGAACTTCTTGTCAATTTTGGTTACAATCAGCTTTATTCCGTGGTGCTTTATTTAGTGAACGTGCCTTTGTTTCGATATTTTGTAAAAACCCATAAAGGAGATTTTTTCAAAATAAAAAATTTGCTTAAGAGTTTTTTTGGCGCCATTCTTTCAACTATAACAGGTCTTTTTGTACTTCAAGTTTTTTTGCATGTGATAATTGAAGGAGAGGATTTTTTTAATTTTCTTTCCGAACAGAAAATAGACTATTACTATGTAGCCTTCATTATTGCTATGGTAGTGAGTATGATTTTTTACATTACTTACTATTACCGATTCAAACAGGAAAATAAGGTAACCGAGCAAAAAATAATAGCCGGGACGGCTTCGGCAAAGTTTGATGCGCTCAAAAACCAATTGGATCCGCATTTTCTTTTCAATAGTTTGAACGTGCTTACAAGTTTGATAGAGGAAAACCCTGAGGCGGCAACCCGTTTCACCACTTCACTTTCCAAAGTTTATCGCTATGTTTTGGAACAGAAAAACAAGGAACTCGTTACCCTTGAAGAGGAAATGAATTTTGCGGAACTCTATATGTCGCTTTTGGCTGTACGTTTTGAAGACAGTATTGTTTTTACCAAACCTTCAAAATTGGAAAACCCGAAAGCAAAAGTGGTTCCGTTGTCACTTCAGCTTTTACTGGAGAACGCTGTAAAACACAATCAAGTAATGCCTTCCAAGAAACTTCATATAACTATTTCCGAGGAAAACGGTAATTTGGTTGTGACCAATAACAGCCAGCCGAAACAGGTTTTAAAGGAAAGTACGGGGGTAGGGCTTCGAAACATACGCGATAGATATGCGCTTTTAACGAAACGTCCAGTAATAATTAATGAGAACAGAAAAGAGTTCAGTATTGCCATTCCTATTATGAGAGAAAACATTCAAATTATGAATACACAGGATACATTTATTTCAGAAAAAAAATATAAGCTCGCCAAAAAACGGGTTGAAAAACTGAAGGGATTTTATATACATTTAGGAATTTACATTATTTGTGTACCGGGTTTTATATATCTAAATTTTCTTTCCGAAGCGGGATTCCCTTGGGCTATTTTCCCCATTGTGGGCTGGGGTATTGGCATTACGAGTCACGCCTCAGAAACGTTTAACTACAATCCTTTCTTTGGAAAAAAATGGGAGGAACGCAAAATTAGGGAATTGATGGAAAAAGATGATTAATTACAGTTCATCCACTTAAATTCACGGTTCGGAAGTTTCAATTTTATATTCGGCTTTCCCATCATTAATTTTATCCAATAATTTTAAAACAACTTAATTATGGAACCAAACGAAAAAGACAGCAAATATTTTAAAGCGAAAAGACGCGTTGCTGAATTAAAGAAATTCTACAGCAGTTTGATGTTTTACTTCATCTTTATTGCTATGCTCGCAGGGATAAACTATTACACTAACGAATTGAGATATCCTTGGTTTTTATGGGCCGCTTTTGGTTGGGGGATTGGTATCTTTTTTCAAGCCTTAAAAACATTTAAATGGACTCCTTTTATGGGGAAAGATTGGGAAGAACGGAAAATGAAACAGTTTATGGAAGAAGAGGAACGTTACAAAGACAAAACACGATTTTAAGAATATAGGAATATGGAAACCAAAAGAAGTTTAGCTTATTTAAGAGCAAAAAAAAAGGTGGAAACGCTAAAAGGTTTTTACAGCCACTTAATAGCCTATATTATCTTTAATACAGTGATAATATTATTTGCAACTGGGGTTATTTCGTCAGAGAGGTTAAATTTTTCTTACTGGTTAGGCTATACTACTTCTTTTTTTTGGGGAATAGGCTTGGTGTCGCATGCTATATATGTATTGTTTATTTTTAAGTTTAAGAATAACTTCTTAAAACGCTGGGAAGAGAAGAAAATAAAACAATTTTTAGACGAAGATCTTTAAAAAAGTATACAGTTTTCAGTATCAGTTGGCAGTAATAAGATAAAGGTAAAATTCCAAATTCCAAATTCCAAAAAACAAAAAAGCAAATCCACCATGCTCGACATATTTGGTATCCACGAATTCCCGAATCCCGAATTAACGAATCTCGAATTAATAAACAAATGAACGTATTAATCATTGAAGACGAAAAACCTTCCGCCCGTTATCTTCAGCGAATGCTGGAAAAACAGGATGTAAACGTGAAACAAATGCTTCACAGTGTTGAAGAAGCAGTAAATTGGTTTCAAAACAATCCACATCCAGATCTAATTTTTTTAGACATTCAGTTGAGTGATGGACTTTCCTTTGAAATTTTTGATGAAGTTGAGGTGACCAGCGCTATAATTTTCACAACTGCCTTTGACGAATATGCACTGCAAGCCTTTAAACTAAACAGTATTGACTATCTGCTAAAACCCATTGATGAAGCTGAATTGCTGGCCGCCGTTAAAAAATATAGAACCTTAAAACCATCGCATCAAAACGTGCAGTTCAATTTTGAAGATATTAAAAAATTACTTTTAAACCCTGTGGAGCGCGAGTATAAAAGGCGTTTCACCACAAAAATTGGGCAACATATAAAAATGATTTCCGTAGATGATATTGAATGTTTCTATTCTGAAAACAAAGGAACGTATGCGCACACAGTTGATGGGCGCGATTATCTTTTGGAAACCACTTTGGAACAATTGGAACAAGAGCTTTCGCCTGAAACTTTTTTTAGGATAAGCAGGAAATATTACATAAATATCAATTCAATAAAAGATATAATTTCTTATACCAATTCACGACTTCAATTAAAATTGAACAGTTTTAAGGACCAAGATATTATCGTGGCCCGCGAACGGGTGAAGGATTTTAAACTGTGGTTGGAATAATAGATTCAACCCTTCGACTTCGCTCAGGACAAGCTGTTCAAGGTGACAAGCTTTAAAATATTCATCTTCATCTTCAACTTCATCTTCAACTTCATCTTCAACTTTATCTTCAACTTCACTTGATTCTATTCTCCTGAAACGAAGAGGGCAAAAGCTTTGGAATAAACTTCACTAATAGCGGCAGAAGTACTGTGCCACCTGGCAACAAGAAAATGGTGAGCGACGGAATGGTTTTGCAAACATCCAGCAATTGCTCCTTTACCTTTGTTTTTTCCTCGGCAGAAAGATCGCGTACGGTGGAGTGGCCCAACAGGACCACCAATTCGCCACTTTCCTCCAGTTCACGTGCCAATCGGTCTTTGTTGCGGATAATCAAGAGCTTTACTGTGGAAGCGGATTGTTTGTAAAACTGCTTCACTGGGTGTGAATATTCAAAAAGTAAAATTTTCTCAGTATGTTTTACCGAAAAATTATTTAATGCCGAAAGGCTGTCGCTAAGCTCTTTAACTGGCAAATTTAGCGTAACCATTAGTTGTTGCAAAAATTGGTGCTCGGTTTGATCCATCTTCAAATCTTCCCATACGGTAAGGCAACAAAGATCTAACATATAATTCTTTTCCAAAGAATCTTCGCTGTTGTTCAAATAGTTCAAACTCTCCAAAAATGTGGCCGCTCCACCATCTGTTTCATCAATTATGTATTGGGAAGAGGTTTCAAAAAGCTCAATCAGCAGTTTATCGTATTTCGTCTTTTTCTTTTTAGATTTCAATGTGTAGAAGCAGCCTGTTAAAACCACTGCTTCCATTTGTTTATAGTATTTTTTAGCGGAAGTTGGATTTAATATCCATTGTCTGTAAGTCAGAACGTCCAAATATAAAAGTGCGTGGGTGAGTAGCGAAACAGTATTTTTTTTTAATAAGGTATTTGCTTCCTGCAATCTTGCAGAAAGAATGTGCTCCAAAGTACTTGAAGGACTGTGCGATAGCGAGAATTTTTGAAAGAAACCTGTCTTTCCTTTTTCAAGTTGTTTGTAAAAAGTAAGAATATCGTTGATAGCTTCTTTATCAGTACCATTTTCGTTTTTTTGAAAAAACTGAAAGAGAAGGGCATGGAAAAGATTAATTTTGGTAAGCTCCTCTTTAGTGAGTTTTAGTTTACCAAGTGATTTTTTTGGCATGGCTGCAACTGAAACCCCATAAATAAAACCTGTCTGCTTTAATACTTCATAAAACTTATTTTCGTTTTCAAAGGCACCAATAAGTTCGTTCTTTTCAAAAAGATTCAGAAATTTTAAAATCCAATCGGGTGCGGATGGGTTCATCGAATTATTTATGATTATTTTAGAGCTCTTAATTGGAAACTTTTTTCTGTTAACAAAAGATTAACGTAATTTTTAAAACCATGCCAATACATTTAAGCGTAAGTAAAAAGAACCAGTAAAAATAAATAATATAAACCAACAAAAAAGATGAAAAAATCAAAACTTTTTGCAATAATCGGTGGAATTGGCGCAGTCACTCTTTCGGTATTTTTAATATCGGCAGACCATATTGATGCACCTGCGGTTGCAGGTACAACTGCAGATATTACAGACTTTTACGCCTTTCAGGGCGAAAACAACGGCAACCTTGTTTTTGCTGCCAATGTTCAGGGGCTTTTAACTCCAGGAGCACCCACCGAACAAGCGGCATTTGATGAAACTGTGTTGATTGAAATCAATATAGACAATGACAACGACCTAAAGGAAGACTTGGTGATACAAGCCATTAAACGAGGAGATTCCATGTATTTCTTTGGCCCTTCCGCTCCAGCAATGACGGGTTTGGAAAGTACAATTGCAACTTCTAGTCCACGAACCGTGAAAATATCTACCAAGGATGACGTGCAAATAGCTGAAAAGGACGGAATGAAGTTCTTTGCAGGACCGCGAGAAGATCCTTTCTTCTTTGATTTTAACCAATATAATGCAGTTTTGGCAGGCACCTCAACAGGTTTTAACAACCCCGGTGACGACACCTTTAAAGGAACAAACGTACTGAGTATTGTTGTTGAAGTCCCCAAGTCTATGCTTCCTGGCGGAGTGGCTGGTGTAAACCCATTTGCTGCCAGCACCCCTATATATAATGTATGGGTTGAAGCTAAAAGAAAAATTTAATAATTGTTAATCTTGAAAAAATAAATAGATGAAATGCCCACTTAACAATTATAAATCCAATAGAAGATGTTGTATAAGGGCCTTCAAACTTACTAACTATCAAATATAATATACAGATGAAAACATTAAAATATATTTCCCTTTTTGCGGTAATAGTAACGTCATTATTGTTTGTACAGTGTGCAGACGAAGATGACAATATAATTGTAAATGCAACCTGTTCCGATGGACTTTTGAACGGAGATGAAACAGGCATTGACTGCGGCGGAACTGCATGTTTGCCCTGCGGACAAGTGATTGATTTTAGCGGAACTTATAAACAGGAAGACCAAATGGGTCGGCCAGGTATAAACACCGTATTTGGAACCACAGGCTTTAAAGATGCCTTTAACGTAACCGTGCCTTCTGAAATGCAAGCTGCTTTTCAGGCTAAGTTTCTGGCAAAATTAACCGATCCAACAACAGGACTTTATCCTCCTTTTACCACAAATGTTTTAGGACTAACTGCTGAAGAATTCACAACTGTCCTTTCAAATGATGTATTGTGGGTGGCCAAAACTGGAATTACCACCTATTT
>DAIMFZ010000045.1:7143-9705 GCA_036724225.1 Aequorivita sp.
ACAGAAATTTTGACCGTAAGAGCTTTGAATGATGATGTGATTGATGTTTCCTTACTGTTAATTTTTGGTGGCCCAGACGGAACCGAAAATCCAACCTTAACAAGTGATGGAGTGCCAACTAACGATGTAGCATTTTCAACATCCTTTCCATATTTGGCAGGACCTTTTTAATAATCATATTTTTTAACATCAGAAAAGAGAGCCGTCTGTGTTCTCTTTTTTGGTTTGAAACCAATTCCAATAAACATAAAGTCAATATAATTTATCATGAAAAATCTTATCACAATAGTCGTGGTTGCATTTCTTTTCGGTTGCCAGGAAACCCCGAAAAAAATAACCGACAGCAAAGATTACGATTCCTATTTAATGACGAACAACAATCCTTCGAGGGATGCACTTCAGAAAGATTTGGAATTTTGGCAAGCGCGTTTTAACAATGATTCCACACATTTATTGGAGATGAGCCGTCTGTCCGGAATACATGCGGGCTTATTTGGGAGTACGGGCGATATCTCAGAATTAAAAATTTCCGAAGAATTTATAAAGAAATCACACGATGTTTCAGCGCGAAACAAAGATTCCTATTTGCGCAGTTTGGCGCATAATTATGTTTCGCAGCACCGTTTTAAGGAAGCTCAGATTTTGTTGGACAGTGCCTATACCTATCCCGATAACCACAAAGAAACCGAAATGATGCTTTTTGATGTGGCTATGGAATTGGGTGAATACGACCGCGCAGACACCCTTTTGGGAAAAATAAAAGACCCGAAAGATTTCAATTACTTGATTCGCTTGGCGAAATGGAGCGACCACAATGGAAATCTGGATGCCGCCATAAAATATATGGAACAAGCCAAGCAAATTGCTGAAGAGCGTGACAATACAGGTTTAAAAATGTGGGTTTACAGCAATATTGGTGATTTCTATGGACATGCAGGAAGACTTCGGGATTCTTATAATAGTTATTTGAAAACATTGGCAATTGAACCAGACAATCATTATGTGAAGAAACAACTTGCATGGATGCTATATTCTTCCGAAAAAAATACTGTGGAAGCAAATCGTATTCTGGATTCGATTATGGTAAACCATAAAGCTCCGGATTATTTCCTTTTAAAAGGACAAATGGCTGAGTTTGACGGCAACACTTCCGAAGCGGACAAAGAATATAACAATTTCATAAAAGCTACGGAAAACCCCAATTATGGAGGAATGTACAATACCTATCTCATCGAACTCTACACAAACCGAGACCCGCAAAAAGCGTTGAAATTGGCAGAAAAGGAAATCACGAACCGAGCTACGCCAGAGACCTACCAGTTATTAGCCTTTGCACAATTAAAGGCTGGCGAAAAGGAAGCAGCACTTAAAACTATTGAAGAACACGTGGCAGGCAAAACTTCGGAACCGAAAGCACTTTTTCATGCAGCAATGATCTATAAAGCCAACGGGTTGGATGATAAAGTAAAACCACTCAAAGAAGAGTTGATGGGTGCTTTTTATGAATTGGGTCCAATTAAAGCAAAAGAAATAGAAAATTTATAACAAATTAAAAACCAACCTTGGACTTTTTACGTAAGTATCGTTGAGGTTGGTTATCTATCAAGAAATTGATAGATTTTACAAAAACCGGTTTTATCGGTTTTTCAGAGTTTTTTTTGTTAGTTGAAGCGTCCGCCATTGGTGGGCGCTTTTGTTTTCAGAATAAAATTTGAAAACTTTCATTCCTATTTAAAAACCCCCTGTGATAGAAATAAATAAACCCCCGCTCGTCCGCATTATGCAGATTCGCGGAGGTTTACCAACCAACCAAAAAACTATCTTTATCCTCTTCCCCGTGGGCTAACTTCTCTTGAAGAACTGCCTCTGGAAGTGTTTGCTTTGGAACTGCTTCTTGAAGGAGCGGATGATTTAGTTACTGTACTGCGGTTCGCCATTTCCCTGTTCGGGGTTTGGGTTGTATTCTGCTTTGCGGAGCTGCTTCTGTTATTTGATGTTTCAGTTCGTGGTTGCTTTTGAACCGCTATATCATTTGAAATAGCTCTTGTGTTATTTGAACGGACCGTATTTTCACTTCGCGAATTTTTCACATTATTTTCGGAATAACTTTTAACCGCATCGTTTCTATTGTTGCCGCTTTTCACTTTTAAATTGCGGTTATCATTTGTAGTAGTTGTCCGGGTCGGAACGTTGTCTGAATTGTTTCTAGTGTTGCTGACGTTTCGGTCAACGCTTGAAGCTCCTTTGCTGTTGCTACTACTGTTTCTGCTCGTAACATTGCTTCGTGAATCATTGTTGCGAACTGGATTGTCGCTTCGCGTTTCATTGTTGCGAACTGAATTGTTACTTCTCAAATCATTATTACGAACTGGATCGTCGCTTCGCGTTTCATTGTTGCGAACTGAATTGTTACTTCTCAAATCATTATTGCGAACTGGATTGTCGCTTCGCGTTTCATTGTTGCGAACTGAATTGTTACTTCTCAAATCATTATTACGAACTGGATCGTCGCTTCGCGTTTCATTGTTGCGAACTGAATTGTTACTTCTCAAATCATTATTG
>DAIMFZ010000045.1:9805-14238 GCA_036724225.1 Aequorivita sp.
TATGGTAGTTTGATATATTTCAATAAACAAATAAAAAATCCGCTGAAGTATTTTACTACGTTCAACGGATTTTAAAAACTAACCAACCAAAAAACTAAAAAGTCATATTTTCTGTTAATTTGATTTCAATTAGTATGCCAGAAATTAAAGTTTTTCTTTTAAATAGGAAGCTGTAAATGATTCCTTACTTTTCGAAACTTCCTCTGGAGTTCCTTCCGCTACAACCTGTCCGCCGTATTCACCTCCTTCTGGGCCAAGGTCTATAATATAGTCTGCACATTTTATCAAATCCAGATTGTGCTCAACCACAATCACGGTGTGGCCCCTGTCCAGCAAAGCATAAAAGGATGCTAACAGTTTTTTTATATCGTGAAAATGAAGCCCAGTTGTGGGTTCATCAAATATGAAAACAGTTTTCTCCTTTGAAGTTCCTTTCACCAAAAAGGAAGCGAGTTTAATACGTTGTGCCTCGCCGCCCGAGAGAGTTGAGGAGCTTTGCCCCAATTGTACATAGCCCAAGCCCACGTCTTGCAAGGGCTGGAGCTTTGCGGCAATTTTTTCTTGTTTGTGTTTTCCGAAGAAATCCACTGCATCATCCACCGTCATGGTGAGGATGTTGTCTATGTTTTTATCCTGAAAGGTTACTTCCAGTACTTCCTTTTTGAAACGTTTGCCGTTGCAGGTGTCGCAGACCAAATGCACATCGGCCATAAACTGCATCTCAATAGTTACTTCGCCGTCGCCTTTGCAGGTTTCGCAGCGGCCGCCATCTACATTGAAAGAGAAATGTTTCGCTTTATACCCGCGGATGTCCGACAGTTTTTGGGAAGCAAAAAGATTCCGAATATCGTCATAGGCTTTAATGTAGGTTACCGGATTGCTTCGGCTGGAACGGCCAATGGGGTTTTGGTCAATAAATTCAATACTTTTTATAGTGCCGAAATCTCCTTTTATTTCTGAGAACTGTCCAGGTTTTTCGCCATAGCCACCAATTTCACGGAGTAGGGCAGGATAGAGAATTTTCTTCACCAACGTACTTTTCCCACTACCGGAAACGCCCGTTACTGCCGTAAAAACATTCAAAGGGAAAGTGACGTCAATATTTTTTAAATTATTTTGACGAGCACCGCTGATTGTGATTTTATTTTTTGAGGTTCGGCGTTTCTTCGGCACTTCAATCTCCATTTCGCCATTGAGATATTTCGCAGTAAGCGAATCTGATTTTAAAATTTCAGCATAGGTTCCTTGCGCCACCACTTCACCGCCGAAAGTTCCAGCCTCGGGACCGATGTCTATAATTTCATCTGCAGCTTTCATTATGTCTTCGTCGTGTTCCACCACAATTACAGTATTTCCCAAATCGCGCAAGGCTTTCAGCACAACTATAAGCCGTTCTGTGTCCTTTGGATGAAGGCCAATGCTGGGTTCATCCAAAATATACATAGAGCCAACGAGGCTGCTCCCCAATGATGTTGCGAGGTTGATACGCTGCGATTCGCCACCGGAAAGGGTGTTTGATTTTCGGTTTAGTGTTAAATAGCCCAAACCAACGTCTCTCAAAAATCCTAAACGGTTGTTGATTTCCAGCAACAATCGTTTTCCAACTTTTTCATCAAATTCTGAAAGTTTCAAGTTTTTGAAAAATTCCGCAGCTTTATCCAACGGAAGTTCCACCAATTCCTGAATGGAAATCCCGTTTATTTTTACGTATCCCGCTTCGGGACGGAGCCGTTTTCCTTTGCAGGTTGCGCATTTCGTTTTTCCGCGGTAGCGGGAAAGCATAACCCTGTTTTGGATTTTATAGCTTTTAGATTCCAAAAAGGAAAAGAAAGAATTCAATCCTTCAAAATATTTGTTTCCCTCCCAAACCAATTGTTTTTGTTCCTCCGTAAGCTGAAACCACGGTTTATGGATGGGAAAATCAAACTTGTAGGCGCTGTTCACCAATTGGTCGCGGTACCAACCCATGCTTTCGCCACGCCACGGAAATACGGCGTTTTCAAAAATGGAAAGTGCCGTGTTTGGAATTACCAAATCTTCATCTACGCCAATAACATCGCCATAACCCTCACAGGTTGGGCAGGCGCCATACGGATTGTTAAAACTGAAAAGATGCACGTTTGGTTCCATAAAAACCATTCCATCGGCTTCAAAACGGTTGTTGAATTCTGTAATTTTTCCATGGGAAAGCGCTTCAATATACAGTACACCTTTTCCTTCAAAAAAAGCTATTTCAATTGCATCAGCCAAACGGTTATAAAAATCTTCTTCGTCTTTTGTGATTATTCGGTCTATGACCAAATCTATTTTTTTTGGAAACGATTTTTCCTTTAATTCATCAATCCGCAATATTTCGTTTTTAATTTTAATTCGAGAATACCCTTGTTGCGCTAAGGCCTGTATTTTGTTTTCCATGGTTCGTCCTTCTTCCAAATGGATAGGAGCGAGGAGCAATAATTTTTCGCCTTCAGGAAATCTTTTTATGAAATTTATAACATCTGTGGTAGTGTCTTTTTTAACTTCTTTTTTGGAAATTGGAGAAATAGTTTTCCCAATTCGGGTGTAAAGCAATTTCAGATAATCATAAATTTCAGTGGAAGTTCCAACAGTGGAGCGTGGATTTGTAGCATTTACTTTTTGCTCTATTGCAATGGCTGGCGAAATTCCTTTAATGGAATCGACTTTCGGTTTATCCAATCTTCCCAAAAACTGGCGAGCGTAGCTGGAAAGGCTTTCCACGTAGCGGCGCTGGCCCTCTGCATAAAGGGTATCAAACGCAAGACTCGATTTTCCGCTACCAGAAAGCCCGGTGATTACAACCAGCTTATTCCGTGGAATTGCGACCGAAATGTCTTTAAGATTGTGAAGTTTTGCACCCTGGATGAGGATGTATTTTTTGGTGCTTAATGTTTCCGTACTCAATTTATTTTCTACTTTTTTATAGCTTTTTACAAAGATACTATATAGGTTTCAGCAACACACATTTGCCATAATTATTATTTTTTACAGAAAAATTTAACCTTTTTTTTGCTTTTGTGAAATCTTTGTTGTTATATTTACGGCTCTTAACGTCATATAAAAAAATACTGCCTATAGCTGATCATTACTTTTAACAAATAAACATTGTAACCAAGCAACCAAAATCCATAGTTGTTTATTTATTAAAGAAGTATTGATATGAAGCAAAGCACAAACACTGATGCGTTTTTAGTAAACGCCTATATGAACGGTAATGAATCTGCACTGGGCGAATTAATAACCCGCCACAAACAACGAATTTACAGTTTCATTTATTCAAAAGTTTTTGATCGGGATGTCTCCGAAGACATTTTTCAGGACACTTTTATCAAAGTTATTAGAACTCTTAAAAAAGGGACCTATAACGAGGAAGGTAAATTTCTTCCTTGGGTTATGCGTATTGCCCATAACTTGGTGATAGACCATTTCAGAAAAAACAACCGCATGCCCAAGTTTGAAAACAACAACGATTTCAATATTTTTTCGGTTTTAAGCGATAATTCATTAAATATTGAAAAACAGATTATTAAAGGGCAAGTTGAAAATGATGTACGGAGATTGATTGAAGAACTTCCAGATGACCAAAATGAAGTTTTGATGATGCGTATTTATAGAGACATGAGTTTCAAGGAAATAAGTGAGCAAACCGGCGTGAGCATCAATACAGCATTGGGTCGGATGCGCTATGCCCTTATTAATTTGCGCAAAGTGATTGATAAACATAATATTATATTAACCAATTGATACAATAAACTAATTTATGCTGCGTTATTTTGGAATAAACCTCAAAATAATATTCAATGCAAAAATTTTACTCTGAAACATCACGTGTGGACGACGTGAATAAACAACTTGTTCCAAAAGAAGAAACCATAAAATTTCTTCTGGATTATTCGATGGCTTTAAGTGTTATAGATTACCATAAAATGAAGTTTGAAGCACTTCTAAACTAAACTTTGGAAAAACCCTGGAATTAGCTTTTCGGGGTTTTTTTTTAAAAAAATTAAGTATTGAGAATTTGGTGAGCATAGAAATTTTTAGTAAAAAATTCATCTAAACCACTCAACTTTTTTGCTTCTCAACTTATCTACTTTTTTTCTTCAAATAATCATTAATTACTGTTTTCCTGCCAATGGTTTTGGTAATAATATCTTTTTCCAGATCCCAACCACGTGCCGGAGAATACTGTCTTCCGTACCAAATGATCTGAAGGTGTAGCGTGTTCCATAAATCCTCGGGGAACAATCTTTTGGCATCTTTTTCAGTCTGAACCACGTTTTTTCCTTTTCTTAAATTCCACCGATACATTAAAAGGTGAATATGAGTATCTACAGTGAAATTTGGAATTCCAAAAGTTTGGAACAGCACCACACTTGCTGTTTTATGACCCACAGCTGGCAATGCTTCTAAGTCCT
>DAIMFZ010000046.1:0-14135 GCA_036724225.1 Aequorivita sp.
ATTTTGAGCAAATAATTTTCAAAAATGATCCTGTCCAGCTTCACAAAGATATTATAGAAAGGGTCCAAAACAGTTTCGATTTTCTGAAGGAATTTTCAAAAAATA
The DNA here is from genome assembly GCA_036724225.1 of Aequorivita sp. Classification (GTDB taxonomy): domain Bacteria; phylum Bacteroidota; class Bacteroidia; order Flavobacteriales; family Flavobacteriaceae; genus Aequorivita. The sequence goes on from DAIMFZ010000046.1 coordinate 106, forward strand.
AGACCATTTATGGTGTCAACACGGGTTTCGGCCCCATGGCGCAGTATAAAATTAAGGACAGCGAAAGGATCCAGTTACAGTACAACCTTATCCGTAGCCATTCCTCGGGAACGGGAAACCTGATTCCGGCGCAATACGTCCGCGCGGCAATGCTTGCACGGTTGAACACGCTGAGCCTTGGCAACAGTGGTGTTCACCCTTCCGTCATTAAATTGATGGGCGAATTGCTGAACAAAAACATCATCCCTCTAATTTATGAACACGGTGGCGTGGGTGCCAGTGGCGATTTGGTGCAACTTGCCCATTTGGCTTTGGTGTTGATAGGCGAAGGCGAAGTTTTTTACAAAGGAGAACGCAAAAACACCGAAGAAGTTTTCAAACTGGAAAACCTTCAGCCCATAAAAGTGGAACTTCGCGAAGGCTTGGCTTTGATGAATGGAACTTCAGTAATGACGGGTATTGGTGTAGTAAATGTAATCTATACAAAACGAATTATGGAGTGGATGATCAAAGCATCATCGGCCATAAACGAAATTGTTAAAGCGTATGACGACCATCTTTCGCTAGAACTTAATGAAACAAAAAAGCACAAGGGTCAGCGCAAAATTGCTGAAATAATGCGCACCCATTTAAAAGACAGTAAGCTTACCAGAAAACGCGAGCATCACTTATATAATGGCGAAAAAGATGTGGTTGTTTTTGAGGAAAAAGTGCAGGAATATTACTCGCTTCGCTGTGTGCCTCAAATTTTGGGCCCCGTTTTGGACACGCTGAACACGGTTGAAAAAATATTGATAGAGGAAGTGAATTCTGCCAATGACAACCCAATTGTTGATGTTGAAAAACGAAATGTATATCACGGTGGAAACTTCCACGGCGATTATGTTTCCCTTGAAATGGATAAACTGAAGATAGTTGTTGCAAAAATGACGATGCTATCCGAGCGTCAACTTAACTATTTGTTGAATTCTAAATTGAACGATATTCTTCCGCCATTTGTAAATTTGGGAAAACTGGGATTGAATTTTGGTATGCAGGGCGTCCAGTTCACTGCCACTTCCACCACGGCCGAAAGCCAAATGCTCAGCAACCCAATGTACGTGCACAGCATCCCGAACAATAATGACAATCAGGATATTGTAAGTATGGGCACTAATGCCGCGCTCATTGCAAAAAAGGTAATTGAAAACGCTTTTGAAGTTGTTTCCATTGAGCTTATAACCATTGTTCAGGCAATAGAATACTTAAAAGTTCAGGATCAAGTTTCGTCCGAAACCAAAAAAATGTATGATGAAATTCGCGCTATTGTTCCAGTTTTCATAGAAGACGTGGCAATGTATCCATTTGTAAATTCGGTAAAGGAATTTTTGATGGATTCTCCCCAATAATTTCGGAATATTTCTTAAATTGTTTCTTTTAACTTCAGCAACTTAAAAATGATATTATTATGAAAACAATTTTTTCCTTCGTATTCGCTTTTTTAATGGTAACCACTTCTTTTTATGCACAAGAACTGGCCTTGGTCCGCGACAATGATCTCTTCGGTTACATAAACAAAACTGGGGAATACGCCATTCAACCACAATTTGAAAAGGCAGCGAGTTTTTCCGGTAAGTTGGCCGCAGCAATGAAAGACAAAAAATGGGGCTTTATCAATACTTCTGGCGAATGGGTCATCCAACCAGAATATGAACGGGTAAAAGAATTTAATTCTGGTTATGCACTTGTGTTTCAAAACGACCAATGGAAATACATAAACACTAAGGGTGAAACGCTTTCCACCCCCACCTCAGATAAATATTATGATTTTGACAATGGCGTTGCCGTAATCCGTAGTGGTGAAAAGGTAGGGCTGATGGATACTAACGGAAAGACTATTTTGGAACCAAAATACGATGAAATAAAAGGTTTCAACAATGGCTATGCAAAATTCAAAAACGGGGAAACTTGGGGATTACTGAGCAAAAAAGGAGAGGCATTTGTTCCTGCAGAATATAATGAGATAGGCGATTTCAGCAAAAATGGAATTTGGGCCCGGAAAGGTGAAAGTTTTGGGGTGTTGATTAACGGAACTTTTACACCAATTAGTGGAGTCGATAAAATTTGGGATTTTACAAACGATTCACCTTTGACCTACGCCCGCAGCAATAAAAAGATGGGTTTCATAAATGGAAAAGGCGAATGGGTAATCCAACCTGCTTTTGATAAAGCTCGTGCATTTAATGCAGGTTTTGCACCTGTAAATGAAGGAAAAAAATGGAGCTATATAAATGAAAAAGGGGAAAAATTAGGCAATTTAGGATACGCAGATGCTGAGATTTTTTCTGACAACGGCTTGGCTCCAGTAAAAGAAAAAAAGCTTTGGGGCTTTATTGATAAAACCGGAAAATTGGTAATCCCAATGGAATATGATATATCCATAGGAATGTTTGGCTTTTTGCAAAGCGGTTCCGAAAAGGGTTTTATTGACGGACTTGCACGTGTAAAGAAAGACAAAGAATGGGGATTCATCGATAAAACCGGAAAGGTTTTGGGCAAATGGCACCAGAACGCGGAGGCTTTTGTAGATCCTTCAAAGTAGAAAACAGAATAAAGAAGAAAGAAGAAAAAGTCATCTTTGCGCCTTTGCGAGAAAATAATTTAATGGAAGAGAAAAAAGAAAAACGAAAATACGCATTGGTAACAGGAGGCTCCCGTGGCATTGGCCGTGCAATTTGTATTCAATTGGCCAAAGATTTGAAATACAATCTTCTCATAAATTACAACGGAAATAAAAAAGCCGCAAAACAAACCTTGAATGAAGTTGAGGCACTTGGCGGCAATGGCGAAATAATCCAGTTTGACGTTACCAACGCCGAATCTGTAACTAAGGCATTTGCCGTATGGCACGAAACCAATAAAGACGCTATTATTGAAGTGATAATAAACAATGCCGGTATAACAAAAGATGGCCTCTTTATGTGGATGAAACCCGAAGATTGGCACAGTGTTATAAACACCAGTTTGAACGGTTTTTACAATGTTACCAATGCTTTGATTCAAAAATTACTAGTCAATAAATACGGCAGAATTATCAATATGGTCTCGGTTTCGGGCTTAAAAGGAACGCCAGGACAAGTAAATTATTCTGCAGCAAAAGCAGCTGTTATTGGAGCCACAAAAGCATTGGCGCAAGAAGTTGCAAAACGGAACATTACTGTAAATGCAGTAGCTCCTGGCTTTATTAAAAGTGATATGACCGCAGAACTTGACGAAAAGGAGCTCAAAAAAATGATTCCCGCCAACCGTTTTGGTGAACCTGAAGAAGTGGCTCATGTGGTCAGTTTTTTGGCCTCGCCAAAAGCTTCATATATCACGGGGGAAGTGATTAATATTAATGGAGGGATTTATTCTTAAAACGAAGGAGAATTGAAAAGAGTAGTAATTACCGGAATGGGCATTTACTCCTGCATTGGCAAAAACCTGCAGGAAGTGAAGGAGTCATTGTACAACGGAAAATCGGGGATTATTTGTGATGAAAAAAGAAAGGATTTCGGCTATCGTTCCTGTTTAACGGGATGGGTGGAAGAACCAAATTTAAAGGAACAACTTTCGCGCAGAGAAAGGGTTAGTCTTGGCGAAGAAGGTGCCTATGCCTATTCTGCTACTATTGAAGCACTCAAAAACGCCAAAATAGACCAAAAATTTTTAGATGAAAACGAAGTGGGAATACTATATGGTAACGATAGCACTGCGCGTTCGGTAATAGAATCAGTCGATAAAATTCGTGAAAAGAAAGATACAACCTTGGTAGGCTCGGGTGCTATTTTTAAGGCGATGAACTCTTCGGTGACGATGAACCTTTCCACCATTTTTAAATTGAAGGGAATAAATTTCACAATCAGCGCTGCTTGTGCAAGTGGTTCCCATTCCATCGGAATGGCATATTTTCTTATAAAAAATGGTTTACAGGATTGCATCATCTCCGGTGGTGCACAAGAAATAAATGAACTCGCTATGGGCAGTTTTGACGGTCTCGGTGTTTTTTCAACCCAATTGGATCCAACAAAAGCAAGCCGTCCATTTGATAAGGACAGAGACGGTTTAGTGCCAAGCGGTGGAGCAGCCACATTGATTATTGAAAGCTACGAGAGTGCCATAAAACGTGGCGCACCAATTCTGGGTGAAATTATAGGCTACGGTTTTTCTTCCAATGGCGACCATATTTCAACCCCAAACGTTGATGGCCCAGCTCGGGCAATGAAAATGGCACTGGCACAAGCAAAAATTAAAGCTTCAGAAATTGATTATGTAAATGCCCACGCCACTTCTACCCCAGTTGGCGATGCAAATGAAGCCCACGCAATCACCGATGTTTTTGGAGAAAATGGCCCTTACGTTAGCTCTACAAAATCTATGACAGGCCATGAATGTTGGATGGCAGGTGCAAGTGAAGTGATATATTCCATGTTGATGATGGAACATTCCTTTATTGCTCCAAACATTAATCTTGAAACGCCAGACGAGGCTGCTTCAAAATTAAACCTTGTTAACAAAACGTTAAATAGAAAAATTGATGTATTTTTGTCCAATTCATTCGGGTTTGGTGGAACCAATTCCGCATTAATTATTAAAAAGTGCACACATTAAAAATGAATAAAGAAGTTATAGTTGAAAAGATAAACTACTTTTTGGTAGATGAGTTTGAGGTAGAGACCGAAGACATTGAGCCAAGAGCCAACCTAAAGGAAACTTTGGAACTGGACAGTTTGGATTTTGTGGATTTGGTGGTTGCCATTGAGGCCAACTTTGGCGTAAAGTTGACGGGCGAGGATTTCCTGAATGTTATAACCCTCCAAGATTTTTATGACCTGATTGAAACAAAAATCAGCTGAAATTTGCAATAGCAGTTTATGGCAGGTGAATGGGAAGGCAAGAGCAAAGGAACCGTTTTAGGGTATAAAATATTTGTATTTTTTATCAGAAAATTGGGAGTTCGAGCCGCTTACGGGCTTCTTTATCCTGTTGCCTTATATTATGTTTTCTTTGCTGGGAAAAATACAAAATCTATTTATTATTATTTCCGTAAAAGACTGAAATATACTGTATCAAAGAGTCTTTTCAGTATTTATAAAAGTTATTACATCTTCGGTAAAACCATAATAGACAAGGCTGCTATCTCCTCTGGCCTAAAACATCGGTTTACTTATGAATGTGACGGGGTTGAAAACATAACCAATCTTCTTGATAAAAAACAGGGCGGAATTATGATAAGCGCACACGTGGGCAATTTTGAAATCGCTGAGTTTTTTTTCGAAGAAATTGACACCCGCTCACAAATAAGTCTCGTTACCACCGATGCCGAACACCAAAACATAAAGGAATACATGGAAAAAGTTACCATGCGTTCCAAGATCAAATTTATCCTCGTAAGGGAAGATATGTCACATATTTTTGAAATTAACAATGCGCTGAGCAATGGCGAATTGGTATGTTTTACGGGCGATAGATATATGAAAGGACAAAAAGTTTTGACCGAATCATTGATGGGTAAAGAAGCGAATTTTCCCGCAGGTCCCTTTTTATTGGCCAGTAGGCTGAACGTTCCGGTTTTGTTTGTCTATGTAATGAAGGAAACCAACAAGCATTACCATCTTTATTCGCGCCAAGCCGAAGTAAAAAACAGGGATGCACAGGGCTTGTTGAAAAAATACACCGAAAGTGTGGAATGGATGCTGAAAAAATACCCCTTGCAATGGTTCAACTATTTTGATTTTTGGGAAACAAATGATTAAGATATGAAAGAAGTTTTAATTATTTATTATTCGCAAACAGGGCAGTTGACAGATATTTTGAAGAATATCGCTTCAACGATTTCAAGCGAAGAAATAAATATTTCCTATTTCGAAATAATTCCGAAGAGAAAATTTCCATTTCCTTGGAAGCAAGAGGAATTTTATGGCGCATTCCCAGAAACTTTTCTTCAAATTCCCACGCCTTTGGAGGCAATACCCACTGAAATTCTTCAAAAAAAATATGACCTCGTTCTTCTGGGGTATACTACTTGGTTCTTAACCCCTTCCATTCCCATCAACTCATTTTTAAAATCTGAAGAAGCAAAAACTTTGCTTGCCAACACACCCGTCGTCACCGTTTCCGCTAGCCGTAATATGTGGATTATGGCGCAGGAAAAAGTGAAGAAATTGTTGGTTGCAAACAAAGCAAAACTAGTTGGAAATATCGCTTTAGTGGACAAAAATATGAACCACATCAGTGTAATTACAATAGTACATTGGTTAATGGGCGGAAAAAAAACCAGGATGCTCGGTATATTTCCGATGCCTGGTGTTTCAGATGAAGATATTAAAGCCGCTTCGCGTTTTGGCACTCCCATTAAAGAAGCTTTGCTTCAAAATGTATACGAACACCTACAGCAAAATCTATTGGATATTGGCGCCGTAAAAGTGGATCCCTCGCTCATTGCCACAGATATTCGGGGCAATATAGTCTTCACAAAATGGGCAAATCATTTAATCAAAAAAGAAGGCGAAGAAAGAAAGAAATGGCTCGTTTTTTTTAAATATTATTTGTTATTTGCAATATGGCTAATAGCACCAATAGTATTTATTGTATTTTTGCTCACTTATATCCCAATGTACCGTAAAATTCAACGGGAAAAAACCTATTATTCATCAATTGCATTAAAGCAAGATTAATGAAGAACGTTTACATTACAAGGATTGCAAAGTTTTTGCCAAATGAACCCGTGGACAACGAGGCTATGGAAGAAAAATTAGGGGTCATCAATGGAAAAACATCAAAAGCGCGCCGCATCATCCTACGGAACAATCAAATTAAAACACGTTACTATGCTATTGATCAAAATGGCAATGTAACACACAATAATGCACAACTTGCCGCAGAAGCGGTTGAAGCTTTGTGCGATGAGACTTTCAACAAAAACCAAATTGAACTGCTGTCTTGTGGCACTTCCAGCCCAGACCAGATTTTACCGAGCCATGCCGCAATGGTCCATGGGTTTTTAAAGAATGGAAACCTAGAGATTAACTCTCCTTCGGGCGCGTGTTGTAGCGGAATGAACGCTTTAAAATATGGCTACATGGCCATTAAATCTGAACAAGTGAACAATGCGGTTTGCACAGGTTCTGAGCGTTGTTCTTCATGGATGAAAGCCGATATTTTTGAAGACGAAGTAGCCCATTTGCTGGAAATTGAAGAGCACCCAATCCTTGCTTTCAACAAAGAATTTTTACGTTGGATGCTGTCTGATGGAGCTGGTGCAATGCTTTTGGAAAATGAACCCAATGGGGAAACTCCGCTAAAAATTGAATGGATGGAAGGTTACAGTTACGCCTTTGAACTAGAAACTTGTATGTATGCCGGTGGCGACAAACTGGAAGACGGAAGCTTAAAACCTTGGAGCGAATATCCAGCAGAGGTTTGGGGAAAAATGTCGCTTTTCGCAATGAAGCAAGATGTGAAATTGCTGGCCGAAAATATCCTTCAAAAGGGCGTTGCAAGTATGAAACTGGCAATGGCGAAACACAACATTACCGAAAACGATATTGATTATTATTTACCACATATTTCTTCCTATTATTTCAAGGAAAATCTTTACAACGAAATTGAACGTCAAGGCCTTCACTTGCCTTGGGAAAAATGGTTTTTGAATCTTGAAAAAGTGGGGAATGTGGGCGCCGGTTCCATCTACCTTATGTTGGAAGAATTGGTCCATTCCGGAAATCTCAAAAAAGGAGAGAGAATATTTCTTCAAGTGCCAGAAAGCGCACGGTTTGCTTATTCCTACGCCTATTTAACGGTTGTTTAAATGGATGTTTTCACCAAAGAAATAACGGACAAAGATTTCATCGGAAAATTGATTCCGCAGAAAGCACCGTTCGTGATGGTGGACAAATTGCTTCATTTTGAGGAAAACAAAGTGGTTTCGGGATTGACTATTTCCGAAGAAAACATTTTTTCGCAAAACAATAAATTTACCGCGCCCGGTCTGATTGAACATATGGCCCAAACAGTTGCACTTTATACGGGCTATCAATTTTTTTTGAAAAAGGAAGCTGCCCCAATTGGCTACATTGGAGCCATAAAAAAAGCGGAGATTTTTGAACTTCCTTCCATTGGAAAGGAATTAAAAACCACCGTTATTATCCTTCACGATATTATGGGCGTTACACTGGTAACCGCTGAAACCGAATGCGATGGAAAAATAATCGCTTCCAGCGAAATGAAAACCGTATTGGCCAATTAATGAAAAAGACGGACCTTTCAAATATTGACATTTCAAATTTTCTGCCACATCGCGAGCCTATGTTGATGGTTTCCTCGGTTCTTGAAATTGATGAAGATTCCGTTGCTACACAATTCCATATTTCAGAAGATTGCATTTTTTTAAATAATGGAAAATTATCCGAAACGGGATTAATCGAAAATGCTGCCCAAGCCGCTTCGGGCGTGGTGGGACAAAGTTTTTTTGAAAAGGACGATTTGGAAGGAATTGGCAATAAATTGGTAGGTTACATCAGCGCCATCAAAAAAGTGGAAATTTTTGAACTGCCAAAAGTTGGAGATATTATTGTAACTAAAGCAAAACTACTTTCTAGATTTGATACTGGCCAAGTTACAATGTGTAGCCTTTCAACAGAAACCTTTTTTGACGAAAAATTAATTGTATCTTCTACCATGAATTTTTTAATCCATGAAGTCTGATAATGAAGAAAAAAGAAGTGCCACAGGACAAAAGCAATCTAGAGTCAGCAAATTTTAGGGAACTTTGCTACGCAGTTGACGAAAACGGTGAATACACTACTGAAAACAGTAGCGGTTGGGAGCCAAAAACCGTAGCATTAAACAACGCAATTGAAGAGATCAACGAGCGAATTGCTGAAGCTAAAGACCGTGTAATTGCAGGCGAAACCAGTCCAATAGAATATTATATGGAGCTCCACAAAATGGACGTAGGTATTTTGGCAAGCTATGTAGGTTTTTGGCAATGGAAAGTAAAAAGACATTTTAAGCCTTCGGTCTTTAAAAAATTGAGTGAGAAAAAATTGAATAAATACGCTGAAGCATTTGATATTTCAGTAGATGAACTGAAGTCAATGAGTTTAGAAAAATAAGAATATAATTGAAAATAAATTACCCCAACCCTATAGGGAGCCAGTATTCTCCCCTTTAGGGGCTGGGGGTAAAAACCAAAATATTGAAACCTGAAACTGTCATAGACTTTACGCACCACCAATCTGCCCATTGCGAAAATGGCGTGGTTTCAAATTTGATGAAACACAACGGTTTCAACGTCAGCGAGCCGATGGTTTTTGGTATTGGCAGCGGCTTGTTGTTTTGTTATATTCCTTTTTTGAAAGTGAATCACGCACCAGTGATTACCTACCGTGCGCTGCCGGGACATATTTTTAAGAAATTTGCAAAGCGCATTGGAGTTAAAATGAAACGCGAAAAATTTAATAACCCTAAAGATGCCAAAGCCCGTTTGGATGAAAATCTTGAGAGAAACAATCCCGTTGGGTTGCAAGTTGGTGTTTATAATCTGCTCTATTTTCCAGATGAATACCGTTTTCACTTCAATGCGCACAACATGGTGGTTTATGGGAAGGAAGGCAATCGGTATTTAATTAGCGATCCGGTGATGGAGGACGTTACTTCCCTTTCAGAAAAAGAATTAGAAAAAGTGCGTTTTGCAAAAGGAGCTTTCGCCCCTAAAGGACATATGTATTATCCAATTTCTTTTCCAGAAAAACTAGAACTTGAAACAGCAATTGTAAAAGGAATAAAAGATACGTGTAAAGCGATGCTTGCACCAGTTCCCATTGTTGGGGTTAAGGGAATCTACAAAATAGCTGGATTAATCCGCAAATGGCCAAAACAAAAAGGAATTAAAACCGCTAACCATTATTTAGGACAAGTAGTGCGAATGCAAGAGGAAATTGGCACTGGTGGCGGCGGTTTTCGCTATATTTATGCAGCGTTTTTACAGGAATCTGGAAAATTACTCAACAATGAAAAGTTAGTCCAACTATCCAAAGAAATGACTGAAATAGGCGATTTGTGGCGCGATTTCGCCCTTGAAGCTTCCCGAATCTACAAAAACCGTAGCGCCCAAACCGATAGCTATAATAAAGTAGCAGACCAACTGGACCATATTGCAGATTTGGAAAAGGTGTTTTTTAAGAAGTTGAAGAAAGCAATTTAAAAATTCCTCTTTGGGGATTTAGGGGACAATGATACAAATAAAACAACTTTCAAAAAAATACAAAGGTGCCGAAGAATACGCGGTAAAGGACCTCAATTTGAAAGTTGAAGACGGCGAAATTTACGGGCTTCTCGGACCAAACGGCGCGGGTAAAACCACCCTCATTTCTATGTTGACTTCGCTTTTAAAGCCTACTTCAGGTTCCTTCACAATCAACGGACTGAATTTTAAGGAACACAAAAATCAACTAAAGCAATTAATAGGCATTGTTCCTCAGGAATACGCACTTTATCCAACGCTCACGGCTTTTGAAAATTTGCAATACTTCGGAAGTATGTACGGAATTAGAGGCGAAATCTTAAGCAAATCCATCAACGAACATTTGGAAATAATGGGGCTTTCTAAATTCGCCAATAAAAAAACCGCCACTTTTTCGGGGGGAATGAAGCGCCGCGTAAACTTGATAGCAGGAATCCTTCACCAACCAAAAGTTCTGTTTTTGGACGAACCCACTGTGGGTGTTGACGTTCAATCTAAAAACGTGATTATTGACCATTTAAAATTCCTCAACAAACAAGGAACCACAATAGTTTACACTTCGCATCACTTAAACGAAGCCGAATTTTTCTGTACTCACGTTGCCATTATCGATAATGGCGAAATCATTGTAAAAGGAATGCCTTCGGAACTCATAAAAAACCAAACCGGCGCCAACAATCTGGAAGATGTTTTTTTAGCACAAACCGGAAAAGCCCTTCGCGATTATGCATAAACTCTGGGCTTCCACATATAAAGAAATGCTTTTGCTTATCCGCGATTTGGGCGGGATTGCAATACTTTTTATTATGCCAATGTTGTTGCTCATCGTAATCACATTAGTGCAAGACAGCACCTTCAAAACCATTAGCGATATAAAAATTCCTGTGCTTTTGGTTGATAATGACAAAGGCGAAGTTTCAAAAAGCATACTCGAAAATCTCTCCGAATCCAATTCGTTTGAAATTCTTCAGAAATCTTCCGAAGAGGAAGCAAAAGAAGCAGTTTTCTGTGGAGAATATCAGATTGCCATTGTAATTCCGGAAAATCTTTCGGCCTCTCTTCAAAAGAAAGTGGACCAAAATGTGGAAGGAATTTTGTCGAAATTTGGGTTGGAAGAAGATAGTTTGACCGTGGCGAAAGTGGTTATTCCACAAAAGGAAGTCCGTCTTTATTTTGATCCAGCAACTCAGCTTAGCTTTAAATCTTCAGTAAAAAACGGAATTGATAAAATGATTTCGAAAATTGAAACGCAAAGTATTTACAAAGCCTTTCAAACGGAATTGGGCGAAGATGATGCAGAGCCAATTTTCGACACTGAAAACTTTATAGCCTTCAAGGAAATACTTCCCACAAAAAACAACGAAGAAATTATCCCGAACTCGGCTCAGCACAACGTTCCGGCATGGACACTGTTTGCTATTTTCTTCATTATTGTGCCGCTTTCCATCAATTTGGTAAAGGAAAAAAACCAAGGTACTTTTGTGCGTTTGCGCACTAATCCCGTGAATTATGCAACAGTTTTGGGAGGAAAAACCATTGTTTATCTCGGTGTTTGCCTCATTCAATTCACACTGATGTTGCTTGTTGGAATATACCTTTTCCCAGCCATAGGCCTTCCGGGAGTTGACGTTTCGGGCAAGTTGCCAATGCTATATATTGTCGCATTTTTCTCAGGTTTAGCAGCTATTGGTTTAGGATTGCTTTTGGGAACCATTGCAAAAACCCAGGAACAATCTGCACCGTTTGGGGCTACTTTGGTGGTTATTTTAGCAGCGCTCGGCGGCGTGTGGGTCCCTGTTTTTGTGATGCCGAAATTTATGCAATCGATTTCCAAAATTTCCCCGATGAATTGGGGCTTGGAAGCTTTTTACGATGTATTTTTGAGAAATGTGGGATTTGCTAAAATCCTTCCCGAAATTTCGTTATTATTGTTGTTCTTCCTCGTAACAATCATAATAGCAATAATATATAATCAAAGGAAAAATGCCGTCTGACCATAAAAACGAAATAAGTTTTACTTCCGAAATCCGAGTGCGTTTCACCGAGACCGACCCTTTGGGCATTGTGTGGCACGGCAATTATATTCAGTATTTTGAAGATGGCCGAGAGGCTTTTGGCCGCGAGCACGGCATTTCGTATTTGGAACAAAAGGCAAATGGCTACACGTCTCCAATCGTGAAATCTTCCTGCGAGCATAAGTTGCCGTTGCGTTATGGCGATGTGGCAACAATTAAAACAACCTTCATCCCTTCCCCAGCAGCAAAAATGATATTTCACTATCGCATTTTTGACCCAAAAGGAAGATTGGTCTGTTTAGGTGAAACCATCCAGGTTTTTTTGAACGAGCAGGGCGAACTTTCATTGACAAAACCTGAGTTTTTTGCAAAGTGGAAGAAAAAAATGGGAGTCTAAAAATGATCAAAACCTTTCTTTCACATAACAATATATTCAGTAGTCTTGGATTTGACAGCGAAACGGTTATTGAAAAAATTTCAAAAGGTATTTCAGGTCTTGAAAAACAGGAAATCCCTTCACTTTTGCCAGAGCCCTTTTGTGCTTCAATGATTTCTTCGGAAGTGATAAAAAGTGAATTCAACAAAATCGGTGATGCTACCCAGTTTACAAAGCTGGAACAGATGATGATTCTTTCACTTAAAAAAGTAATTGATGCTTCAAATATTCCTTTAAATGAAAAAGTAGGTTTGCTAATATCTACCACAAAAGGAAATATAGATGTTCTTGAAAAGGGCAGCAATTTTACAGAAAATAGAGTCTATTTAAGCGAACTTGGAAAAACAGTCCAAGCTTTTTTCGGCTTTAAAAATGAAGCAATTATACTTTCGAATGCCTGTGTTTCAGGCATTTTGGCAATTTCGGTTGCAAAGGGATTTATTTCTGAAAAAAAGTACAATCACGTTTTTATAACCAGCGGCGATTTGCTTTCAAAATTCATACTTTCGGGCTTCAATTCGTTTCAAGCTCTATCCGCAGAACCTTGCAAACCTTATGATAAAAACAGAACGGGAATCAATTTGGGGGAAGTGGCAGCAAGTGTTTTGGTTACTTCTTCAGCAGAGAATCTTCCAAAAGAAGCAGTTGAAATTCTGGGCGACGCAACCTGTAACGATGCCAACCATATTTCAGGACCATCACGAACTGGCGAAGGACTTTTCAGAAGCGTGAAAGCTGCGCTAAAAGAAGCAAATCTAGAGGCTTCGCAGTTAGATTATATTTCCGCTCATGGCACCGCTACATCTTTCAATGATGAAATGGAAGCTATTGCTTTTAGCAGATTGGAAATGGAACACATTCCGCTGAACAGTTTAAAAGGATTTTTTGGACATACTTTGGGCGCTTCAGGTCTGCTTGAAACCATTGTGGGTATGTATTCTTTGGAAAAAAATACACTTTTTATTTCCAAAGGATTTGACGAACTTGGCGTTTCAAAAAATTTGAATATCATCAAAACGAATACATCCAAAACGTTGACCACTTTCATAAAAACGGCATCGGGTTTTGGGGGTTGCAACACAGCGGTAATTTTTCAAAAGATAAACAACAAACCAACCATAAATGCAAACAACCACTAAAAATTTAAATGCTTTGGAAGCATTGGAGGAAGCACATCGCATAGCTTTTGCACCCTTTGTTTTCCAGGCATCAGTTTCGCTCCGGAAATTAGGGATACTCGATTTTATTTTTGAAAATAGAAAAAATGGCGGCCCCACTGCCAAAGAAATTGCTGAAAAACTTTCACTCAGCACTT
>DAIMFZ010000047.1:0-1021 GCA_036724225.1 Aequorivita sp.
GAACAACAATAACTTCAAAAATTATCTAAGAGGAATTTATTTTAAAGTAAACTCCCCTACCAACAACGGAAGTCTTTTCATTTTTGATGCATCCAAAGCTCACGTTGCTATTTATTATAGTTTTGATAACGAAATTGACCCCACCTTGCGGGACTTGGGCGTCTTCAAATTGAATTTGGGAGGCATTAACGTGAACACTTTCCAAAACCTATTGCCTTTACAGATTCAAACTGCCGTGGATAACCCCAATATTCAAACTGGGAATGAAAACCTTTACTTGCGCGGTGGCGATGGTATTATTTCGGTAGTGGAACTTTTTGGAAAAGACAACGACAATAACGGCGTGGCAGATGAATTGGAAGAGCTTCGCAGTAAAAAATGGATTGTCAACGAAGCTAACCTCATCTTTTATGTGAATCAGGATTTAATGGTTGGCGGTGCCACCGAGCCAGAAAGGATTATGATTTACGACCTCAAAAACAGCAACGTTTTGGTTGATTATATTCTCGATCCCACCAACGGTCAGCCTCCTATTGATGCTTTTGCCAATCACTTTGGCAGATTGCAAAGAGGCAGTGATGGCAATGGAGAATATTACAAACTTAAAATTACCAGTCATATCAGCAATCTTATCAATAAAGATAGTACAAATGTCCCTTTGGGAATTGTGGTTTCGCAAAATGTTGCAATCCGTACCACCCAAAAACTTCAAAACCCAATGGAACCTAGTATTGAGCAAGTACCTTCCAGTTGTGTTGTTTCGCCAGAAGGAACCATTCTTTATGGAAACGCCACCCCAAACCAGGAAAAAAGATTAAAGCTCCAAATTTATTATACTGAACCAAAATAAACCCCGCTTATGTGTGGAATTGTAGGCTATATTGGCAAAAGAGAAGCATACCCAATCATTATGAACGGTTTGAAACGTTTGGAATACAGGGGTTATGACAGTGCAGGAATTGCACTTTTTGACGGAACCGACATCCAGCTTTGCAAAACAAAAGGCAAGGTTGCGGATCTT
>DAIMFZ010000047.1:1031-14069 GCA_036724225.1 Aequorivita sp.
AAATCTTGAGGAAAAAGCCGAAAAGGAAATTTCACTTAAAGGAAACCTTGGTATTGGCCACACCCGTTGGGCAACCCACGGTGTGCCCAACGATGTAAACAGCCACCCACACTATTCCAACAGTGGCGATTTGGTAATCATCCACAACGGAATTATTGAAAATTATGATTCCCTTAAAAAGGAATTGATAAAACGCGGCTATACCTTTACTTCCGATACAGATACTGAAGTTTTGGTAAACCTTATCGAGGATATCCAGATAAACGAAAATGTGAAACTTGGAAAAGCTGTTCAAATAGCTTTGAACCAAGTAGTGGGTGCTTATGCCATTGCACTTTTCGACAAAAAGAAACCAGATGAAATTGTAGTGGCAAAACTTGGTAGCCCTCTGGCCATAGGCATTGGCGAAGACGAATTTTTTGTTGCCAGCGACGCTTCTCCATTTATTGAATTCACCAACAACGCAATCTATTTGGAAGATGAAGAAATGGCTATCATCCGCCTTGGACGCGATGTTAAGGTTCGTAAAATAAAGGATGACAAATTGGTTGCGCCCTACATTCAAGAGCTTCAACTTAATTTGGAGCAAATTGAAAAAGGCGGCTATGACCACTTTATGCTCAAGGAAATTCACGAACAGCCTTCTGTAATTAAAGATACCTATCGTGGCCGATTGCTTGCCGAACAAGGCATTGTAAGGCTTGGCGGTTTGGAGGATTATATCGAAAAATTCATCAATGCTGATCGCATTATCATCGTGGCCTGCGGAACTTCTTGGCACGCCGGTCTGGTTGCCGAATATATTTTTGAAGATCTGGTTCGCATTCCCGTTGAAGTGGAATACGCTTCCGAATTTCGGTACCGAAATCCAATTATTTCAGAAAAAGATGTGGTTATAGCCATTTCACAAAGTGGCGAAACTGCAGATACCCTTGCCGCTATAAAACTTGCAAAATCCAAAGGCGCATTCGTTTATGGAGTATGTAACGTTGTAGGCTCTACCATTTCAAGAGAAACCAACAGCGGAACCTATACCCACGCTGGCCCTGAAATTGGCGTTGCTTCAACCAAAGCATTCACTACACAGATTACTGTTTTGGCAATGATAGCCTTGCGTTTGGCAAAAGCAAAAGGAACCATTTCGCATCGCGATTTTATGCTTTATTTGCGTGAATTGGAACTCATCCCAATGCACGTGGAAGAAGCTCTGAAAACCGAAGACAAAATAAAAGAAATAGCCGCGGTATTTAAAAACGTTCGCAATTTTCTTTATTTGGGAAGAGGTTATAACTTCCCCGTTGCTTTGGAAGGCGCACTGAAACTTAAAGAAATTTCATACATACACGCAGAAGGATACCCTGCCGCCGAAATGAAACACGGCCCCATCGCACTTATTGACGAACATATGCCCGTTGTAGTTATTGCTATTAAAAGTGATCATTATGACAAAGTGGTGAGCAACATTCAAGAAATTAAGGCTCGCAAAGGAAAAATTATAGCAGTAGTTTCAAAAGGAGATACTGCTGTTAGAGAACTGGCAGACTACGTTATGGAAGTGCCGCACACCCCAGAGGCGTTATCGCCATTGGTGACAACCATTCCACTGCAATTGTTGGCATACCACATTGCAGTCATGCTTGGCAGAAACGTGGACCAACCTCGGAATTTGGCGAAGTCAGTTACGGTGGAATAGTTTCTGGTTTTGAGTTTCAAGTTTCAGGTTCCAAAATTTAAAATGATTCAAGCCAAACAGTCTTGGCTCAAAACGTTCCCGATGGAAAATCGGGACAAGCTGTGATTCAAAAAATCCATTCTCCTAATTCCATTCAGTCCTGTTTCCAAAAGTCGTGGTTCAAAACGCCCTGTTTCCAAATAATTCGATACTTTTAAATAATGAAAGTCATCAACCTAATTTCCGGCCCCCGAAATCTTTCCACAGCACTTATGTATTCCTTCGCACAGCGCGCAGATTTTACGGTTTTGGACGAACCTTTTTACGGATATTACCTTCAAAATGCTTCTTTGGAAAACGATCATCCCTCACAAAAGGAAATCCTTCAAACGATGGAGTTGAAAGAGGAAAAAGTAGTGGAAGCAATAAATTCACTTTCAGAAATGGAAAATGTATTTGTAAAAGGAATGGCGCACCATTATTTGACAGATTCGCCACATTTTATATTGAATTGGGAAAACGTGATTTTAATTCGCCATCCCAAAAAGTTGATTGCTTCCTTTTCAAAAGTGATTCACACCCCAACTTTGAACGATATCGGTATTAAAAAAGCTTCGGAACTGTTTCTATTTCTAAAAAAAAACGGAAAGACGCCTATTGTAATTGATAGCGATGAACTTTTAAAAAACCCTGAAACCTATCTGAAAAAATTATGCGAAATACTGAGCATTCCCTTCTCAGAAAAAATGCTTCAGTGGGAAAAAGGCGGAATAGTAGAAGATGGAATTTGGGCCACACATTGGTACGGCAATGTACACAATAGCGAAGGTTTCGCTGTGCAGAAAAGCAGTTCTCAACCCTTGCCCAATCATTTGGAACCTTTGCTGAAAGAGGCCTTGCCTTATTATGAAACCTTAAAAAATAATATTTTAACCAACGACTGATATGCTTCAAAAATCCAACCCAAAAAACGACAACATTCAAGTTTTTATAAAAAACAAACTATATCCGCGCAGCGAAGCAAAGGTCTCGGTTTTTGATAGTTCGGTTCAGGGCGGCGATGCCGTTTGGGAAGGTTTGCGCGTTTATCCCGAGGGAGTGGTGTGTTTAAACAAACACTTGACCCGCCTACACGAATCTGCTAAAACATTGGCATTTGTAGATATTCCTTCCAAAGAATTCATCAAAAAAGCAATAAAACAAACACTCGATGCCAACGGAATGAATGACGATACACATATACGTTTAACGTTGACCCGCGGCGAAAAAATAACCAGTGGCATGGACCCACGACTCAACCAAAACGGTTCCTGCCTTATTGTTTTGGCGGAATGGAAACCCTTGGTTTACGATAACGACCACGGCATAAAAGTGATTAGCACTAGTCAACGCCGCAACTCTCCACAATTTTTGGACAGCAAAATACACCACAACAATTTGCTTAATAATATTATCGCCAAAATCCAAGCCAACGTTGCCGGAAAAGATGCGGGCTTAATGCTTGACGACCGTGGTTTTGTGGCTGAATTGAACGGCAGCAACCTATTTATGGTAAAAAACGGAAAAGTATTTACGCCCTATGCTCACGCCTGTCTTCCAGGGATCACTAGAAATTCGGTTATTGAGATATGCCAAAAAAACGATATTGAAATCACCGAGGCAGATTTAACGCTCTCGCAATTCTACAACGCCGACGGGGTTTTAGCAACTGGAACGATGGGTGAATTAACACCAATAGTAGAAATTGACGGACGAAGCATTTCCAAAGATGATACACTTCAAAAAAGAATTATAGCCCTTTTTGCAAAAGAGGTTAGAGGATTGTGTGAGAAACTTTAATCCTTAGGCGAAGGTAAAATCCAATTACTGTGTTTTAAGGGGTGCCATTCCTCCGCAGCCAAATCTACATTTGGGTCAATGAAAGGATAATATTCACCTTCGTTAACGCGAATCATTGATTCCATGAAAACCGCAACGTCATTTCCTTTTTCAGCTTCAACCGTTTTAATTTTATGGGCAAGTTGCCACATTAAATCGGGTTTGGTTTTTACGGCAGCATTTTGTTTTACTCCTAAAAGTTTAGAATAATCATAACGAGATTTTACTTCCGTTTTTTTGTCTTTTACCCACACAATCAGGCTGCCATTTTTAGAGCGCAACATCATCCGCCAACTGAGGCGGTGGCCCTCTTCGGTCCAAAGCACATCATCCTTAAAAACCCAATGTCGCAGGGGCAATCCGAGCTGAAAAAGAAAGTAAACTGAAAATACACATAGAATCAAATTTTTGTATTTTGGCACGATTACTTCATCTGAAGTATATAATTTTTTCTTCGGAAGAAACCGTTTTTGAAGTATTTCCGGTGAAAAGAAGAAAAGCGCAAAAGCAATGGACATATACGGGAATATCCCTATTTGAAATACAATTGAATTAAAAAGGTGAAAAAAGACGGAGATTATAAAACCCAGCATCCTTGTTCGTTTCCAAAGCATAAACGGCACAATGAGCAAATCGAAAAAAATACCAGTATAAGCGATGGCCCAATGCACCCAACTTTCTTGCAGGAGTCCGCCAATAAGCCAATAATCACTTTTACTGCTCATCAGCATAGCGGGCATAGTAGCATTGAGCCAATCGGGATAAATTTTTGCCACTGAGGCGAATGTGTAAACAATCCAAACTTGTAGTATCAAAACCAAAAGCACCCACTGCGGCATTGCAGGGTTTTTAAATTTGGGATTTAGTTTCGCATCGACCGAAAACCAGCGGTTGGCGGGCAGAAAAGCCATAATCCAACACAGCAGCATCATTAAATAATAGTGGTTGTTGTAGCTGGATTTTTGCATCAAATACGCGCCCGTCCACATAAGGGCATACGCTAACATGCTAAAACGGTATTTGTAACCCAACATCACAAAAATGCCGAAAACCCCCATGAGCGCAAAGTAATAATACATTAAATCGCCCTGTAAATATTGCAAGAAATCGAACCCAATAAAGTTGAAAGTGAAAGGTGGTTCAACTAAAGTGCGCCGAACCCATCCAGTGAATATTGCACCAAAAGCTTCAGTTGCAATCAAAAGGCCAAACACTGCCCTAAAGAGAATGAGCCCAGTGTTATCAACCTGTTTGAAAAGAAATCTATTCACGCTCTAATAAATATTGTTTTGCAAAATTTTCATCCTTTACTATTTCTTGCCGAAGTAATTCAACAGAATTGAATGTTTCCTCGTCGCGGATAAATTTTAAAAACTCAATAGTAATTCCCTTTCCGTACAAATCTTTATTAAAATCCAGAAAATGTGTTTCAATGGTTTTTTCTTTGCCACCGACTGTTGGGTTGGTGCCAATGCTTGTTATACCAAATATTTCTTTGCCTTCCATTAAAGATCGAACAATATAAACGCCATTTTTTGGAACGAGTTTGTATTTTTCCTTCAATTTTAAGTTTGCTGTTGGATACTTAATGGTGCGGCCAATGGCTTTTCCACGGACCACCTCGCCAGAAATCATGAATTTGTAACCTAAATAAGTGTTTGCTGTTTCTATATCGCCTTCGTTCAAAGCTTTTCTGATTTTTGTAGAGCTTATGGCCACATCGTCAATTTCTTCAGCTGAAATTTCTTCCACTTCAAAATTATATGTACTTCCAAATTCCTTTAAATCATCAATGTTAGAGGTCCTATTTCTTCCGAAGCGATGGTCGTAGCCTATGATTATTTTTTTCGCCTTTAATCTGTTTACCAAAATATCACGCACATATTCCAAAGCGGTCAACCGTGAAAAAGCGTGGGTAAAAGGATGGATTACCAAATGGTCCAGACCTGTATTTTCAAGTAGTTCAGCGCGTTCTTCAATGGTGTTTATCAGTTTCATTTCCGAATCTTGCTGAAGTACCATTCTTGGATGCGGGAAAAAAGTCAGGACAACGGAATCCAAGTTTTCCTTTTTGCCCGTTTCTACCAAACGCTCCAAAATGGCTTTATGTCCAATGTGAACGCCGTCAAAAGTGCCAATGGTGACCACGCTTTGGCGGTCGTTTTTATATGCGGAAGCGGCCAAATATCTCTTCAAAATCAGTTTCCGTTAAAGGTGTTCATCGTGATGTTCATTCCCGCAAGTGCGAATGATTCTATGATTTTACTACTCAATTCTAACCGTTCGGGCAATTGTTTTTCCTCATCAGCTTCCCATTCGCCTAAAACATAATCTACTTGTCTTCCTTTTGAAAAAGCATCGCTTATCCCAAATCGGAAACGGTTGTAATTAGTGGTCTGCAAGGTGTTTTGAATATCTTTCAATCCATTGTGGCCACCATCGCTTCCCTTGGTTTTTATGCGAATGGTTCCGAAAGCCAAATTTAAATCGTCTGCAACTACAAGCATATTTTCCAAAGGAATTTTCTCTTTCTCCAACCAGTAATTTACTGCCTTTCCGCTTAAATTCATAAATGTATTTGGTTTCAGAAAAACAAAAGTCCGCCCTTTTACTTTATGTGAAACAACGTCGCCCAATTTAGCGGTTTCCCATGAAAGTGAATTTTTTTTGGCATAAAAATCCACAATTTTAAAGCCAATATTGTGGCGGGTGTTTGCATATTTTGGGCCTATGTTGCCCAATCCTACAATAAGAAATTTTTTCATGGATTCTTCTTCGGTACAAATTTGGTCAGCTTTTGCTGAAAATAATTTTCTGAGAAATAGCAACATCCTTTTTGTATTCTTGGGTAAAAATAAAAAAAGCACCCCGAATTTACTGGATGCTTTTCACTTATCTTTAAAAAGAAGAATTTATGCTTCAGCTGAAGCCTCAGCAGTTTCTTCAGCTCCTTCAGCAGCAGCTTCTGTGCCTTCTTCGGCTTCAGTTCCTTCTTCAACTTCGTCCACAATAGCGACACGTGAAGTTCTAACTTGGCAGATAACAGTGTTATCTGGGTGCATAATCTTAAAATTATCAGCTTTGATCTCGGTTATGTACATTTTGCTTCCGATGCGCATTTCGGTAATGTCTGCCTCAATAAAATCTGGAAGATTTTCTGGCAACGCCTTTACACGAAGTTTACGGGTAACTATACGCAATGTACCACCACTACGAACACCACGGGCATTTCCGGAAGTTCGAACAGGTATTTCCATAGTAACTTCTTTATCATCAAAAATTTGGTAAAAATCGATGTGAAGAATACGGTCTGTCACTGGGTGAAATTGTATGTCCTGTAGGATGGCAGTTACTTTTGCACCTCCCAAGTTAATTACAACGGTGTGTACGTCTGGAGTGTAAACCAAGTTTTTAAATGCAATTTCTTCTGCTGAAAAATTAATTGGTTCTTTCCCTCCGTAAACTACGCAAGGAACCATTCCAGCATTACGTAGGGCTTTCGTTGCCTTTTTGCCCACGCTTTCTCTTTGTGATCCTTTAATTGTAATTGATTTCATTTTTGTAAAAATTATTAATTATTAAGTTATTGGGTTGCTAAAACCCAGTTTTTTAAGGATGGCAAAGATATGGTTTATTTTGAATTATAGATTTAAGATTTGCGATTTTTCTCAAGTTTTGGAGAAATTCACCCATCGAGGGTTGAAGGCTACATCAAGAACTTGCCGCTGATGGATTTATTGGCGTTTACGCTCAACATTACGTCCGCAAAAAGTTTAGCACAGCTTATTACCTTAATCTTACTGCTATGTCTCGTAGGAATTGAATCCGAAACAATCAATTCCAAAAGTTGTGATTTTTCAATACGCTCATATGCATTTCCCGAAAGAAGTGGATGTGTACAAACCGCACGAACGCTCAATGCGCCGCGCTCCATCATCAAATCGGCTGCAGTGGTAAGGGTTCCAGCGGTGTCTACCATGTCGTCCACGAGCACTACGTTTTTGCCTTTCACGTCGCCAATGAGTTCCATATGTGAAATTATATTGGCCTTTTCACGCTGTTTGTAGCAGATAACCACGTCACTATTCAAAAATTTTGAATAGGCATACGCCCGTTTTGACCCTCCCATATCTGGTGAAGCTATGGTTAGATTTTCAAGGTTCAAGCTTCTTAAATACGGAAGAAATATGGTGGAAGCAAAAAGATGGTCCACCGGTTTTTCAAAAAATCCTTGAATTTGGTCTGCATGCAAATCCATGGTGATGATTCGGGTTGCGCCAGCGGTTTCCAACATTTTGGCAACCAATTTTGCTGCAATGGGGACACGTGGCTTGTCTTTTCTATCTTGGCGAGCCCAACCAAAATAAGGCAATACCGCCGTAATGTGTCTTGCCGAAGCCCGTTTTGCAGCATCAATCATCAACAATAGCTCCATTAGATGATCACTGTTTGGAAATGTGGACCCAATGAGAAAAACACGGCTGCCGCGAACGGATTCTTCAAAAGAAGGCTGGAATTCGCCATCGCTATAATGGGCGGTAATAACATTCCCCAAAGGAATACCGAAGGCATCCGCAATATCCTTTGCGAGGGCTTCACTTTGTTTGCAGGCAAAAATCTTGGGGTCTGGCGCGAGGGTTGGCATGTTATGGATTATTAATTAGGTGGCAAAGGTAAATATTATTACAAAGCACTTTTTAAAAAAATACCTTTTATATATTTTCAGTAAATTACAAATATTTGTTTATTTTTGCCTCCCGTTTGCTCGAGTGGCGGAATTGGTAGACGCGCTGGATTCAAAATCCAGTGTTTTAGGACGTGCGGGTTCGATTCCCGCCTCGAGTACAAAGCCTTAGCAGAAATGTTGAGGCTTTATTTTTTTATGAATTTTTCCACTCTCCTTCCTTCGGAAGTTATTATTTCCAGAAAATACATTCCTTTATCCAGCTCATTTACGTCAATACCTGAATTAGTCGAAAAATACTCTCTAATTTTTTTCCCTGAAATGGAAAATATTGTCGCTTTCTCAATTCGGGAATTGTTCAATTTTAAAAAAAGTTGATTATTCACTGGATTTGGGTAGATTGAAATGTTAATTAATTCACTTTCAGTAATAGAAAGTGGTTCGGCAACGAAATCCAACACCATGCCAAACGGATTGTTTGTATAATACATATGTCGTGAATTATCTGTCACATCAGTATAAAACATATATGAATAATCATCTTCAATCGAAAAGAACTCAAAGTAGTAGAATTCAAAGTCGTTTAAAAACTGAGTTTCACAATTATTAGAAGTAGCCGAGTAATTAATTGGCCTCAATTTATCCTCACTAGCGTTGTATTCATAATTTCCAGAAAAGGAATTACAAGCACCGTAACCTTCAAAAGAAAGGTCTTGGTAGATCGTCAAATGGGGAGAAATGGGAGGATCGATGTCGGCTATAACAAGTGTGCCGCCAAATTCTATTTCCATTTTGTAAAGATTCCACGTTTTAAATAGCTCGGGGTCTGGATTTTGGCCAAAAGCCTGAAACCCTATCAAAATTCCAAATACTACCGATGTAATTTTTTTCATAACTGAAAGAATTAGAATTCTCCATAAATATATGAAATCTTCCCCACAATCCTTATATTTGGGCAAACCTTGAAAACCCCTCTCCCCAATGTCTGATTTCTGGTTGTATTTTAACCTTGGCCTCCACCACGTTTTGGACTGGAAAGCCTATGATCACATTCTCTTTTTGATAGTGCTTTGTGCCGCCTACACTTTTTCTTCGTGGAAGAGATTATTGCTTTTGGTTACTATGTTTACTGTTGGGCACACGCTTTCACTGCTTATGGCCAGTTACAACGTGGTAAGTGTTTCAGGGAAAGTCATTGAGTTTTTGATTCCTGTTACAATTTTGGTTACCGCGCTTTTCAATCTTTTTACAGCCGGAAAAGAGAAAAAGGTTGAAAAAATGGGCATATTATATATTGTTACCATTTTCTTCGGGCTTATACACGGTTTGGGTTTTGCTTCGTTTTTTACGGCTTTGGACAGCGGCGGCGGCTTTATGCCTTTGCTCGAATTCGCCCTTGGCATAGAAGCTGCACAAATTATAGCAGTCATCACCATTTTAATTATCGCCTTCATCTTTCAAACCATTTTCCGCTTCAACAAACGCGATTGGGTTTTGGTGGTTTCTTCACTGGTAATTGGAATGGTTATCCCGATGCTTATCAATAATTGGATTTTTTAAGGAATTGGAAATCTTTAAAATATAATGGTTTTAAAATGGTCTAAACTTTTTAACTTCTCAACTCATAAGCCCATCTACACCCCAAATTCACTTTGGCAATAACTTAACAACATTTTTTTTGGCAGTGGCGTAACTTCCCAGTAATTTCGCTGTCTATTTAAAAGTATGAAGGACAGCAAACAACGCAAGTATGATATTGCCTATTTACGCATGGCTCAAGAGTGGAGCAAACTTTCCTATTGCAAGCGCAGACAGGTTGGCGCACTTATTGTGAAAGACAAAATGATAATCAGCGACGGCTATAACGGAACACCCACAGGTTTTGAGAATATTTGCGAAGATGACGAAGGTTACACAAAATGGTACGTTCTCCACGCAGAAGCAAACGCAATTTTGAAAGTGGCATCCAGTACACAAGCCTGCCAAGGAGCAACGCTATACATAACAATGTCGCCCTGCAAGGAATGCAGCAAATTGATACACCAAGCTGGTATAATAAGACTGGTTTATCAAAACGAATATAAAGACAATTCCGGTATCGCCTTTTTGGAAAAAGCGGGCGTGAGCATACAGCATATTTCATATTTGGATTCAGAATAATGGAACAACAGGCTTCCTCACCGAACAACACTACTAAAAAAAGGCTGCCATTGTTGCCACTTTGGATTGGTTTGGCGCTTGCTGTTGGCATTTTTATTGGTTCTAAACTCAATTTTAACGATACTACCGAAAAAATCTTCGCCACAAATTCAAAAAAAAACAAGTTAAACCGACTTATTGATTATATAGATTATGAATATGTGGACAACGTGAACACGGACAGCATTGTGGACGTTACCGTAAACGGAATTCTTCAAAACCTGGATCCACATTCGGTTTACATTCCTAAAAGTGAATACCAACACAATGCAGACGATATGCGTGGCGTCTTCATTGGAATTGGAGTAAGTTTTTATGTTTACAAAGACACCATCGCGGTAATCCAGACTATTGAAGGAGGTCCTGCTGAAAGAGCAGGTATAAAGGGTGGCGACCGACTTCTGTACGCCGATGGTAAAAAACTTTTTGGCGAATTGGTGCAGCGCGACAGCATTTCCAATTATCTGAAAGGCGAAATAAACAGTAAAGTAGCTTTAGATGTTTACCGCCCCAGTGAAAATAAAACATTGGAAATAAAAGTGCGGAGAAAACAAGTGCCGCTGGTTAGTGTAGATGCTTCTTATAAATTGACGGACGATTTGGGATATATTAAACTGAACCGTTTTTCCGAAACCACTTATAAAGAGTTTGAAAGCGCCCTCGATAAACTGAAAAAACAAGGTATCACAAAATTGGTTTTGGACCTTCGCAACAATCCTGGCGGCTATATTTCAACAGCGGAACGGGTGGTAGATGAATTTTTGGAAAAGGAAAAATTGGTGCTTATCACAAAAAATAAAAGTGGTGAAACCAACAAAACCTATTCAACCCGTAGAGGTGATTTTGAAGATGGAAAACTGTACGTTTTGATTAATGAAAACTCAGCTTCCGCCAGTGAAATTGTGGCAGGTGCGCTACAAGACAACGATAAAGGAACTATAATTGGCAGAAGGTCTTTTGGAAAAGGACTCGTTCAGCGCGAAATGTCACTCGGCGATGGCAGTGCCGTACGTTTAACTATTGCCCGCTATTACACCCCAACTGGCCGCTCCATTCAACGCCCGTACGGAAAAGGAAACGACACCTATTACAGCGATTATGAAAAACGCTACCGAAATGGCGAATTGATTCACGCAGACAGTATTAAAGTTGCGGATTCTTTAAAATACGTCACTCCAAAAGGAAAAGTGGTTTACGGCGGCGGTGGAATTATCCCCGATGTTTTTGTGCCAAAAGACACTAGCGTGGAAAACGAAACTCTGCAATATGTATCGCGAAGCGGGTTTATGAGTTACTTCATCTTTGAATATCTCGAAAAAAATAGAGCTTTTTTTAAGGGAATGAAATTCGACGATTTCAGAAAGAATTTTAAAGTTGAAGATAAACTTTCTAAGGAATTTATTGAATATGCCAAATTCAACGAAGCGCAAATAGACCTTTCAAAATATACTGAAGAACTAAAAAGAACCCTGAAAGCGAACATTGCCCAACAGCTATTCGGCCCCAATGAATACGAAATAATCCTGAACGAATCGGACCCCATGCTTTTAAAGGTTTTGGAGCTGGAAGCCAACAATCATTTGGATAAGAAATAGGAAAGCTACTTTTTAGTTTTTGAAGCTATACTTTTTGAAATAAGCAAGATGCCAAGTGCCAAAATAGCACACAATCCAGCCAAAATTCCTACAGCTGCAGCAGAGCTGTCTCCTTCAAGCAAATGGTCAAAATCAAGTTTAGTCGCGTTGAAAACTATAAGTCCGGCGGCGCAAGTAATCAAAATATAGATAAATATTTTCATTCGTATTTTTTTTATGCCAATGAATCGGAAAAAAGCATATTTCAATTCCTATATTAATGAAACAATGCTTGAATATTTGAAGTGAAAAGCTTCACCGCAATGGCCAGCAAAATTACACCAAATATTTTTTGAATAATAGCAATTCCGTTTTTCCCCAGGATTTTTTGAAGTTTATTTGATGTTTTCAATATTATGAAAACAACTATTATATTAACGAGTATTGCAACAATTATGTTAGACATTTCATATTCAGCACGCAATGTCAAAAGCGTTGTTAAACATCCCGGTCCAGCAACAATAGGGAATGCAATAGGAAAAACGGTGGCAGAGCTGGTATTATCTTTATTTTCTTTAAAAATTACAATGTTCAGGATCATTTCCAAAGCAAGAAAGAATAAAATAAATGACCCTGCTACTGCAAATTCATTCACATTTATTCCTATAAGTTTTAAAATTTCCTCTCCGAGAAACAGGAATACAACCATTACAACTGCAGCAATTACGGATGCTCGTGCACTTTTTATTTTACCAGCTTTTTCGCGCAATGATATAATTAAAGGAATACTACCTATAATATCGATCACTGCAAAAAGAACCATTGTGGCAGTCGCAATCTCTTTAAAATTTAAATTCATTTGGGATTTATTATCGGCGGCAAAATTAGGTAATAATATTTGTTGGATTCATCTAAACGAAGGTTAATAAAACTATAAATTCTTCGGAATAGAATACTGAAACAATTTATCTTTGCCCCATGTTCCAACTTGGCAAAACAATAGTTTCAGAAGATTTAATTGAAAAAGATTT
>DAIMFZ010000048.1:0-1409 GCA_036724225.1 Aequorivita sp.
TGAGCCTAAAGACCCTTTTAGAACGTAATAAATTCCTTAAGGGCCAAATGAAGGTAACCTATAAAAAAGACACCGGCACTGTGCTTGAATTTCAATTTCCATTATGAGCGAAACTACACCATCCATCATTATAGCAGACGACCATCCCTTGCTTTTAAAAGGCCTTAGCGACTTTTTGATAGAAAAGGGCTACAATCTTTTGGGAAGCGGCAAAGATGGAAGAGAAGCCTACAACCTCATAACCCAGAAAAAGCCCGATATCGCAATCTTGGACATTCAGATGCCCTATATGTCTGGGCTGGAAATTGCCCAGCAATGCAAAGCCAATGCACTTGAAACAAAAATAGTTTTGATAACCCTCCACAAAGAAAAGGAACTCTACCAAAAAGCGCAGGAACTGAATATTTTTGGATACATATTGAAGGAATTTGCATTGGAAGAAATTGAAACCTGTATTAAAAATGTTACCGAAGGCGTTCCATTTTTCAGTGAAAAAATTAAAGAACTTATAGGGGTTGTTTTTATTGAAGATTGCAATTTAAACATGCTTACTCCTTCTGAAAAAAAAATATTGAAGTTTATAGCGCAGGATAAGACCAACAAGGAAATTGCCTCACAACTGTTCATTTCATACAGAACTGTGGAAAAACACCGAAGCAATATCATTACCAAACTCAACATAGAGCCCAAAACAAACAGCCTGCTCATATGGGCAAAAGAGCATCACGACAAATTGTTATAGTTGGAAAATGTATATCTTTTGTTTTCTGTATAATAACTCCAGCAAGCACACTATAAAACGATGGCCTTCGAAACTGATTACTGCGTATTGAGTAATGAGAATGAATACTAAATTTACGTGTTTACACGTATTTCATAGTACTAAATAAAGACGGATATTTACACCATGAAAGATTCAGTTTATATAGAAACCAAAGAAAAAGATTATGATACTGCTGCCACTTATCACAAACCGGCATTTATAGCTATAGCTGTTTCTGTTGTGTTGATAATTTTACTCAACTTAGTCAATACACTAATTTTTAGCAGATAAGATGTTTCCTAACTAACCAAAAAAATCCGGCTTAATGGCCGGATTTTT
Source organism: Aequorivita sp. (assembly GCA_036724225.1). Taxonomy (GTDB): domain Bacteria; phylum Bacteroidota; class Bacteroidia; order Flavobacteriales; family Flavobacteriaceae; genus Aequorivita. The sequence goes on from DAIMFZ010000048.1 coordinate 1,103, forward strand.
CGTTTTATAAAAATATAATTTATAACTCTAAAGATCTTTTAACATCATTGTTCATCAAAAGTTCTTCAGGACTTTCCAATGCTTCCTTTATAGCTACCAAGAACCCTACAGATTCTCGGCCGTCAATAATTCTGTGATCATATGAAAGTGCAACGTACATTACGGGAGCAACAACAATACCTCCATCGCGAACAATCGCTCGCTCAACAATGTTATGCATTCCTAAAATAGCAGATTGGGGTGGGTTAATTATTGGGGTGGAAAGCATACTTCCGAAAACACCTCCGTTTGAAATTGTAAACGTACC
>DAIMFZ010000048.1:1509-13920 GCA_036724225.1 Aequorivita sp.
CATATCTACCTCATTGAAAGTAGTGAGCATTGCCGTTTCGTTTTTTGCTGAAACCAAACGCTCTGCCACTTTTCTGCGGAGCATGGACAATTTTTTGCGTTCGCTGCCACGACTTGCATTGCCGGGCGTACCCATAGAAGGAATTGCGCTTACCGCATCGTCTTTTGTTATGCGACCATCGCGACCACTGCCTTTTACTTCTTTTGAAGACATTCCCTTTTCATCAAGAATCTTCTTAGCAGCAGGTGATGGTGAACCCGTTGCATATGTTTTTTTATCATCTTCCTTACTAGGAGTAGCGGGTTTAGAAGGTGCTTCTTTTTTTGTTTCTGCCTTTTTTGGAGCATCTTCTTTCTTCTCTTTCGACTTTTCTTCGGCTTTTTCAGAAGAATCATCTCCGCCTGGTTTCTTGGCATCGGTATCAATAATACAAACTACTTCGCCCACAGCAACAACATCGCCTTCCTCAGCTTTTAAGGTGATGATGCCACTTGCTTCGGCAGGCAACTCAAGTGTTGCTTTGTCGCTATCTACTTCAGCAATTGGTTGATCCTTCTCAACATAATCGCCATCCTTTACCAACCAAGATGCTATTTCAACTTCGGTGATGGATTCTCCCGGAGACGGGACTTTCATTTCTAATGCCATAGTATTTTTATTTAATATAAACCTACGTTTACAATTCTTTAAATTTAACTTCTTTTTGTCTTTCCATAAAACTTTCAGAAAAACTAATCCATATTTTTATCGAACACGTTCTCAATTACTTTTGCATGTCGCGCTTTTGACCTTACTGAGCTACCTGCAGCAGGGGCCGCATACATTTTTCTACTGCAAACCCTGAAATCTCTGGCTTCTTCAAAATGCATCAAAATGTGCGAATAAGCACCCATGTTTTTAGGTTCTTCCTGCGCCCAAACTACATCATCTGCGTTTTTATATTTTTTAATGATCTTTTTCATCGCATCGGTTGGCAAAGGGAACAATTGTTCCACACGTACCAAAGCAACATCGTCTCTTTCTAATTCTTCTCTTTTTTCAAGTAAATCGTAATAGAATTTACCGGTAAGGAAAACCAATGTTTTCACTTTTGCGACTTTCGCATCGGCATCGTCAATCAACATTTGGAAACTTCCGTTGGCAAATTCTTCTTTGGTTGAAACCACTTTTGGATGGCGAAGCAAACTTTTCGGAGTAAATACAATCAGTGGTTTGCGATAGTTCACTTTCAACTGTCTTCTAAAAAGGTGAAAAAGATTCGCAGGCGTGGTTACATCTGCTACAAACATATTATCATTCGCACAAAGCTGAAGGTAGCGTTCCATTCTTGCTGAAGAATGTTCTGCGCCTTGCCCTTCATAACCGTGAGGTAAAAGCAATACCAAACCATTCTGTAATTTCCATTTATCTTCGGCCGCGGAAATGTATTGGTCTATCATTATCTGCGCCCCATTGCTGAAATCGCCAAACTGCGCTTCCCAAAGGGTCAAGGTGTTTGGACTTGCCATGGCATAGCCATAATCATATCCTAGAACGCCATATTCTGAAAGCAATGAATTGTATATATAAAACTCGCCTTGGTCTCCTTTTAAGTGGTTTAAAAGCACTACTTCCTCCTCGCTATCCTCCACTTTTATAACGGCGTGACGGTGTGAAAACGTTCCGCGTTCCACATCCTGCCCACTCATACGCACATCGTGACCTTCACTTAAAAGCGTTCCGTAGGCAAGCAATTCGCCCATTGCCCAATCTAACTTATTGTCTTCAAAATACATGGTGTGTCTTGCTTCAATCAGTTTTGCAATTTTTCTAAGGAACTTTTTATCCTTCGGCAATTGGGTAATTACTTCGGCAATTTCATCAAGTTTTTTTAGATCGAATTTGGTATCGACCGCTTCCATCATTTTATCTTCTTCGGCATAATCATAACCCTCCCACTCATCCTTCATAAAAGGAGTGATCGTGGTTTTATCCTCTTTTCTTGAATCTTCAAGATTTTCCTCTAGCTTGTCCTTATATTCCTGTTCCAGTTTGTCCGTATACCCTTTTTCTATAACGCCTTGTGCAATAAGCTTGTCTGCATAAATATCGCGCGGATTTTCGTGCTTTGCTATTGCTTTGTATAGTTTCGGTTGGGTAAAACGCGGTTCATCACCTTCGTTGTGTCCATATTTTCTATAGCCCAATAAGTCGATGAAAACGTCACGCGCAAATTCCATTCGGAAATCCAGCGCAAAATTCATCGCGTGTATTACGGCTTCTACATCATCGGCATTTACGTGAAGTATGGGCGAAAGGGTTACTTTACCAACATCTGTACAATAAATTGAGGAGCGTGCATCCAAATAATTGGTGGTGAAACCTATTTGATTGTTCACAACAATATGAATGGTTCCTTGGGTTTTATAGCCGTCCAGCTGTGCCATTTGTACAATTTCATAAACAATTCCCTGTCCAGCAATTGCAGCATCACCGTGAACAATTATTGGCAAAACTTTATTCGGATTTTCTTTGTGGTGATCATCCTGTTTTGCTCTTGTAATTCCTTCAACCACGGCACCAACGGTCTCCAAATGCGAAGGGTTTGGGGCAATATTCAGATTGATTTCTTTGCCAGAAACTGTTTTTCGTTTTGAAGTCCAGCCCAAGTGATATTTTACGTCGCCATCAAATATATCCTGAGCGTAATCCTTTCCGTCAAACTCACTGAAAATATCTTTTGCGCTCTTGCCGAAGATATTTGTAAGGGTGCTCAAACGCCCACGGTGAGCCATTCCCATCACGAATTCCTCAACACCTTTTTCTGCTGCATTTTCAATAAGTGTGTCCAAAGCAGGAATCAAGCTTTCGCCTCCCTCAAGTGAAAAACGCTTTTGCCCTACGTATTTAGTGTGGAGAAAAGTCTCAAAAGACACGGCTTCATTGAGTTTTCTAAGAATATGTTTCTTGTGTTCTGCTGAAAAATTAGGCTGATTATCATTCACGTTCAGCTTTTGCTGAATCCATTGAATTTCGTCCGGCCTGCGGATATACATATATTCAATCCCGATGGAATCGCAATAAATGCTTTCAAGATGTTTTATAATTTCTTCAAGAGTAGCCTCGCCTATACCTATAATTTCGCCAGCTTTAAAAGTAGCCTTAAGATCGTATTGTGAAAGACCGAAATTTTCTATCGCCAAGGTCGGCGAATATTTCCTACGTTCCCGTACTGGATTGGTTTTGGTAAAAAGATGTCCTCGGGTTCTGTAACCATCTATTAATTTTACAACCTGAAACTCCTTTATTACATCAGCACAAATGGCACCTACGTCATATTCCGGAGTTTCTGTTGGCTCAGGGGTGCCAAAAAATTCATGTGCACTGTTTTCCGAACCGAAATCAAAGCCTTGGAAAAATGCTCTCCAACTAGGCTCAACGCTGTCTGGGTATTGTAAATATTTTTCGTATAGTTCCGCGATATAAGATGGGTGAACCGCGTTTAAGAATGAAAATTTATCCATGATAAATATGCAAAGGGTCTTTTAAATAAAACGGTACAAAAGTACAACAATTACACAGAATAGCTGAACAGTATTTTCATATTTATATGGTTGAAAATCTTAAAGTATTCACAAATAAATTACTCTGAAAAATTGGAATTCACTTATCTATTTTTAAACGTTTCGTTGCATCAAATCTTTTCCAAAATTGTGAAGTATTTTCTTTTGTTCTTCAGAAATAGCTAATTCATCCAAAAAAGAATATGCCAAATTGCTGTATTTTTCAATTTCAATTTGTGTAGCAACAACGGCACCGGAGGTCAAGAATATTTCTTTTACGGTTGAAATCTTATCCGTAGCGTCTATTGGGTTTATGCTGAAAAGATGCGACAATTCCTCCGCTTGGGCTGAAGAACCTTGACCTATGGCCATCAAATACAAAAAAGTTTTTTTGTTTGAAATAATATCGCCCCCCACTTGTTTCCCAAAGGTTTCGGGATTTCCGAAGACGTCCAAATAATCATCCTGCAATTGAAACGCGATACCCAAGTTCATTCCAAATTGATATATTATATCCTTATCTTTTTCGGAAGCTCCGGCCACGATAGCTCCCATTTTCATTGCCGCTCCCAGCAAAACAGCCGTTTTGTGGTCTATCATCTTTATGTATTCCACTAAAGTTACATCGTCACGGGTCTCAAAATCCATGTCGTGCTGCTGGCCTTCACAAACTTGCAAGGCAGTTTCACTGAAAAGCTTCGCCAATTCGTGAAACATTTTTGGTTCGTAACTTTCAAAAAAACGATATGCCAAAATGAGCATCGCATCGCCGGAAAGTATGGCGGTGTTCACATCCCATTTTTCGTGGACGGTTTTTTTCCCCCTACGCAAAGGGGCATTATCCATAATGTCATCGTGGATAAGGGAAAAGTTATGGAACAGTTCCACAGCCAATGCTGCAGACATTGCTTTCTTGAAATCGGAACCAAAAAAATCACAGATCATCAGAGTCAATGCAGGACGAATCCGTTTTCCGCCCAAAGAGAGCATATATTTTATGGGATCGTAAAGTTGATGTGGTTCTTTTTTGGAAACAGCTTTTTCAAGATATTCAAGTAGCGCTCCATTGTATTTTTTTAAAATCTCCATTCCTTAAAAATTTAGGCTAAAGTAAAACAAGCAATGCAAAAGCGCACAATTTAACCTCGAAATTAGGCTTGTTGTTAACACGATGTTAAAAATAATAAACTTAGGAAACTTTTTTTGTTTTAAAAGTTTCCACAACATATCTTTGCGCCCAATTATGAAAGATAAAATTGTTCAAAAGGCAACAGACCTATTCTTAAAGCTTGGTTTTAAGAGCGTTACTATGGATGACATAGCCAATGAAATGGCCATTTCAAAAAAGACGATTTATGCGCATTTCAAAAACAAGACAGCTTTGGTTAAGGAATGTACCTGTACCGCACTTCAAAATATCACTTCAGGCATTGATGAAATTTGTTCCTTAAACCAAAACCCCATAGAGGAATTGTTCGAAATAAAGAAATTCGTTATGGGCAAAATTGAAAGTGACGATTCTTCTCCACAATATCAACTTCAAAAATATTATCCGGAAATAAGCGAAGGACTCAAGGAAAGCCATTTTGAGAAAATGATGGAGTGTACACGCAAAAATCTTCGCAAAGGAATTGACCAAGGGCTCTACCGGGCTAACTTGGATATAGATTTCATTGCACGTCTTTATTTTTTGGGCATTCACGGCACTAAGGATCTAAGCCTATTTCCTTTGGATAGATTTCCCACCAAATTCGTGACAGAAGAATATCTTGAATATCATTTGCGAGGCATTGTAACAAATGAGGGTTTCTTAACACTAAAAAAATTCATCAAAGACCATCAAACTAATGACCAATAAACTTTTTATTTTCACATTTCTATTCCTTTCTACAATGGGTTTTTCGCAGGAAAAGAAAATCTACAGTTTCAGTTTGGAAGAGGCAGTCACCTATGCCTTGGACAGTAACTATACTTCTATTAATGCGCGCCGCGACATTGCCAAGGCCATCAAACAAAAATGGGAAACCACAGCTCAAGGCCTTCCGCAGATTGATGGCGATATTAGCTATCAAAATAATTTAAAACAGCCTACAACACTCATCCCTGCTGAATTTGGCGGAGGCGAGCCGGGTACTTTTATACCCATTACCTTCGGTACAAAACAGAACGCAAATGCGGTGGCAACACTCAATCAGCTAATTTTCGATGGAAGTTATTTAGTGGGCCTAAAAGCAGCAAAAGCATTTTTGAGGTATTCTGAAAACTACAACGAAAAAGTCCGTTTGGAAGTTCGGAAAGGAGTAATCAATGCATATGGCAGTGTTTTATTAGCACAGCAATTAGTGGATATTTTTGAAAAAAACAAAGCCAATCTAGAACAAAACCTTTACGAGACCCGGAAGATTTTTGAAAACGGTTTAACTGAAGAGGAAAGCGTTGAGCAACTTGAAATCACACTTTTAGACATAGAAACACAACTAAACAACGCCCGCAGAAGCCAAGCAATTGCCAAGCAAATGTTCAATCTCGCTCTCGGTATTGATGTGGAAGCACCGGTTACTTTGACTGACAATTTAGATAAATTGGCAGATGCAAACATCAACCTTTCACTTTTAGATTCTTCAATCAATATAGAAGAAAACGTAGATTATAAAATAGCCAACAACTTGGTTGAGCAGCGCTATTTTGAAAATCGTCTTCAAAAAAGTAAGGCTTTACCGAGGCTTTCAGCCTTTGTGAATTACGGAACTTCAGCCAATAGTGAAGATTTCAGCTTTTTCAACGGCGATCAAAAATGGTATCAGTCTTCAGTCTTTGGGGTTAGTTTGAATATCCCAATATTCAGTAGTGGAATGCGAAGTGCAGCTTCACAAAGAACCCGAATTGCTTTAGACCAAGCCAAGACAGATTTGGAACAAGCCAAACAACAGATAAAACTCGGTTTGACAACGGCACAAAGCAATTATCAATTCGCTATTGAAAATTATGAAAACTCAAAGAGGAATCTTGAGTTAGCAGAACGTATAGAAAACAAAAACCAAATAAAATTTACAGAGGGTCTTTCAACGAGTTTTGATTTGAGACTGGCTCAAACACAATTATATACTGCACAACAACAATATTTTCAATCGATGCTACAAGTAATTAATGAAAAGGCAAATCTTGAAACAGTACTCAACATTCCTAAATTGCGTATCAATTACGAAGAAATTAAAGGAAAATTCTAAAAACCACTTCTAAACTAATCGACTCAATAAAAAATCAACTAATGAAAAAATCACTTTTCCTATTAATCCTACTTGCTACTTTGGTTTCCTGCGGCGGCAATAACAAATCCGTCGATGCAATAATCAGCTCTAATGATATGACCGCAGTAAAAGCCAAACGTACAGAACTCCACAAGCAACAGCGCGATCTTAAGGCCGATATAGATAAGTTAAATGAGTACATAGACGAGCACGAAAAAAAGGAACGCCCAGCCCTTATTACTGCTGAAGTAATTAAAGACACCGTCTTCAAACATTACGTTGAGGTGCAAGGCAACGTAGCAACGGATCAAAACGTAGTTTTAAATGCGGAATATTCGGGAGTATTGACCAATGTTTATGTGAAAGAAGGGCAAAGCGTTTCAAAAGGGCAGCGGCTTGCAAAAATAGACGATGGCGGAATGTCCAGCCAGGTGGCGCAGCAAGAAGCCCAATTGGCGTTGGCCAAAACCACATTTGAACGACAAGAAAAACTTTGGAACCAAAAAATAGGTTCTGAAATTCAATTTCTTCAGGCCAAAACCAATTATGAAGCAGCCAAAAATGCAACGCAGCAAATGCGCGCACAACTCGGTAAAACCGTAATCACCGCCCCTTTCAGCGGCGTGGTGGATCATATTATCTCAGATCCCGGACAAGTAGTTGTTCCAGGCCAAACCCAAATAATCAGGTTAGTGAATCTAAGCGATATGTATGTGAAAGCTTCCATCCCCGAAAACTACCTAAGGAACATTAAAAAAGGAACCCAGGTAAAAGTAAAACTTGCTTCCATAAATGAAGAATTCACTGGAACAGTCCGCCAAGTGAGCAATTACATCAATCCGAATAACAGAAGTTTTGATATTCAAGTTGAAATTCCAAATAAAGATGGCTTGGTAAAACCAAATCTTATCGCTACCGTAAAAGTGAACGATTACAGTGCAGAAAACGCCATCACCGTTCCCGAAAATATTTTGCAAGAAAATGCAGAGGGCGAAACGATTGCTTATTTGTATCAGCCAGTGAATGATTCCGTAGGCGTGGCAAAGCGTGTCATTCTTGTAACCGGCCTTTCCTATGAAAACCACACAGAAGTTAAATCGGGTCTTAAAAAAGGCGATACCATCATCAAGGAAGGCGCGAAAACACTTCGTGACGGACAAAAAGTAACCATCAAAAACTAAGAAACCCTTTGCACCATGAGCAAAAACCCGTACAAAGAATTTAGTATTTCATCTTGGGCCATTGACAACAAAATGACGGTTTATGTAGTGATGGCCATCATCCTATTTCTGGGGGCTTTCGCCTATTACAATATGCCGCGGGAAGCATTTCCTGAAATCATCGAGACCAAAATCTACGTAAGTTCCGTAAACCCCGGAAACTCTGCAGAAGACGTTGAGAAATTCATCACCGAACCTTTGGAAGAGGAATTTAAGGATGTTGCTGGCGTAAAGAAAATTACCTCCACAACTCTTCAGGATTACTCCATCATTATTGTTGAATTTGAAGAAAACGTTGAAATTCCAGTTGCAAAACAATTGGTTAAAGACAAAGTAGATCAAGTAAAAGCTGAAACCACCTGGCCAACGCTGACCAATGGCGGAAAAGTAGAGCCAAACGTTTTCGATCTTAATTTCTCTGAAGAAATGCCCATCCTCAACATCAATTTTACGGGCGATTATCCCGTACAACAGTTGAAGGATTACGCCGAATATCTTCAAGATAAAATAGAACTCCTTCCACAGATAAAAGAAGCCACCATCCGTGGGGCCGAGGAAAAAGAAGTTGAAATTGCTGTGGATATTTATAAAATGACTGCTTCGCAGGTAAGTTTTGACAACATAATCAATGCAATAAAAGGTGAAAACAACACCATTTCGGGAGGAAACATAATCGCAAACGGCGTTCAAAAAAACATACGCATCACTGGTGAAATCAAAGACCCGAAAGAGCTGGAAAACGTAGTAGTTAAAAAAGACGACGGAATTATTTTCCTAAAAGATATAGCATCTGTAAATTTTCAGGAAAAAGAAGCCACAACATATGCGCGTGAATACGGCAAGCCAGTGGTAATGCTCGATATAAAGAAACGTGCCGGAAAAAACATGATCGAAGCCGTTGAGCAGATCAAAAAAATTGTAGCAGAAGAACAGGAAAACTATCTGCCAAAAAGCTTGGAAATAAGTCTTACCAACGACCAGTCCATAAAAACCGAAAACCAAGTAAACGATTTGGTGAACAACATCATCTTCGGGGTTATATTGGTAGTACTCGTTTTGATGTTTTTCTTAGGATTCAGAAATGCATTATTTGTAGGTTTCGCCATTCCGCTTTCTATGTTGATGTCGCTCTTTATCCTGTCGGCAATGGGCTTTACACTAAACACAATGGTGCTCTTCGGACTTGTTATGGGTCTGGGAATGTTGGTGGACAACGGAATTGTAGTGGTTGAGAACGTGTATACTTTAATGAGCGAGGGTATGGCACCGCGAAAAGCAGCAAAACAAGGGATGGGCGAGATCGCCTGGCCTATTATTGCTTCAACGGCAACAACCTTGGCAGCATTTTTCCCACTTGGTTTATGGCCCGGAACCATCGGTAAGTTTATGATTTATTTTCCCATCACCCTTTCGGTGGTGCTCTCGTCATCGCTGTTTGTGGCGCTTATTATAAACTCAATGCTTACTTCAGAATTTATGAAAACTGAAGAAGAATCCATGTCAAAAAAGAAACTCATTCGCTGGAGCTTAATTCTGTTAGGTGTTGGTATTTTGCTTCTAATTGCTGGTTTCTCGATGGATGTAGCCGCTTTCCGTGGTTTTGGAAACTTGGCTATATTAACTGCAATTATGCTTTGGGTTTACAAGTATTTCTTAGCTGGTGCGGTGGATTATTTTCAATATAAATCGCTTAAAAAACTGGAGAATTTCTACGAAAAGGTTTTAAAATATGCATTGCGCGGAAGAAAAGCCTATGTGTTTTTCTTCGGAACAATTATTCTCTTGATTTTTTCTTTCGTACTAGTAGGAATTGCACAACCAAATGTGCTCTTCTTCCCTGAAAATGAGCCCAATCAGATTATCACATACATAGAATACCCACAGGGAACCGACATTGAAAAGACCAATGAGCTTACTGAAAAAGTGGAAAAACGCGTTTTTGGTGCCATTGAGAAATACAACGACAATGGCTATAATTATATGGTAGAATCAGCCATTTCACAGGTGGGCCAAGGTGCCGGAAACCCGCAGACCGATGGTGGACAGAGCAACGAAATGCCACAAAAAGGAAAGATAACCCTGTCCATGCGCGATTTCCAATTGCGCCGCGGGGTGAAAAGTAGTACCGTGCTGGAAGAAGTTCGCGATGCCGTAAAAGGTTTCCCCGGAGCATCCATTATTGTTGAAAAAGATGCCGCCGGGCCACCGGTTGGGTATCCCGTCAACATCGAATTGATTGGTGAAAATTATGAAGAAATGCTTCGCCAGGCGGAAAATCTACGTTCCTATATTGAAGGACTGGGCATCAGTGGTATTGAAGAACTTAAGATAGACATAAACAAAAGCAAACCCGAAATGGACGTGACCGTGGATCGTGAAAAAGCTGGACAATTGGGCATTTCCACAGGACAAATTGGCCAAACTTTGCGAAGAGCTATTTTTGGGGAAGAAGCATCCACCTTTAAAGAAGGCGATGATGATTACGAAATAAACGTTCGCCTCGCTGAAAAATATCGCTATGATGAAAGCGCGCTATTCAACCAGCCAATTACCTTCCGAAACAACGAGGGCAAAATCGTGCAGATTCCTATTTCCGCAATGATTACGAAGAAAAACACGGCTTCCTTCAGTTCTATTAAGCGGAAAGATTTAAAGAGAACAATTACCGTTTATTCAAACGTGATTGGTGGTTATAACCCTACCGAGATAGTAAACGACTTAAAAACAGAACTTCAAAATTACGAGCTTCCAAAAGGTATAAACCTGGCCTTTACAGGCGAACAGGAAGAACAGGCAGACAATATGGGCTTCCTTTTGTTGGCTCTGTTTTATGCCTTGGGCGGTATTTTGCTGATTTTGGTGGCGCAGTTCAACTCACTTTCAAAACCTATGATTATTTTAACTTCGGTGGTGCTCAGTTTGGCGGGTGTGTTCCTCGGACTGGTAATTTTTCATATGGATTTCGTAATCATTATGACCATGATGGGAATCATTTCCCTCGCCGGAATTGTGGTGAACAACGCTATTGTACTGATAGATTACACCCAAATCCTCATTGACCGAAAAATGCAGGAACTGGAAATGGACGATGACGATTTGCTCACCAAACGCCAGTATTTCGATTTGATAGTGGCTGGCGGAAAATCGCGTTTACGCCCCGTTTTGCTCACCGCAATTACCACTGTTCTTGGTCTGGTGCCTTTGGCCATTGGCTTCAACATAGATTTCTTTGGGCTGTTTACAGATTACAACCCACACATTTACATTGGCGGCGACAACGTGATTTTCTGGGGACCGCTGGCATGGACCGTAATTTTCGGCTTGACCTTTGCCACTTTCCTAACGCTGATTGTGGTTCCTGTGATGTTCTATTTGGTGAACCGGGCTAAAATTAAATTCAGAAAAAAACGCAGGATGAAAGAGATTAAAAAATTGAAGGCGAAAGAAGCACTTAACAATGGCCGTATTGCTTAAGTAAAAAATAAGCTAACTTAAAAAATCCCTTTGAAGCAAAACTGCACAAAGGGATTTTTTTTGTACTTTGTAGGAAAGTTTTAAAAATGAAACAACTATACCTCCTAATTGCCATTCTCATTTTTCAAACTGGTTTTGCCCAAGACCCACAGCTTTTTGAAAATACTTGGTATTTGCATAATGTAATAATTGATAACCAAGATAATTTCCCACCTCATAACAGTGAGGTGAATAATATTCCGTTAGATATTTCTATAGACGAATTGTCCACACAAGTATGTGCGCCATTAATAGGGAGCGTCATTGAATTCAGCACTGCGGAAGATACTTTCACTATCACTGAGTTTATGCAGTTTGGTACAGATTGCCTAAACCAAGAAAATCAATTGTACCAAAGTCTCTACTTCAATACTTTTTTTCAGCCCCAATTAGGAACAAGAATTTTTATCTACCAAATTGAAGTAGGGACTAACGATGCCAAAAGTTTAACCCTAACCAACGAAGAAGGTAATCAGGCTATTTATGGCGACGCACCTTTAAGTATCTTTGAAGTTGAAAACAACAATTTTTCAATTCACCCAAACCCCGTCAAAAATGTACTGTTTTTATATTCAAGTAAAAAATCAGAAAACTTAAAAATTAAAATCTTCAACATTGAAGGAAAGCTTTTAAGCATCAAAAATATAGCGATTGATGAACAAGCTTCAATAGATGTTTCAAATTTCACAAGCGGTATTTATTTTTTAAATATTGAAAATGAAAACGGTAAAACAGAAGTGAAAAAATTTATAAAAGAATAGTGCCATCAAAGTGATGTGCAAGGTTTATTGACCTGCAAGATTTCCGAAATCTTGCAGGTTCTTCTTTTTAATACATTCGTGAATTCGTGGCAGTTCTTCCTCCAAATAATAATCCCTTTAAAACCAC
>DAIMFZ010000049.1:0-13915 GCA_036724225.1 Aequorivita sp.
TACCACCATTACGCCAATTTTGAAGTTTTTGCGCTTTCTCTTTTGCTGAAATACCGCCGTGATAAAAAGTTGCGGAAATTCCAAGGCTATTCAATTGGTCGCTTACTTCTACCGAATTCTTTCTGCTTCTCACATATACAATCGCGGAACCTTGATTGTTTTTGAGCAACTGTTCGGCTTTGTAAAGCTTGTCGTCTTCTTTATAAATTTGGTATGATAGATTTTCCCTAACAAACGAATTTTTGAATACCGCGGGAAATTCCATTTTCAATTCGGAAATGGTATCTTCTAAAACTTCTGGCGTTGCGGTGGCGGTTAGTGCAATTATTGGAATTAGCGGATGGATTTCACGAAGAATCGTTATGTTTTTGTAAGCGGGTCGAAAGTCATTACCCCATTGCGAGATGCAATGTGCCTCGTCCACCGCTATCAAATTCACATTCATCAGTTTAATGTAATTTTGAACGATTTCCTGCTGCAGTCTTTCGGGAGATAAATAGAGGAATTTGTAGTTTCCGTAGAGTGCATTGTCCAGCAAAGTGTTCAGCTCGTCAAAAGATATTCCACCGGTGAGTTTCAAAGCTTTTATGCCGCGTTCCTTCAACGTATTTATTTGGTCTCCCATCAACGCAACCAATGGCGAAATCACTATGCAAATCCCTTCCATTGCCAAAGTTGGAGCTTGAAAACACAATGATTTTCCGCCGCCCGTCGGCAAAAGCGCTACTGTGTCCTTCCCGTTCAAAACGGACGCAATTATCTCTTCCTGCATCGGTTTGAAGGAATTGTAGCCCCAGTATTTGTTCAGGATGTCGCGAACGTTTTTCAAGTTGAATAGGTAATTATGTTAATAGGTTTTTGAGTTATTCAGTAAATCAATTACTCAAAAACTCAATATTTTTTAATATAAAATCCACACGTTCTTCAATGATACCCACGGGAACTACGTGTGCTTTGTAACCGTAATTTTCATAACTATTTTTTAGGAAATGAAAAATTTTTTCAGCCTGTTCAAAAGATTCGTAACGCTCGTTGTCCTGTTCATAAATAGCTTCCCACGGTGGGAGAACGAAGATTTCATCATATCTATTATTGAGACAAGTTTTCAAAAAAAATTCAGGGTAGGGAGTGTTTACAAAATCCATATAAGCGGTAACGTCTGGCATTCCACGGTCGTAAAAAAGTATGGTTGAATCAGAATTTTTTCCTTCGTGGAATTGTTTCAGTCTTCCTTCCAGCAATTTTTCACTGAAAAGAACTGGGTTTTTCAAAAACAATTGTTCAATTCCTTCTTTTTGGGCTTCAAGGATAATGCTGCGCGAAATTTCGTGCATCACGGCGTGACCTTTTTTTTCCAAATAATCTATCAATGCAGTTTTGCCCGAGCCTGGGCCGCCCGTGATTACAATTCTTTTCGTTTTCAAACAGTAAAATTTTATACAAAGTAAGTAAATAAATATTTGTGGTGAAAGTGTATCTTTGTTGCCTACACAGCAATACTATTTAATGGAGCAAGACAAAAATATCACAGAATTTTACGAACGTCTAAAAAAACAACTGGAAGAAGATACTTCATGGCCTTCGCCCTATCTTTTCAAGTTTATAGTACCCGCCAATCTTGAAAAAATAGCCGAAATTGGTGCTGTTTTTGACAAAAGCGATGCTGAAATTAATACTCGTGATTCTGCAAAAGGAACCTATACTAGCGTTTCAATAAAAGTTACGATGCAATCGCCAGATGAAGTGGTAAAAAAATATCTCGAAGTTTCCAACGTTGAAGGTGTTATATCACTATAATTTTTAGTATTTTGCGCATGAAATGATTTTCAATCTTTCCGAATAAAAATAATTCTTTCCTTAACAAAAATATTTTGATACAAGAAGTAGCCCAAATAGAATACAATACAGAGCGCCCAAAATTGATTATCCCGGAATATGGCCGCCACATTCAAAAAATGGTAGATCAAGCCATTGCAACAGACGACAGGGAGGAGCGTAACAAGATTGCCAAAAGCATCATAGCTGTAATGGGAAACCTGAATCCGCACCTTCGCGATGTTCCAGATTTTCAACCGATGCTTTGGGACCAGCTTTTTATAATTTCAGATTTTAAATTGGATGTGGATTCACCTTTTCCAATCCCTTCACGGGAAGAACTTATGGAGCGGCCAGATCCGTTAAAATATCCACAAAACCACCCGAAATATCGTTTTTATGGTAATAATATAAAGCGTATGATAGATGTGGCTACTGAATGGGAAGAAGGCGATAAGAAAGAAGGACTTATCCTAACTATTGCGAACCACATGAAAAAATGTTTCCTCAACTGGAACAAAGACACTGTGGAAGACGATGTTATTTTTCAGCATCTTTTTGAGCTTTCCGATGGAAAAATCAATCTAAAAAACAGCGATGAGGATTTGAGTGATGCTTCTAATTTATTGAAGAACAAAAAGCGTTATAGCACCAGTTCTGGCAAGAAAAATTACAAGTCCAACAGCAGCGGCAACAATAACAACCGCAACCGTAAACGCAATTAAAATTTCAACCGTTATTTTATGGGTACTTTCCAAATAGAGGGCGGGCATAAACTGAAGGGCGAAATAACGCCACAGGGAGCCAAAAACGAAGCCCTTCAAATTCTTTGCGCGGTATTATTGACACCTGAAAAAGTAATTATCGAGAACATTCCCGATATTCTTGACGTCAATAAACTGATAAAAATTTTAGAAAATCTTGGAGTTAAGATCCAAAAATTAGGCAAAGGCAAATATGCCTTTACAGCTGATGATATTAATCTTGGCTATTTGGAATCTGAACTTTTTAAACAGGAGGGAAGCTCCCTACGTGGTTCCATAATGATTGTAGGGCCACTACTGGCAAGGTTTGGCAAAGGTTACATTCCAAGACCAGGCGGAGATAAAATAGGAAGAAGAAGACTTGATACCCACTTTGAAGGTTTTATTAAGTTAGGTGCAAAATTTCGTTACAATAAAGAAGAACGTTTTTACGGAGTGGAAGCACCAAAGGGACTAAAAGGTGCTTATATGCTTTTGGACCAAGCTTCCGTTACAGGCACCGCAAACATAGTGATGGCTGCTGTTTTGGCGAAAGGCACCACTACAATTTATAATGCGGCATGTGAACCCTATATTCAGCAACTTTGCAAAATGCTGAACGCTATGGGCGCCAATATTAGTGGTGTTGGTTCTAATCTGTTGGTTATTGATGGTGTAAAAAATCTTGGCGGATGCAAACACCGCGTTTTGCCAGATATGATTGAAATAGGCAGTTGGATTGGCCTTGCTGCAATGACACAAAGCGAGATCACTATCAAAAATGTGAGTTGGGAAAATTTGGGATTGATTCCTGAAACCTTTCGGAAACTCGGTATAAAATTGGACAAAAGAGGCGATGATATTCATATTCCTTCGCAAAAGGAATACGAAATACAAGGCTATATAGATGGTTCAATCCTTACTGTTGCCGATGCGCCCTGGCCTGGATTTACCCCAGACTTGTTGAGCATTGTCCTCGTAGTTTGCACGCAAGCCAATGGAAGTGTACTAATTCACCAAAAAATGTTTGAAAGTCGCTTGTTTTTCGTGGATAAACTGATAGATATGGGTGCGAAAATCATTCTTTGCGATCCACACAGAGCTACTGTTATTGGCCATAATTTTCAGTCGAACCTCAAAGCAACCACAATGGTTTCGCCAGATATTCGGGCTGGAATTGCATTGTTGATAGCAGCGCTTTCAGCAGAAGGCACAAGCACCATCCACAATATAGAACAGATAGACAGAGGTTACGAAAATATTGATGAAAGACTTCGGGCCATTGGAGCAAAAATTACACGGACGGAACCTTGAAAAAACTAAGCCTTCCGATTCTTATTAATCTCATCCTGTAGTTTTCTGCGCAACTTTTGTTCGCGTTCCAAGCTGTTTCTGCGGTAATCTTCCAACTCTATTTCCATTTCAGCCATTTTTAATTGGGCTGCGTTTGTGATTTTGTTGCTGTTCAAAAATCTGTAAAACAGAAATCCGCTTATTAATAACAAAATAACGATGATGCTCCACATAATAATGTTGTAAGTAGCTTTGGAAGTCAAAATGCCAAAAATGGCAATTCCGTCTTCCTTTTCTTTTGCGTTTGCCAGATTTTGCTGTGTGTTCTTTAAGTTTTGGCGAAGGGAATCGACTTCATTGTTCTGCAGTTCCAATTCGCTTTTCTGCGCAAACATCCTTTTTTCCAGGGCAGAGACGGAGTCCAAAATATTTCTTTTTAAAGTAGCCAGCTGCGTTTTTTTGATGACCTTATATTCTTGGTAACTGTTGCTTTTTTCAAAAGCTTCAGTCATCTGTTCGTTCAGCGTGTTTTTTCGAACTTGAATGGAATCTTGCGCCAATGCTTGGAGAGCAAATAGAAATAGGGGAAGGGCAATTATAAAAATCTTCTTCATGGTTTCAGGTTTGTGTGCGATGCTTTATTTAACAATACAAGAGTAGAAAAATTGTGCACAACCGCCCAAATTTTACTTCAAATTACAAAATCTTTAACAAGCTCTTTAGCTTTTACTTTAGAATATGCGAGCGCTCCTGAAGGACATTTCTTTACTTGTGCAATGATTTTCTTTGTACTAGCACCATCTAAATCAATCCAAGGGATCACAGAGGTTTTGAATACTTCAGAAAGGCCTTTAGCGCAGGCTTCGGCATGGATGCAACGGCATGGTTCATAAGTGACAATAACTTCACCATTGCTATATACATTTTTGTAGGTTTCCATAGGTTTACAGTTTGGGTTTTGTAACTACAATTTGTGCATTTCATCGACAAAACTACATATTTTATCGATATAATACACAAAATAGGAATAATCGTACATAAATTAACATAATTTAAGAAATGGCTTTTTTGAATATTTATGAATATCTTTCCCGCGCTTTTTGTGATTTGCTATTTTTCTTGGAATATTTTTCTGTTCCTCAATTCTGGGATATATTTTTTGAAGTTTTTAAAAAGTAAAGGTGACAAGAGTTTCGTTTTTAGGAAGCTCGATCAGTATTTCTGTGTCAAAATATAAAGATGGGAGATACGAGAGATTTTCGTGAAGATCTTTGTGAAAACCAACATTGACTTCCAATTGAAAATTTCTTAGTAACCAAAAAACGGTTTCTTTTTCTATCAAACAAACGTGAAAGTTTCTATTTTTTTTTGAAAATCTCCAACTTATTTATTTTTTGCTGAATGATAGTTTCCTATTCATCCGCAAAAGCCGATATGTATTTGCTTCAGAAATTCTATTCCGAAAGCGTGTTCTAAACATTCTTCTTAAATTTGTAAACATCACATCAATTTTTCTTTAAAAATACTTTGTTTCATCATACTAAAAAAAGTTTAAACAAAAAATTAACGATTTTACGATGATAGCTTTGTTTTCTGAAACTCCCAGAGTATTACTTAACAGGAAGAAAAAATAGAATACTAGAGTGAAAGCTGGAGTTGATAGAAGAAGTGATGGGGAAGTGAGAGGTATTTTGTGTTATATTTGAAAAATAACAAGAAAACATATACTTGGAATATATACTGTAATGATATTTATCCGCGTGTTACACGTATTTCACCCTATTCCATAAACATGGACTTTTTTGCTATAGGCGCAGGATACGAAATAGGAATTATAAGAAAAAAATAAAATTGTAAAATACTAATTTAGAATAAATTCCAAAAACGTTAGTTTGAATGCTATGACGATCGTGTAATCATAAAATAAAAACAAAATGAGACAACTACTTTTAATCGTATTGACCTTTGGACTTTTTGCCTGTAACCAGCAGACAGATAAATCAAAAAAATTGCAAAACCGAATTGACAGTTTGGAAATTAAACTTTCAAATACTTACAAACCCGGATTAGGAGATTTTATGGGTAGCATACAAACACATCACTCTAAACTATGGTTTGCAGGGCAAAACGAAAACTGGGATCTTGCCGATTTTGAAGTACACGAATTAGAGGAAGCGATTGAAGATATTCAGAAATTTCAAGCTGATAGAAAGGAAAGTCAAATGATATATATGTTAAATGCACCCTTAGATAGTATCGATAAAGCCATTGAACAGAAAAATCCCGATTCATTCAAAAGAAATTTTATCTTGCTGACAAATACTTGCAACAAGTGTCATCGAGCAGTGGACTTTGAATTTAATGTAGTGAAAATACCCGACAGTTCACCTTTCAGTAATCAGGACTTTAGACCAATAAAATGAAAAACAAATTGAGTGTGATAAGAACATATTTCAATTACCAACGCTCGAAAAACCCCAAAAATCAATCTTTATTTAAGCTTTTCTTAACTAATTAAAATTTTTCAAATAGTAACTTCGTAGCAAATATAAACACCTTAAAACCATTACAATGAATAAGATTATTTTCCTTTTTTCTGCCTTGATGCTAACTGCTGGTATTCAGGCCCAAATCCAAGCTCCGCAACCTAGTCCATTTCAAAAAATTGAACAGAAAGTGGGGCTTACAGATGTAACTCTTGAATATTCAAGACCTTCAATGAGAGGTAGAGCGATTATGGGAAGCTTGGTTCCTTATAATGCAATTTGGCGTACAGGAGCTAATGCAAACACCAAAATTACTTTTGGTGATGGCGTGGAAATTGGTGGTAAATCATTGTTGGCAGGTACTTACGCAATTTTCACAAAGCCGGGAACCTCAAGCTGGGAAGTTTATTTCTACAATGACGCAACCAATTGGGGAACTCCGGAAAAATGGGATGAAGATAAAGTAGTGGCAAAAGTAACCGTACCTGCATATCCAATGCCTATGAAAATTGAAACGTTCACAATGTCCTTTGATGATTTGAAAAACGATTCGGCAACACTGGGAATGCTTTGGGAAAACACTTATGTTGGTGTGCCAATAAAATTCAATACAGACAAGACAGTAACTGAAAGCATTCAAAGAGTAATGAACGGCCCAACTTCCAATGATTATTATGCTTCTGCCGTTTACTACCTTGAAGCAGGAAAAGACATCAACCAAGCCAAAACATGGATAGATAAATCCTTTGAGATGAATAAAGATCCCAAGTTTTATCAATTTCGCCAAAAGTCGCTGATATATGCAAAAGCAGGGGATAGAAAAGGAGCTATTGAAGCCGCGAAAAAATCATTGGAACTTGCGAAAACTGCTGGAAATAGTGATTATATAACTTTAAATGAAAAATCTCTAAAAGAATGGGGTGCGATGTAAATTGGGCCTTTTCTCTTAAATAAAACAAAGGCCCCGAAAATTCGGGGCCTTTGTTTTATTTTGAACCTTTTGGGCCTTTCTCACCTTTTCCGTGTTTATAACGGTCCAGTAGTTCTCTTTTAAAATCGTCTTCCACTTTTTTGAGGATGATTATCTTTTTTGGGGAAATTACATTCCGAAGCTCAGCAATCATTTGTTTGCGCAATGCCAACTCCTCACTTTCAAACGATAGGCTTTTGTCAATTAGTGCGTTGGCTTCGGCATCGTTCAAATTGTCCAAACCATCGTGCAGTTTTTGAAATATTTCACTTCGTTCTTTTTTTCGCAAATCGTGAAACTTATCGTCAAAATTATTATAAACAGGCCAAAATTTTTCGGCCTCTGAAGGCGTAAGTGCTAATTTCTCTGTAATATAAGCCGTTTTCAAAGCTTTGATTTTGTCGTGTTTTCCATCTTGGGCAAAAACGCTGGTTGTGGAAAATAATACTAAAAAAAGAATAGTTTTCATCTGTATAAAATATTTGAGAAATAGGAAGATGGAATGCCTAAATGTGCATCTTCACTAGATTTATTAATCGTTAATAGGCATTTCATCGTTCGTTAATTATAATTTCAGTATCCACGTTTTCCAAAATATAATTTTTGAGTGCGGTTTCTGAGAATTGTTTGTTTTCAAGTTTTAGGTCTGAAATATCTTCATCATTTATATATGAAGTCAATTCGTAAAGGTCCAAATTGAGGTTGCCTTCTTCAATATAAGTATCTATGGCTGCCAGTTGTAGTGCATCCAAATTCGATTTATCTGTTTTGTTGTTGAAAATCGCGAATCCAATAATCAAACAAGCTGCAATTGCCGCTGCGTAACTTAAATATTTTTTCGTATAAAGCGGAATTAATTTTTTGGATTTTTCTGAATCAATTACCGCCTTCAAAGCCCGTACTTCCAAGTTTTCAAAATAGTTATTGGGAACATTGAAACCGGTTTTTTTGGAAAACTTTTCTGCTGAAATATTGCTGAAGAGCTGTTCCTCGAACGTTTTGAAATAACCTTCAGGAGCTTTGAAGCCAGTTGTGTGTTTTTTGTTTTTCATTACTTCATTATGACTTTTTAAAACTTAAAAAGTTTCATTTTGTGTTTTTATGAATTCCGTAATTTTCTTCACGGCAATGTGATAGCTGCTTTTCAATCCGCCCACAGATGTTTCCAATATTTCTGAAAGCTGTTCAAAAGTGTGGTCTTCAAAATATTTCATAGTGAAAATCAACCTTTGTCTTTCGGGAAGGGTTGCAATGGCTTTTTGAAATTGTAGCTGAATTGCATCGCCTTCAAAATAGATGTCGCTCTCCAATTTGCGCAAGGCATTGTCTTTCATATTTTCAATGGAAACGTTGTTGCGCTTTGCTTTTTTGTTGAGAAAAGTGATGGATTCGTTGGCGGCAATCCTGTACATCCAAGTATGCAACTTGCTGTCGCCTTTAAAGGAATTTATATTTCTAAAAATTTTTACGAAAGTGTTCTGGAGCACGTCGTCAGTATCATCGTGGTCCAAAACCATATTCCGAATTTGCCAATACAACCGTTCCTTATACTGCGAAACAAGTTCCCGAAAGGCAGTTTCTTTATCCGCTTCGGATTGCAATGCCGTTACCAGTTCTTTTTCTTCAACCACTTTTGCGCAATTGTTTATAAGACTAAAGATAAACGGAAAAGTTTAATATTGAATCTGGAACTCTGAATTTTGAATTAAGAAAGAGACTGCATTTCCACCAAACTGTAATAAATCCCTTTTTTGTCCAACAGTTCTTGGTGTTTTCCCTGCTCCACGATTTTTCCTTTGGAAAGAACCACGATTTTATCAGCATTTTGAATAGTGGAAAGTCGGTGTGCAATAACGACCGAAGTGCGGTTTTTCATCATTTTTTCCAAAGCATCCTGCACCAAACGCTCGCTTTCGGTATCTAATGCTGAAGTTGCTTCGTCCAAAATCATAATCGGTGGATTTTTAAGCACGGCGCGGGCAATGCTCAAACGCTGTTTCTGACCACCGCTAAGTTTGTTTCCGCTGTCGCCAATGTTGGTTTCAAAACCTTCGGGAAGATCTTTTATGAATTCGTATGAATTACTTATTTCCGCAGCTTCAAGCAATTCTGCATCAGAAGCCAAAGGTTTTCCAAGTTTTAAATTGTTTGCCACAGTATCATTAAAAAGAATAGAATCCTGAGAAACGATGCCCATCAAACCGCGCAACGATCTTTTAGAAATGTCTTTTATATTTACGCCGTCAATTTCGATACTACCTTTATTTACGTCGTAAAAACGTGTCAATAAGTTAGCGATAGTACTTTTTCCGCTACCAGATTGGCCAACGAGCGCAACGGTTTTTCCCTTCGGAATTTCGAGGGAAAAATCTTTCAAAACGTATTGATCTTCATATTTGAAAGAAATATTTTTTATTGATATAACACTGTCAAAACCTTCTTTTTGTACAGGATTTTCAATATCGGTAATCGTGTTTTCAGCTTCCAAAAGTTCTAAAATACGATGTGCGGAACCATCGGCACGCTTCACAGAGTAGCTCGCTTTTGCGATGGCTTTTGCGGGTGTAAGAATATTGTAAGCCAAAGTAATATAACCAATAAAAAAACTGGCTTCGAGCGTTTTATCTACGAAAACAAGATAGCCACCGTACACCAGAAGTACTCCAATAGTTATAATCCCAAGAAGTTCGCTCAATGGGGAGGCAAGGTTTTGACGATTGAGTACCGCGTTGGAATGCTTGTAAAATCGTTCGTTACTATCTTCAAATTTCTTCTGAAAAAGATTTTCGGCATGGAAAGCTTTGATAATTCGCAATCCGCCCATAGTTTCTTCCAAAATGGAAAGAAAAATTCCTTGTTCCTCTTGCACTTTTAAAGAGCCTTTTTTCAATGATTTTCCAATTTTTGAAATCAAGAAACCTGAAATCGGCAAAAATAGAAATACAAAAAGTGTAAGTTTCGGACTTATAAAAAGCATTGTCGCCAATGAGAATATAATGGTGAGTGGTTCGCGAACAATCATTTCCAAAACGGAAAGCACAGAGTTTTTCACTTCATCAACATCGCCACTCAATCGGGAAATGGTGTCGCCTTTTCTTTTTTCTGAATAAAAAGCTAGAGGAAACTGAATTATTTTGCTGTAAAGGTCATTCCGAAGATCTTTTAAAACGCCGTTCCTCATAAAAGTAGAGTAGAACATTGCGAGATAATTGCTGAGATTTTTTAATAAAAAGAGGGAGATAATAACACCTACCATGTACATCAAGACTTTGAACTCGCCATATTTATTGATGTTTTCAAGGATAGCATAATTCAGGTAATCCTGCGAATAGTCTTTTAAAGATGAAAGTCCTTTATATATGGGTCGTGCAGCCAATGTGCGTTGGTCGCTGAAAATGATTTGCAAGACCGGGATGAGCGCCACAAAGGAAAGTGTGCTGAACAGCGCATACAGAACATTAAAAAAGATGTTGAGAAAAGCGTATTTTTTGTATGGATAGGCGTAACGCAGTATTTTTTTGAAATAATTCATTAACTGATGTTTAGTTGTGCAGCAATTGTGTCAATTTTTTTTTGAAGTATTTCCTCAAAGTTTTCTTTTTCTAAAGTATTCACGCTAATGTAGAACTTTATTTTCGGTTCTGTGCCGCTGGGACGCGCTGCAATTTTGCTACCATCCTCAGTATAATAAATCAAAACGTTTGATTTTGGCAGGTTTAGTGACAAAGTTTCCTGTTTTATGAAATCTGTAGTTTCGTTTTTTGAAACATCGTCTATACGAACTACTTTGCTGCCTGCAATTTCATTAAAAGGATTTTCACGAAGATTTTTCATCATTGCGGAAATTTCGGCAGCGCCCTGTTTTCCTTTCCTTGTAACTGAAATTAAATGTTCACGATAGTAGCCGAATTGTTCGTAAATAGCATTCAAATATTGAAGCATACTACTACCAGAATGTTTTTTCTGCGCGGCAATCTCGCAAGCCAGTAGGGTTGCGGTAACGGCATCTTTATCACGGACAAAATCACCTACCAAATAACCAAAACTTTCTTCGCCACCGCCAATAAATTCAAGCTCTGGATAGTCTTTGATCATTTTTGCAATCCACTTAAAACCAGTAAGACCTTCAAGATATTTTACATTGAAATGATTTGCAACCTTTTCAACAATAGGTGTGGAAACAATGGTTGAAGCAACGAACTGCTTTCCGTTTAGTTTCCCGTTTTTTTGCCATTGGTCCAAAAGGAAATGCGTCATCAAAACCATCGTTTGGTTTCCATTGAGCAAAACCATTTTGTTTTCGTTGTTTCTTACTGCAATGCCCAAACGGTCGCAATCTGGGTCGGTTCCAATTACGATGTTGGCGTTTACTTTTTCGGTAAGTTCCAAAGCCATTTTTAAAGCGGCCGGATCTTCGGGATTGGGCGATTTTACCGTTGGGAAATCGCCATCGGGTTCTGCTTGTTCTTCAACAATAAATACATTTTTATAACCGGCTTGCTCCAAAACCTTCGGAACCATCGTGATTGATGTTCCATGAAGCGACGTGAAAACAATTTTTAAGTTGTCTTTTGCCTCTTTTGAAGTATTAAAAGTTCCATTTTCAATGGAAGCCTTTGCAAAAGCTTCATCAATTTCGGCAGCTATATATTGAATCAAACTTTCATTTGCTTCAAATTTAATTTCTTCGTATTTAAGCAAATTTATTTCAGCAATTATTTCGCCGTCCTGCGGTGGAACCAATTGTCCGCCATCTTCCCAATACACTTTATAACCGTTGTATTCCGGCGGATTGTGTGATGCTGTCAAAACGATTCCCGCTTGGCAACCCAGATATTTTACGGCAAAAGAAAGTTCGGGTGTGGGGCGCAATTCAGAAAAAAGAAAAACTTTTATGCCGTTCGCCGAAAAAACATCAGCCACTAATTTTGCAAATTCCTTACTGTTGTGACGACAATCATAAGCAATAGCAACCTTAATCTCTTTGTTGGGGAATTGTTTTTTTAAATAATTTGAAAGTCCCTGGGTGTTTTTGCCCAAAGTATATTTATTGATTCGGTTGTCGCCCTGGCCCATAATACCGCGCATTCCACCAGTTCCAAATTCTAGGTTTTTATAAAAACTGTCTTCCAGTCCTTCGGGATCGTAGGCGATCATCTCTTTGATTTCGTGTTGGGTTTTTTCGTCGAAAAAAGGAGTGAGCCATTGGTTAACGCGGGCTAAAGTTTTCGGATCTACGTAAATCATTCGCTTAAATTAATTTAAAATTCAAGGTTTAAGGTTCAAAATTCAACCCTTCGACTTTAGTTTATCCTGAGCTTGTCGAAGGGCTCAGGGTGACAGATTCAAAATTTGTGGGATGAAATGTTTTCGAATTCAACGAATTCCAAATCCCAAATCACTAATTAACCGTTTCCTTTATTATATAGTTTCGGGAATCTTTTTTACTTCGGAGGATCAATTCGCCCAAAAATCCTGCGAGGAAAAGTTGGGTGCCTAAAATCATTGCGGTAAGTGCGATAAAAAATTGCGGACGTTCCGCGATGAGCCTTCCGTGGGGGTTTAAAAATAGTTTATCGATTCCCAGATAAAGCGCTAATAGAAAGCCAACCATCAGCATTACCGCGCCCCATGCTCCAAAAAGGTGCATTGGTCGTTTCCCGAATTTTGATAAAAACCAAATAGTAATCAAATCCAAAAAACCGCGAATAAAGCGTTCTGCGCCAAATTTTGTGGTTCCATATTTTCTGGCTTGGTGCAAAACATGTTTTTCTGAAATCTTGCTGAAACCTGCATTTTTGGCCAACACGGGAATGTATCGGTGCATTTCGCCAGTTACTTCAATGGATTTTACAACATCTTTTTTGTAGGCTTTCAAGCCGCAATTGAAATCGTGCAATTTTACGCCAGAAGTTTTCCGAGCTGCGTAATTGAACAATTTTGAAGGCATGTTTTTGCTGAGTATTGAATCATACCGCTTCTTTTTCCAACCGGAAACCAGGTCGAAATTTTCTTCCGTTATCATTTTGTACAGTTCGGGAATTTCTTCGGGATTGTCCTGTAAATCAGCATCCATCGTAATGATTACATCGCCTTTTGCCATTGCAAAACCGGCGTGTAGCGCTTGCGATTTTCCGTAGTTTTTTTGAAAACGGATTCCTTTTACAGCGGAATTTTCCGAGGAAAGTTTTTCAATTATTTCCCACGAACCGTCCGTGCTACCGTCGTCAATAAAGATGAGCTCGTATAAAAAGCCATTGGATTGCATTACGGATGCAATCCAACGGTATAGTTCATTAAGTGATTCTTCTTCGTTGAGAAGTGGGATGACGATGGAGATGTTCATTCAATTAATTAAGTTGTTGTGGTGGATTTTTCTTCATAACCAATCCTGTAAACAGGGAAATGATAAATCCAAAGAATAAGGTGGCAATCAGTGAAATTCCAGTCATAAATAAAGGCGTCATTAATTTGGCAGACATGTTCATTCTCATTTCTATTTGATCTTGGGGCATATTCGCTTTTATCAATTGCTCATGTGTAAAATCCAAGGTTTTTTGAACAAAATCTGGATCTATATAATTCATAAAAATGTAGTTGAAAACCAC
>DAIMFZ010000050.1:0-7259 GCA_036724225.1 Aequorivita sp.
AAGTCCGGTAGCAGGTACTGTGGTTGCGGGGGGCAGTATTATTGATATAACCCTAACTGTAATTGATGCTGCTGGGAATATTGGTAGTTGTACTTTTGAACTGACCGTTGAAGAATATTTGAGTATAACAGAAACCACTTTAAATGAAAATGAGATCATTGTATATCCTAATCCCGCGGAGACTACTTTTAATATTCAAAACAACGGATTTTCAGTTTTAAATAAAGTAAATATTTTTGACCTTAGAGGGAGATTAATAAGAACGTTTCCGATTAATCAAAATGGAAATTCCACACAGATTGATGTTTCGAGATTCGATGCAGGCGTGTATTGGATAACAATATATTCCGAAAACAATAGAATTATTAAAAGTTTAATTATTGAATAGATTAAATTCTCAATAGTAAATAGCCTTCAACTTGCAGAAGCCTCTTTGTGATCCAAAGAGGCTTTTGTTTAGGATATATTTTAACTTCATATAAATAAAAATTATAAAATATTATGTATTTTATCGATATTATATGTATTTAAACCGATTTTTTGTTTATATTGCACTCCCAAATCGTTCAAAATCAGGCTTATGAAACTTAACTACACTGTTTTAAATGGTATAATCCTGTGCTTTATTATAACTTTTTCAACACATCTGAATGCACAAGTCGGGATTAATACCACAAACCCTGGGGCGGGTTCGATGCTGGACATTGATAGTCCAGATAAAGGATTATTGATTCCGCGAATAAATATTCCAGACCTCAGTTCGATTTCACCAGTTACTGGAGGAAGTACCGAAAGTCTTTTAGTTTATAATACCAATCCTACCACGGTAACGGGTTTTTATTATTGGGATGGTACAAAGTGGGTTCGACTTCAAACCAACAACAATTACTGGAAAACCGATGGGAATGACAACACCATCAATGGCACCCATTTTTTGGGGACTACCATTGATCGGAATTTGGATTTCAAAACAAACAGCCTAGATCGGCTCCGTATCCCAGGAAACGCAGATCAAATACAAGCCATGGCAAATGGGACAAATTCCCTCCCTTTTTATAGTTGGGCTTCCGATTCGGATGTGGGCATGTGGCGCCCCACCGCGGACCAACTTGCTTTTAGTGCGGGAGGTCGGGAATTCATACGATTATTGGAAGGCGCAAATGATGCTTTGGTAATCAACGAAGGGGGTGTTGATATTGATACGCGAATAGAAACCAACGACAACCCCAACATGCTTTTTGTGGATGGCGGTACCAACCGGGTAGGTATCAATACTGCAGCTCCAGAAACCGAACTCCATATTGCAGGGAGTACTTCCACAGTCCGGATTGATGAATTAAACGATACCAATAGCATTTATAATATTGGGGTAGATCCTTCCCCGGTTTATGTGGATGCCAATGGCGACTTAAACTTGCAACCTCCATTAATACAAACTTTCATGCCTATTAACGTCGTTAATTTTATTAACCCCAGCATAAGCATCCAATCTGCCACGGGCGAGGGAGTAACCATCCCTATTTACAATACTTCAGTTACGCTTACTCAGGAATCGTTGGTACATATTTCCTATCAATTTAGTGTAAGGCTTACCCGATCAAATGGAGTGGGTCCCATAGTAGATGGGGCTTCAAGGCTGTATCGGGCTTGGGTATCTGTTGATGGTAGCTCAAATTATATAGCCATGGATACAGGAACCTATACCAACAATCCCGAAGTAGATAGTCCTGGAGGAACCTATGCGGCAGGTTATTATTACTTGAATGGCAATGGATATGTACAACTCCCCGCCGGAACGCATACTCTACTTTTGAGCGCATTGGGCTTCGCGGGGGGCAATGGTGGCACATTTGATTATAGGATGACTTTCGGAGAAACTGATTATGACAATTTTCAAGTGGTGGTTCACCGTTGAAGGTTAACAAACCATTTAATATTTAATGAATAAAAGCTGCCTATTTTTTATAATGAATACATTAAAACGGTGTCTGCTTCACCCTTCACCACCAGATTTATGGAGTTTTTCCCGTTGCCTTCACCCAAACAAGCAGCAGCAGTTCCATAGACAGGAAAACCGTTCAAAAGCGTGGTGTTTTTGTCAAAAACATAGACCTTTTTTTCTTGGGTTTCGGTAATGGTAACAAATGTATTTCTATGCACGTTGAAGAGTTGCGGTTTGGTGTAAACGCCCAATGGAAGTTCCGCCATTTTTCCGTTGATGCGTAGTTGGTTGCCGTCCAGAGTTACTTTTGTATTTCCAAGGATTGAAAACCAATAATTGCTTCCAACATCCAGTTTTTGGGAAGCAACTTTTCCGTCCTCCGAAATGCGCTCTTTGGTGTTTTCTTTCGTAATAACTATGAAATTATTGTCCTCTTCGGCAATGGGAACTTCAGAAAAATTGAAGTTTTTTGATACTGAAATCCGCAGTTTCCCCACACGGCTCAAAATGTTCAGTTTCCCGCTTTCTTCGGCAAACACAATGTAGTCTTTGTTGCCCATCCTTATGTGCGCCGGTGGTTGCACAATGTTGCTCTTCGCTTTGCTGAAATCAAAGCCTTTTACCGCATTTCCGCTTTTGTCGTAGATAAGCGCTTCTTTGCCCTGAACGATTACAAAACGGTAATTGCCATTGTTGTCATAATCAAAAACCGAAAGTGGCTGCGTAATTTTGTCTTTAAACTTTATAGGAAAACCTTTTACTTCCTTCCCGTTGCGGTCCAATATATGAAACTCATTTTTTGTTGCAAAAGCAAAGTTTTTATTGCCTGATATGGTTACGTCTTCAACCGTGCCCAAAATTGCCGAACCGAGTTTTTTGGTCCAGAGAGTTTTTCCACTTTCCGAAATAAAATACAGTTTGTTGCCCATGTCCTGCACCACTACATTGCTACCGTTGTTTTGGTTGCTGAAAATTTGCGGAATCCCCAAAACAGCGTTGTCCAGTTTTACATTGAATTTTTCCGAAACATTTCCCGAAACGGTCTGTGCTTTGCCAGAAGCTTCCTTGCAGACGATGGTTAGGTGCGCAAAATTTCTGTCATAACTGAATTGAACCACTGCCAACGGAAATTTTTCCAAAGAAATTTTCTCAATAGCTGCGCTGCTTTTCGAATTAAAAAACCCTGAAATTGATTCGGAAAATTCTCCCTGCAGTTTAAGGATCAACAACGAAGAAGCGGTGCTCAAATCGGGTGATGTATTTTCAAAATAAGAAGTATTTTTCAACGTATTGTTGTTTTGAAAATCACTGATAAGCTGCTGTGCGGCAGTTTCAGTTTCTGTAAAAACGAAGAAGTTTTCCAGTTGAAAAACGAAGTTGGCCTTTTTCGAATTGATAAAAGGCGAAAACGTTTTTTGAAATAATTGCGGCTCACTGAAACTCTTGATTTCAATTTCCCGAAATGAGTTTTTCGCAGAAACGAAGCGCGCCAAAGCATCACTCGTTAAAGAAGCATCTATACTTTTTATGAAAACTGCGGTTTCGTTTTTTAGATGAATGGAACCAACCTCACTTACAGATCCAAAAATTCCGGTGGTTTGTGTGGCATCTTTTTCACCGCGGAAATTCCGAAGATTCGCTTGAAATTTTTCAGCATCGTTAAACGTAAAACTCACAGCGCCCAAAGCATTGGTTGGTATTAATTCCGCAATATTGTTCTGTTGGGGCACTTGGTCTTCAAATACATTCAAAAGTTGTGGAATGCTGTCCGTTGCCAAAGTGATTCCCGTTGCGGTTAAGGATTCTGGCGCAATGGCAACATCCAGTGCGCTCCACGAAGTGAAAGCTATTTTCGTGGAATCGTTGAGCGCAATTTTTTTTCCACGGATTAGAGCCGTATATCCGTTGGAGGAAGGCAGGTTGAAAACTTTTTTGAAGGTATCATCCCGTTCGGTTTTTCGGTTTAAAATATCGAGCAAAAGCTGTTGCGAAGACGAAACCACAAACACACTGTCTATGATTGCTGAATACGCTATTTGTTTATCAATCGTGATTCGTTGGAAAGATTGCTTGTCCAATTGAAGCGTTTCAATTGTTTTGTTTTTGAGGGAATCCGTTTGAAAAAGGTCCTTAGTGTGTTTCGCAATAAAAGTAAAAGCAGTAAGCGAATCGTTTATTTTATTGATGCAAAAAAGGCTTTGCGAGGTGGGATGCAGATTTTTTAAAATGTTTGCCTTATCAGAAAAGAACAGATAAGGCGAGGTTTTTTCAAATTTTGAAAGCAAGGAATTACTTTGAATATCTGCCTGTAAATTTTCAAAATCGGTTATTTTAAAAACTACGGAGGTGTTCTCAGGAACAAAATCCATCAAAGTTCCCGTTTTTGGAGGTGTATTGTCACAACTTCCAAAAATTCCCAAACTCATTGGGATGAAAAGTAAAAAAGCTATCAGTCTGCCCAGAATTTTTCCCATATCACAAAAGTAACAAGGATAAGTGATGGTTTTGTAGCAAATGAAAATAGTTTATTGACGGGTTTTCAACAGTTGTTATACTTTCAGTTTTAATTGTTCGGGAAGAAGCTTAAAACTCTTTCTATGAAAAATTGTAGCTCCGTGATAGCGAATAGCTTCACGGTGTTCTTTAGTGGGGTACCCTTTGTTTTGTTTCCAGTTGTAGTGTGGAAAATCGTCATGAAGTGCAGTCATATACTCATCGCGATAGGTTTTGGCCAAAACGGAGGCCGCGGCAATGTGAAGGTATTTTCCGTCGCCTTTTACTACACATTCAAATGGAGTTTCCCCAAAAGGCTTAAAGCGATTGCCGTCTATAGCAATAAACTGCGGAGCGCAGGAAAGTCCTTCAATGGCGCGGTGCATCCCTAAAATGGAGGCATTGAGAATATTTATTTTGTCAATTTCGTCCATCATTACATGGATTACTTTAAAACAAACGGCTTCCCGTTCAATAATAACTTTCAGTTCCAATCTTTTTTTTTCTGAAAGTTGCTTGCTGTCCGTTAAAAAAGGATGTTGAAAATCATCGGGAAGAATTACGGCCGCAGCAGTAACCGGTCCCGCCAAGCAGCCACGCCCGGCTTCATCCGTTCCGCATTCCAGGAAATTTTGATTGATTTTTAACTTGAGCATATTTATGACTTAAATTACAAAATTGAAGATTTATTATTAAATTAAACATCAAATTCCAAAGAAAACAAATTCCAAATTACTCACAAAAAACAAAAAGAAAAAATCAAACGCTTATCAATGAAATTTTTGTTTAAAACCAAACTTATGGAAGGCTAGTTTGAATTTTTTATTTGAGATTTGTTTTTTTGAGATTTGAGATTTATTTGGAATTTGGTGCTTGACAATTGGAATTTTCACCCAATCATATTCAATTAAAAATAAATTACCTTTGCCCGAAAGTTTTTCCAAAGAATGAAAAAGACACTTTTGCTCTTCCTTATTATATTTGCCTCGGCAACGGTGTTTTCGCAAAACCCTTCGAAGAAGCGGCAAAAACCGCCGATTGATTACTACAAAATAATTTCGGCAGACCGCGACACCACTTTTGTTGACACTACACTTTCCATCAAAAAGAAGTACAAATTCAATTATTTGCGGAAAGATAATTTTGAATTGCTTCAGTTCTCAAACGTTGGTCAGACCTATAATTCATTAGCTTATTCGTTTGACAGGTTGAACTTGAAGCCGCTTTTTGTGGCACAGTCGCACCATTTCAATTACAAAGAAATTGAGGATGTAAATTATTATAACATCCCCACACCACTAACAGAACTTTATTTCAAAACTGCCTATGCGCAAGGCCAACAGTTGGATGCTTTTTTTACGGTGAATACTTCGCCTCAGTTCAATTTTTCAATTGGGTATAAAGGCGTTCGCTCTCTTGGGAAATATCAACACATTTTGACCAGTACGGGGAACTTTCTTTTCACTTCAAATTACCGCACCAAAAACAATCGCTACGTTGCCCGTGCGCACGTGGCCGCCCAAGATATTTTTAATCAGGAGAACGGTGGGTTGACTGATAATTCGTTGCAACTTTTCATAAACGACGACCCAGAATTTCGCGATCGCGGCAGATTGGATGTGAAATTTGAAAATGCCGAAAACAAATTGGAAGGCTTGCGCTTTTATGGCGATCATTATTACGAACTGCTCAGCAAGCGCGACAGCACTGGATATTCAGTGATTACCATTGGAAATGTTTTGAGTTATGAAGATAAATCTTTTCGCTATAACCAAAGTGTTCCTTTTGCACCTTATGGCCCATCCTACAAAACCAGCGATTTAGAAACAATAACCAAACTCGAAGATTTAAACATAAAAGCGTATGCCGATTTCAACAATTCATTAATCGGAAAAATAAGAGCTTGGGTGGGTTATACCGATTTTAATTATGGATATAATTCTGTATTGATTCTTGATAATGAACGAATTCCGAATAGAATAAAAGGGAATAGTATTGAAGCCGGAGGCGCTTATGAAAAAGAATACAGCGGTTTTAAACTCTCGGGAAAAGGAGCGATAAATGTAGCTGGGGACTTTGATGGAAATTTTCTTCAAGGCGCGGCTTCCTATAATTTAAACGAAGAATACAATGCGAAAGCATCCATAACCGTTCATTCGGTGGCGCCGAATTTCAACTTTTTGCTGTATCAAAGCGATTACCAAAATTACAATTGGAAAACCGAATTGAACAATGTAAAAACACAAGAACTGAAGTTTGAAATCAACACCAAAAAATTTGGAAATGCGTCGGTAAGCTATATCGGGATTGATGATTACGCCTACTTCGGGATAAAGGCCAATGACAGTACCCCATCGCCAATTCAGGCTTCGGAACGGGTGGACTATTTAAAAATCAAAGCTGAAAAGGAATTCAAGTTTGGAGTTTTTGCTTTAGATAATACCTTAATGTACCAACAAGTTTTGAGCGGGGGAAACGTTTTTAATGTGCCTCAAATAATAACCCGAAATTCACTTTACTATCAAGACCATTGGTTTAAACGAGCATTGTTCATGCAAACGGGTGTTACATTCAAGTATTTCACAAAATACAATATGAATGCCTACGACCCAGTGCTTGCTGAGTTTTATGTCCAGAACGATCAGGAATTGGGCGGTTTTCCTTTGGTAGCTGTTTTCTTTAATGCGAAGATTCGGCAGACGCGTATTTTCTTTGTCTATGAAAATTTCACATCTCTCTTCGGCGGAAAGAACGAATATTTTGCTGCGCCGGGACAACCGTATCGCGATAATGTGTTGCGGTTTGGGTTGGTTTGGAATTTCTT
>DAIMFZ010000050.1:7359-13818 GCA_036724225.1 Aequorivita sp.
GAAATTACAATCTTTTGAATTTCTGAGGTTCCTTCATAAATCTGTGTGATTTTCGCATCGCGCATCATGCGTTCCACGTGATATTCTT
Organism: Aequorivita sp.; assembly: GCA_036724225.1. GTDB lineage: Bacteria > Bacteroidota > Bacteroidia > Flavobacteriales > Flavobacteriaceae > Aequorivita. The sequence continues at coordinate 7,448 of DAIMFZ010000050.1, forward strand.
TTACGTATCCATTGCCACCGTGAACTTGTACTGCTTCCACGGAAACATCCATAGCTACTTGGCTGGCGTAGAGTTTTGCCATGGCGCCGCTCATATCATAGTTGTTGCCCTGGTCTTTGTCCCAGGCCGCTTTCATCACTAAATGTCGCGCTGCTTCAATGCTGGTGTGCATATCGGCCAATTTGAAAGCAATTGCTTGATGGTTACAAATTTCGGTGCCGAAAGCTTTGCGCACTTTAGAATATTCACGCGCCAAATCATAGGCGCCTCCAGCAATTCCCAAAGCTTGGGCCGCAATGCCAATGCGGCCTCCGGCAAGTGTTTTCATAGCAAATGAGAAACCAAATCCATCTTCGCCAATTCTGTTTTCCTTTGGAACTTTTACGTCGTTGAAAATTAAGGAATGGGTATCGCTTCCTCGGATTCCGAGCTTGTCTTCTTTCGGGCCGATTTCAAAACCTGCCCAGCCTTTTTCAACTATAAATGCGTTGATGCCTTTGTGTTTTTTCTCTTTGTGGGTTTGGGCGATTACCAAATAATAATCTGCGCTGCCGCCGTTGGTAATCCAGTTTTTTGTGCCGTTCAATATGTAATGGTCGCCGTTTTCAATGGCTGTCGTTTTTTGCGAAGTGGCATCGCTACCAGCTTCGGGCTCGCTCAAACAAAATGCGCCAAGTTTTTCGCCAGTGGCGAGTTTGGTAAGATATTTTTGTTTTTGTTCTTCAGTGCCATACTTTTCAAGGCCGTAACAAACCAGTGAATTGTTCACGGATACAATTACGGAACACGAAGCGTCAATCTTGCTCAGTTCCTCCATCACCAAAACGTAGCTGAGAGTGTCCATTCCGCCACCGCCGTATTTTGGGTCCACCATCATTCCGAGAAAGCCGAGCTCACCCATTTTTTTGACCTGTTCGGTAGGGAATTTTTGGTGGTTATCACGTTCTATAACGCCTGGTAAAAGTTCGGTACGGGCAAAATCGCGAGCGGCGTCGCGTATCATTAATTGTTCTTCGGATAGACTGAAATCCATGGGCTTTTTATAAGTAAGAATTGTGTTTTAACTGAGAAAACAAAGGTACTTATAAAAAGCAAATTTCAATAAAACAAATCCCAAATTCCAAGAAAACAAATCCCAAATCCCAAATCCCAAATTCCAAAAAGGGCAGGTTTGGAATTTGGTGCTTGTAATTTTGAATTTTAGGTGCTACCTTCCTATCTTTAAACTTCAAACATTCTCAAATACTTGAAAAAGGAAAATTACCATATTATAGGCCTAATGAGCGGCACCTCGCTGGACGGGATTGATTTGGCTGAACTGGTTTTTAATTATTCCGAAAAGAAATGGAATTTTGAAATCCTCGCAGCCGAAACCGTTCCCTATTCCTCGTTTTGGAAAGACGAGCTTCACGAAGCAATCAATTATTCCGAAGAAAAGTTGGTACGGCTCGATTTTAAATACACCGAAAAACTTTCAGAGGAAATTTCTAAATTTATTAAAAGGAACAATATTCTTGAAATTGATGCAGTCTGTAGCCACGGTCACACCATACTACACCGTCCCGAAAAAGGGCTGACGTACCAAATAGGCAATCTGCCGCGAATTTCAAAAATGCTCCGCAAAACCGTAGTCTGCGATTTTAGGGTGCAGGATGTGGAATTGGGTGGGCAGGGCGCGCCACTGGTACCAATAGGTGACAGGTTGCTTTTTCCCGAATACGACTATTGCCTGAATTTGGGTGGTTTTGCAAATTGTTCTTTTGAGAAAAATGGCGAACGGATTGCTTTTGATATTTGCCCAGCGAACATCGTTTTGAACAAATACGCCGAAAAACTCGGGCTAGATTTTGACGAAGGCGGAAAATTGGCTGCTGCGGGAAAAGTGGATGAAGGATTGCTTCAAAAATTGAATACGCTTTCTTTTTATTCCGAAAAACCACCAAAATCCTTGGGTTTGGAATGGGTTCGGTCCACCATTTTTCCGCTTTTGGAAGCTGCCGAAATTTCTTCCGAAAACATTTTACGCACATTTACGGAGCATATAGCAGTGCAGCTTGCCAATCAATTTTCTGATGCTTCGACTTCGCTCAGCAACCGTGCTTCGGTTTTTATAACTGGCGGCGGCGCATATAATTCTTTTTTAATTGAAAGATTGAAAGATTTGGGTTCAATTGAAGTTATTATTCCTTCCGCAGAAATTGTGGAATACAAAGAAGCATTGATTTTTGGGCTTTTGGGTGTGTTGAAAATGCGCAAGGAAGTTAATTGTTTGGCGAGCGTTACTGGCGCTTCAAAAGATCATTCTTCGGGGAAAATTTTCTTTCCATAAATTTTATCCAAAATAAATATAAACCCCCTCACAAGTTTTTTATATTTGCCATCATTATCCGAAGCTATAGCGAAGGATAGAATCTCCCTCCGAAGCCTAAGCGTAGGAGTTGAATAACCTTGCTTAAATGAAACAACTCCTCAAAAAGTACGAACAAAAAGATCCCGAAATAGTTTTCCATTGGAATGACCCCGAAACCGAGGCCGAAGGCTGGACGGTAATAAATTCGTTGCGCGGTGGTGCTGCCGGCGGCGGAACCCGTATGCGCAAAGGGCTAGATGTCAACGAAGTGCTTTCACTTGCAAAAACAATGGAAGTTAAGTTCACCGTGGCTGGACCGCCTATTGGTGGTGCCAAAAGCGGAATTAACTTTGACCCTTCAGACCCGCGAAAAAAAGGGGTTTTAGAGCGTTGGTTCAAAGCCGTTTCGCCATTGTTGAAAGCCTATTACGGAACGGGTGGCGATTTAAATGTTGATGAAATTCACGAAGTAATCCCAATTACGGAACAAAGTGGTGTTTGGCATCCGCAGGAAGGGGTTTTTAACGGGCATTTTTCGCCTACGGAAGCAGATAAGATCAATAGAATTGGCCAATTGCGTCAAGGCGTGATAAAGGTTTTGGAAAATGTAAATTATTCACCCGATGTTTCCCGGAAATATACGGTGGCAGATATGATTACTGGTTATGGCGTTGCCGAAGCGGTACATCACTATTACGATATTTACGGCGGAAGTGTAAAAGGAAAGCGTGCCGTTATCCAAGGTTTTGGAAATGTAGGCGGTGCCGCAGCTTACTATCTTTCACAAATGGGTGCCAAAATTGTCGGTATTATTGATCGAGAAGGAGGAATCATCAATAAAGACGGTTTTTCCTTTGAAGAAATAAAACAACTTTTCCTAAAAAAGAACGGCAATACTTTGGTTGCGGATAACATGATTCCTTTTGAGGAAATAAACGATAAAATCTGGAAATTGGAAACGGAGATATTTGCGCCCTGTGCGGCTTCGCGATTAATTACCAAAAAACAGATTTCAGAAATGATTGAAACGGGACTGGAAGTTATCAGTTGCGGGGCGAACGTTCCTTTTGCCGATAAGGAAATCTTTTTCGGTCCGATTATGGAATTTACCGACGAGCGCGTTAGTCTGATACCCGATTTCATCAGTAATTGCGGGATGGCAAGGGTCTTTGCTTATTTTATGGAGCGAAAAGTGCAAATGACTGATGAGGCCATTTTTAACGATACTTCCATTACCATCAAAAACGCCATTCAGAACACATTTGATAACAATAGTACCAAAACCAACATCAGCAAAACTGCTTTTGAAATAGCCTTGAAGCAATTGCTATAAGTAACCGAAACCCACTCTACTATGGCATCAATAATCATTTTAATTTTCGTAATTGGATACTTATCCATCACGTTGGAACACCCCTTAAAACTAGACAAAACCGTTCCGGCACTTATAATGGCATCTTTGATTTGGGCTGTATTGGCAATAGGCTTTGTGAACGGTTGGTTTGACATTATAAACAGTGATGAGCAAGCTTTTAACTTTCTTTCCGGCGGAGAAGCTGCGATGGAAGGTTTTGAAGGAACGCTGCTCCACCATTTAGGGAAGACTTCGGAAATACTCATTTTCCTAATAGGGGCAATGACCATTGTTGAAATAATCGATCTGCACCGTGGTTTTGAAGTATTGAAAAGCGCGGTACATACCAAAAGCAAAAGGAAACTGCTTTGGATAATCGGGATAATTGGTTTTTTACTTTCTGCAATTATTGATAACCTTACTGCAACTATTGTTTTAATAACGCTTCTGCGAAAGCTTATCCATAAAAAAGAAGACAGAATATGGTATGCCTCATTGGTGGTTATAGCTACGAATGCAGGTGGCGCTTGGTCTCCCATAGGGGATGTTACTACAACAATGCTTTGGATTGCCAAAAAAATAACTGCTGGTGGATTGATAGAGTTTGTGGTTTTGCCTTCCATAGTTTGTTTTGCTATCCCATTTTTGATAGCCAGTTATATGCCTGCTTTTCGAGGAACTATTGAGGTTGACGCTCGAGAGGGCAAGGATGAAGAAAAGCTTTTGAGCAGCAAGACCATGCTCTTTTTGGGACTGGGAATGATTGTTTCTGTGCCCGTGTTTAAAACTTTGACACATTTGCCGCCTTATATGGGAATGATGATGGCTTTGGGTGTGGTATGGCTTGTTTCGGAGTACATTCATCCTGAAGAAGATTTCAGCAGGGAAAGAAGACATCTGTATTCAGCTCATAAGGCCCTTTCGCGTATTGAAATTTCAAGTATTCTTTTTTTCCTTGGAATTTTGATGGCAGTAGCAGGACTTGAAAGCCTTGTTTATGGTGTTGTAAATGGAGAGGAAGTAGGAACACTTCGTTATGTGGCCGAAGTTTTGCAACGCGCAATACCGAATCAAGATATTGTTATTTTGTTGTTGGGTGTGCTTTCTGCAGTTATAGACAACGTGCCATTAGTTGCCGCATCCATGGGAATGTATGATATGCCAATAGATTCAGTGCTTTGGCACTTTATTGCGTATTCTGCCGGAACGGGTGGAAGCATGCTCATCATTGGTTCTGCCGCTGGTGTGGCCGCAATGGGAATGGAACGTATAGATTTCATCTGGTACCTTAAGAAGATTACTTGGCTAGCCTTTTTGGGCTTCATTGCGGGGGCGGGAGTCTTCCTTTTGTTCGAAAGAGTCTTATTTCATAATACCTAACAATTTCTGAAACCTAATTTCGTTATTCACTAAAACAAAACCTTTTTTATGTTAAACTTCTTTATTCAAGAGGGCTCCGAAGTTGCGAAAGATATTGAACCAATTGTTCAAGAAAAAACACTGTCCATAATGGACCTTTTGTTAACAGGCGGCCCTGCCGGACAAATCATTATAGCAGTACTTTTTGTGCTTCTCTTTGTGGCAGTATATATTTATTTTGAAAGACTTTTCGCCATAAAAGCTGCCACTAAAATGGACGGGAATTTTATGAACCAAATCCGCGACCATGTGGCCAAAGGAAACATTCAAGCCGCAAAAGTGCTTTGCGCCCAAAACAATACTCCTGTTTCACATTTAACCGAAAAGGGAATTTCTAGAATTGGAAGTCCTTTGGAAGACATAAATACGGCCATTGAAAACGCCGGTCGCCTCGAAGTATATAAACTTGAAAAAAACGTAAGCGTTTTGGCTACAATCGCTGGAGCGGCACCTATGATTGGTTTCTTGGGAACTGTTATCGGGATGGTTTTGGCTTTTCACGAACTTGCAACCAGTAGTGGCCAAGCAGAAATGGGAAGTCTTGCCGAAGGTATTTATACTGCAATGACCACAACCGTTGCAGGATTGATTGTTGGTATTATTGCCTATATGGGCTACAACCATTTGGTAGTGCGCACTGATAAAGTGGTGCATCAAATGGAAGCCACAGCAGTAGATTTCCTTGACATGTTAAACGAGCCAGCTTAATGAACCTACGAGGAAGAAATAAAGTTAGTGCCGAATTCAGCATGAGTTCCATGACAGATATAGTGTTTCTGTTATTGGTGTTTTTCTTGCTCACTTCGCCTGCAATAACGCCCGATGCTTTGGATTTGATACTTCCGAAGGCAAAGGGCAAAACTTCGAACGTGCAGAAAGCATCCGTTAGCATTACAAAGGATGGAGCTTATTATGTGGACAAAGAACGTGTGAGCGAATACAACATTGAAAGCGAACTGAAAAAAGCGCTGGCAGGCCAAGAAGAACCTACTGTAATATTACGAGCTGAAGAAGGCGTGCCCATTGAAGATGCGGTTTTCGTGATGGATATTGCAAATAGAAATAACTTCAAAGTCGTTCTCGCAGTCAGGCCCAATTAATCAGTATTCAGTAGTCTGTACGCAGTAATCGGTTGGCTTTTGAATGGAATGATTATTGTATAAACTCCACAATCTTGAATCTTAAATTTTAAACCTTGAATCTCTTAGATACAGAACATAAACGAAAAAGTATGATCATCACGGTAAT
>DAIMFZ010000051.1:0-13586 GCA_036724225.1 Aequorivita sp.
CATGATTATTTATTTTGTTGAGGCACATAATTATGTGCCTTTACTTATTTTGAAGTGTTGCAAGGCAGCACTGTTTTGTCAATTTTGTTTTTTTGCCACAAATCCACGAATGATTATATAAAAATATTCGTGAATTTGTGGCTATATTTTAAATACTTTTTAAATAAAAAAAAGCCCCGTAAAGAGACTTTTTATATTATTTTTCAATGTTTCCCAAAATCTTGGGATTAATATTCATCCTCGTTCCAAAGATAATCGTCGTCTGTTGGGTAATCTGCCCAGATCTCTTCAATAGAGTCGTAGGAGTCGCCCTCGTCTTCAATTGCCTGAAGATTTTCGACTACTTCCAGTGGAGCACCGGTCCTGATCGCGTAATCTATTAATTCATCTTTGGTTGCGGGCCAGGGTGCATCGCTTAAGTAGGATGCTAATTCTAATGTCCAGTACATAGCACTTTAGGTTTTAATTTTCTGCAAAAGTAATTTTTTAGATCAAAAAGTCAAGAAAAATCGTAATTATTTCTGCTGTATTTTAAAGAACGTTTTTTGTTTGCTGATTTACAGCGAGTTATAAAGCTATTCGTTAATAAGTTATTTAGTGAAAATGAATAGTTTCGGTTGATTGTTGGTTCTTTCGATAACCGATAACCGATAACCGATAACCGATAACCGATAACCGATAACTCATAACTTCTTCGGAATCCACTGCGTCTCTTCTGCGTTCAGGTCTTTGGACAACTTTCGTGCCAGCACAAAGAGGTAGTCAGATAGTCGGTTTAAATACTTAAGTACCCGTTCTTCAATGGGTTCATTTTCATTTAAAAGCGTAGCGCGGCGTTCTGCACGGCGGCATACGGTGCGGGCAATGTGACAATATGACACGGTTGTGTTTCCGCCCGGCAAAATGAAATGTGTCATCTCTGGCAGGGCATCGTTCATTGCGTCCATTTCGGTTTCAAGAAGGGTAATGTCCTCTTCGTCAATTTTCGGGATGTTGAGGCGCTCTTTACCACTTTTGAGCACTGCCCTTTTGGGGTCGGTTGCTAGTGTGGAGCCAATGGTAAAAAGCCTATCCTGGATTTTTATCAAAATTTCCTTGCTGTGTTTGTCAATTTCTTGGGTGCGTATGAGTCCAATATACGAATTGAGCTCATCCACGGTGCCGTAACTTTCAATGCGAATGTTGTGTTTTGGAACGCGCGTGCCGCCGAAAAGAGCAGTAGTGCCTGCATCGCCGGTTTTGGTGTATATTTTCATGATTGGTTTGTGGTTTTGGGCAAATTTACGAATAACCCAATTAATGGGTGGGCTAAAAAGCTATTTAATAAATTGGGTTAAATTGAAGAGTGAAGTTTATTGGATTGTTACAAATATTCAAGTAGTTCGGGTATGGAAAGATTTAGGGCTTTTGCTATTATGCCAATAGTAACAATATTTGGAGTTACTTTCCCTTTTTCTATTTTGTAAATATATTGCCTGTCTTTAAGTGTAAGCGTTGCCAATTCCGTTTGTGAAAGATTGTTTTTCTTTCTTGCCAATTTTATAGCCCTACCCAATTTTATAGGAAGGCTCTTTTTAAGTTTTAAAATGTCTTCTTCACTTACATTTGGCATGCAAGCAAATTCCTTACATATTTTAAAATATTTGTAACCTCATAATACTACATTTAAAAATTAATATTATATTTACACTTCTCCCCAGTTATTTAGAAAGCGAATTTTCATAAATATTGTTTAACTAAATACAGATGTTATGACACCAACCAAATTATTTCTCTGCTTCTTTTTTTGTATTTTTATGGGAAACAATACAAAAATGTTTGCCCAAAGTTATTTAGACACCTGTGCTACTGAAGGAACAATCAATGCCGATATGCCTGGAGAGTTCAGTTATTCCACCGCTCCGTTAGACCCCGCTACCGATGATCCTATTGTCCTGAATGTATTTTTTTGGCAAGTGCAGAAACCCGATGGCTCTTATGGATGGGGCGAGTTCAGTGAGGACAAGGTTTTAGGGTGTATCGCTAAATTGAACATTTTCTATAATCAATTCAATATCTTTTTTAAGTACAGGGGCTATGATTCCTTTGCAAGCCCAGGCAATCTCCCTCTTGTTGAATGGATTTGGGATGAAACTTTACAGCGTTATGTATGTCATACTGTTACGGGACAATTCGACCCCGATGGCTATGGCAATGTGGGGAGGTGCCAGATAGGGGAGTTTTTCACCTATGCATCAAACAACTATAAAACCCCGAACGCTATAAACATTTATGTTCCTTATGGTTCTGAATTTGGTGGTGCCGCCAGTGGCATTGGCAGCGATATGATAATCTTAAAAGCAGATAAGCTGAATAGCGCCACTCACGAAATGGGTCATGCCTTGGGACTTTACCATACCCGTGCCAAGGGCAATGGATGCTCAAATAGGGAACATACCACACGAATAGCCACACCCCCTCCCTGTAATCCCAATAACGAATATAATGCCCCTTGCGCCGATGACAATGTCGTGGACACGGCTGCCAATACGTGTTATTATCATTTCGATAATAACGGGGCTGGCTATTGTCCTTATGTAAATGAAAACTGTAATTATTTTGGAACCGAAACTGATGAAATAAATGTGCAATATCAAATTTTTCATGAGGATGTCATTAACACCATGAGCGATGCATATTGTTATAGTTGTTCGCAAGATTACCTAACGCCCGGCCAGATCCGCCGCATGCGGGAAAAAATTGGAAACTATCAGCCATTAATAAATGCTACTACAATTGTTGCTTCTTTATATGAGCCTTATAAAGGGGAATATTATGTGATAGGGCCACTGCCTCCTCATTACATTCCGCCCCATTTCCAGCCCGGTTTCGAGTACCGGTTTGTAGAGTGCCGTTGCGAATGTCCGGAACCGGTGGATTATAATGATATTTCATTTTATTCAAACAATAATACCATCCTTTTACAGATCGATAAAAACGAACAGGATTACAGCAGGATTGTACACCCAAACCATTCGGCTATCTTAATTAAGCACGAAATAGGATCTGTCTTCTACCCCCAGGCTCGGAGATGCTATGATAATTATAACCGCCGACCAATGGATGGCAGTGTTACCAGGTTTAATGACAACATCTTCAATGCCAATGTTACGGTAACCCCCAAGGATTCATTAGGTATAAATAATCCTACGTTAATAAACACCTTGGATATGGGTCTCTATAAAATAGAGGAAAACTATGACGATGGCAGCACACAACAAACTATTATCTATAAGCAACCCAATTAAATCTAAATCACCCGGAAATATTGAAAATATTTCCGGGTGATAATAAAAGTATGAAAACTAAAATCATCATTTTTTTCATTTTTGTTCAATCTATGGACTATGCCCAATTCGGTCCTGAACAAATTATCGGTACAGAAGCGGAACTCCCCGTTTCGTTAATGGTTGCAGATATGGACGGGGATAGCTTTTTGGATATTCTTTGCGGATCACGCTCCACCAATGGTGTTACATGGTATAAAAACATGGATGGTCTGGGTGCTTTTGGACCTCTGCAATTGATAATTGATCTTCCCGAAATATATAATGTACACGCGGCCGACCTCAACGGAGACGGATATACGGATGTTATAGTATCAGCTACATCGCTAGATAGAATTTTATGGCTAAAAAATTTAGATGGATCTGGCTCCTTTGGAACACCACAAATAATTGATAATGCTGCGGATAATGTTAACGATGCCATTGCAGTGGATATTGATGGGGATGGAGATTTGGATATTGTTGCGGCCATAGATCAGCAAAGCAGTGCGGCATGGTACGAAAACCTAGATGGACTAGGCAATTTTTCTGCTCGTAAGCTTATTTCTTCCGGCTTGCTCGCCTGTAGGTCGGTATTTGCTGCGGATATTGATAATGATGGTGATCTGGACGTAGTTGCCAACTCTGCCGATATGGTTACGATTTCGTGGTTTGAAAACCTGGATGGCCAAGGGGTTTTTGGCCCGCAAAATATTGTGGCTGGCCAAGCCCCGTACGTGGCCGATGTTTTCTGTGCAGATATTGACGGCGATGGCGACTTGGACATTATGGGCTGTACCAATGGTGACAATAGAGTGGCCTGGCATGAAAACCTGGACGGCCTGGGTACTTTTGGTCCGCAGCGAGTGGTGACCAATGAAGCACTACAATGTACAAGTATTTTCTGTGCAGATCTTGATCACGATGGGGATATGGACGTGCTCTATGGTTCGACACCCTCTGCAATTGTGGAGAATTCAGAGATTGCATGGAGTGAAAACCTGGACGGGTTAGGCACTTTTGGTCCCAAACAGGTTATTGGGAATACCCTTAAATTAACACGTGCTGTTTATGCCGCAGATATTGACGGCGACACGGATATGGATGTTTTTGCCGCTTCCCAAAACAACAATAAAGTAGTTTGGTATGAAAACTTAACAATTTTGGGGGTAGGGGATAATTCAAATAGCAATTTAAGGGTTTATCCTAATCCCAGTAATGATAAAATATTTATTGATTCAAAAAAAGAATCTATAGAAGGAATAATTGTTTATAATGTTTTAGGGAAACAACTTTTTTCAAAAAAAGGTAATCTTAAAGAACTTGATATTTCAAATCTCCAAAATGGGATGTATTTTTTGCAGATAACTACTGAAGAAGGAAGTTTTGTCAAAAAGATTTTGAAAAATTAAATTGGATGATTGCAATTCAACCTATTTGAGTAATAACAACCACCACTGCCAACTGCAACTGTTTACTGCCCACTTTCCCTGTCTCTTTCACGTTCCTTTTTCCGTTCGTAATAATTGCTTCGAAAATTTTTGTTTCTACGTTGGCGCTGCTTGGTAGCGTTGCGTTTGTTCCAAAAATAGAGGATGGCCAAAAGAAGGATGCCGCCAATTATTAAGATGATGGGGTTTGAAAAGTCAGGGTTCATAGTTCAAAGATAAAATGCAAAGTAAGAAATGCAAAGTTTGAAATATCCATTTTTGAATAAAGAATAAAGAATAAAGAATAAAGAATAAAGAATTAACAAATTCACGAATTAACCACTTCCTTTTTAGTGTCGCTCTCCACAATTCCATCGCGAAGGCGGATAATGCGCTGAGCGTGTTCGGCTATTTCTTCTTCGTGCGTTACTACAATTACAGTGTTCCCAGCTTTGTGTATTTCGTTGAACAGGGCCATTATTTCTTCCGAAGTCTTTGAATCAAGGTTTCCCGTGGGCTCATCTGCCAAAATGATGGAAGGTTTGTTTACCAAGGCCCTACCAATGGCTACACGTTGCCGCTGTCCGCCGGAAAGTTGGTTGGGTTTGTGATCCATTCGGTCTGCCAAACCAACATTGGTTAAAACCTGTTTTGCACGTTCGGTACGGTCGCTTTTTGAGACGCCGGCATAAATCATTGGCAGTGCAACATTTTCGAGGGCGGTAGTGCGGGGAAGGAGATTAAAAGTTTGGAAGACGAAGCCTATTTCCTTGTTTCGAATTTCAGCCAATTCATCATCGGTCATATTGCTAACGTCTTTTCCGTTGAGTTCGTAGCTGCCCGAAGTTGCCGTGTCCAAACATCCCAAAAGGTTCATTAATGTGGATTTTCCCGAACCTGAAGGCCCCATCAACGCCACGTATTCGCCGCGCTCAATGTCCAAATCAATTCCTTTTAAAACTTTAACTATTTCATTCCCAAGCGGGAAATCTCTTGTTATATTTCTGATTTTGATTACTAAACCCATAGTCGTTTTTCAATATGCTTCAATAGGACGCAAAGGTACGAGGGATGTTACACAAATGTTTAATGTTCAAGATTCAAAATTCAAGATTCAAGATTCAAGATTCAATAAAAATAAACAATAACATCAAATTCTAATAATAAAATGCTGCTTTGGCTGTTCGTTTCTGAAAAAGACGAGTCCCCACTGAAAAGTGTCGATGCTTACGGTTACGTTTTCATTTGCAATTATTTGCTGCCACGCCGCTGTCATATCCTTGCTCCAGTAAATATCGTCAAAAATAATTACGGAATTGTTGTGAACCTTTTCTAAAAGTGAATTGAAATATCCCAAGGTTCGCCCGCCATTGTGGTCGCCGTCCACGAAAATTAAGTCGTATTTTTCTGTTCCGAGACTGCGGGTTTCTAAAAGAAATTCATCAAAGGTTTTTTGATGGATTTCAATATTTTTTAGATTGAATTTTTTGAAATATTCCGAAGCTTTCTTTGCGGTATTCTGGCATCCTTCCACGGTTTTTATGGAGGCGATTTTGTTTGAAACAGAAAGTGCCGCTGTTCCCAAACCCAGTGAAGTGCCCAATTCCAGTATGTTTTCACTTTTAAAATAGGAGGCCAATCGGAAAAGCAATTTTTGACGTTTCTTTTTCATCCCCGCGTTTTTCACTACTGAAGAAACTTTTCGGGCATTGCCTTTAAACACTCGTGAACCCTGACCAAAATCCTTCATTTCAATCATTGAAGCGTCTTTTCGCAAGGCTTGGCGATGCTTTTTTAAAATTTCATGTTCGGGATATTTTGTTTTATCGTTGAAACACTTCGTCACCAAATCATATACAAAAGGGGAGTGCAACCCGTGCTTGTTTTTGGAAAGCCTAACAAATTTTATAAAACTTTTTGATTGATGGATCACGGGGAAAGTTAAAAGTTATTGGTTAAATGTTAAGTGTAGCATCAATCTATCAAAGTCTAAGGTATTCAATAAACTGTATTTTTTCTTTGCGCCTTTGCGGCTTTGCGAGAAAATAGGCACGCAAAGTCGCAAGGGCGCGAAGCTCTTTCCTATGCTTCCAACTTCGCCGAAAGCTCAAACCAGCGTTCCTCTTTTGCCTCAATCTTGTCTATTATTTCCTGAAGTTTTATGGATTGTTTGTCAATTTCGGCACCGTCCCAGTTTTCGGTGGCAAATTTATTTTGGAGTTCCTCGCGATTTTTTTCAAGATTCGCTATTTCCTTTTCAAGTTTGTTGTATTCCTTTTGTTCATTATAATTCAGTTTCGCAGGGCTCGAATCTTGCTTCCAGTCTTTTTTAACCTTTGGAGTGGCTTCACTGGAATCTCTTTTTTCCTGAATATTGCTGTCTTCATAAACCCTAAAATCAGAGTAGTTTCCGGGAAAATCCTCCACTTCGGCATTTCCGCGGAAAACAAAAAGATGATCCACAATTTTGTCCATAAAATAACGGTCGTGACTTACAACCAAAAGACAACCCGGGAAGTCCAAAAGAAAGCTTTCCAAAACATTAAGCGTTACAATATCGAGATCGTTCGTTGGTTCATCGAGTATCAAAAAGTTTGGGTTTTTAATTAAAACCGTACACAGATAAAGGCGTTTGAGTTCGCCGCCACTCAGTTTCTCCACAAAATCATATTGCTTTTTTGGATCGAATAGAAAACGTTCCAAAAGCTGGGAGGCGGAAATCTGCCGTCCTTTTTTCAAGGGAATATAATCGCCGTATTCGCGGATTACGTCTATTACCTTTTGGCCTGCCTTTATATTTATCCCATTTTGGGTGTAATAACCAAATCGAACTGTTTCACCAACAATTACTTTACCTGAATCGGGCTTTATGGCTCCGGTAAGAATATTCAAAAACGTCGATTTACCTGTTCCGTTTTTTCCGATAATTCCGACCCGTTCGCCACGGTTGAAGTTGTATTCAAACTTATCTAACAGCTTTACGTCGCCAAACGATTTTGATATTTTGTGAAGTTCCACCACTTTGGTGCCCATGCGTTCCATGTTCAGTTCCAGTTGCACTTCGTGGTCGTTCCGGCGCTTGCTGGCGCGGTCCTTTATTTCGTGAAAATCGTCAATCCTACTTTTACTTTTGGTGGTTCGCGCTTTGGGTTGACGACGCATCCATTCCAATTCTTTTTTGAAAAGTTGTTTCGCTTTCCCAGTTTCAGTGGCTTCGTTTTCTAAACGCGCATCACGTTTTTCTAAGTAATAACTATAATTTCCTTTGTAACTGTACAGAATTCCTTCGTCCAATTCCACAATTTCATTACAAACACGTTCCAAAAAGTAGCGGTCGTGTGTAACCATAAAAAGCGTAAAATTTTCCTTTGCGAAAAGATTTTCCAGCCACTCTATCATTTCCAAATCCAAATGGTTGGTGGGCTCATCCATTATCAGTAGATCTGGGGTAGTGAGCAAAGCATTTGCCAAAGCCAAACGTTTTTTCTGTCCGCCGCTGAGCGTGGAAACCTTTGCATGCAGGTCTTCCATTTTTAATTTAAAGAGAATTTGCTTGTAACGGGTTTCAAAATCCCAAGCGTGATGAGCATCCATCGCATCGAATGCTTTATGGTAAGCTTCCGAATCGTCAGGATTTTCAATGGCGTGTTCGTAGGCCTCAATTATTTTGAGGATTGGATTATCCGAGGAAAAAATGGTCTGTTCCACCGTGAGTTTGGGGTCCAAATCGGGATCCTGTGGCAGATAGGCAATTTTCAACCCTTTTCTGAAAACCACGTTTCCTGTATCGGGTTTGTCATTTCCGGCAATTATGTTTAGAAGGGAAGTTTTTCCAGTACCGTTTTTGGCTACAAAGCCTATTTTTTGTCCTTCGTTTATGCCGAAGGAAATGTTTTCAAAAAGCAATCGCATCCCGAAGGATTTTGACAGGTTTTCTACTGAAAGATAGTTCACGGTTTATATTTTCGGCAAAAATAGGGGATAATGTGTAATGAATACTGTTTAATTGATAATGTTTATTGAATAGACTCATGTTGGCTTAAAGCTATTGGCTCAATTTACCAAACCTCTCAATCTGCAACTCTAAACCTTAGCCTGAAACCAGTCTTTCTTCTCTATTCTTTGTACTTTATTCTAAAAACCCCGCTTTCCCAAAAATAAGTTTCATTATTAAATACGTTACTTTATATTTGTCCATTGTCAATCCTGCCCTCTATGAAGCTAAAGTATTTATTCTTGATTTTGATTGTTGCAGTATGCACCACATCTTGTGTAACCACCAAACAGCTTACCTATTTGCAGGAAAATAAAATTGGTGCCGATACTTTGGCACTTCTTCGTAAAAGGCAGGAACCCTATCGTCTTCAAATAAACGATTTGTTGAGTATTCGTGTAAAAGCATTGGACCAAGAAACAGTGGGGATTTTCAACCCTATAAGCGATGCCAACCCAAATGCCACAGGCGAGGAACGTTTGTACTATGACGGTTTTGTGGTGGACGACCACGGCAACATCCGCATACCAAGTTTGGGTGAAATGAATGTGCTGGGCTATACGGTGGAAGAGGTTCGGGAAATGCTGGAAAAACGTTTGCTGAAAGATTATTTTAAGGAAGAAGCCAATGTTTTTGTCACCGTAAAACTGGCGGGAATTCGATATACCATCAACGGCGAAATAGGCAGTCCGGGCTCGCGGATTATATATCGGGACCAAGTGAGCATAATGGAAGCCATCGCCAATAGCGGCGATATTGAACTTACTGGTGATAGGAAAGATGTGGTAATTATTCGTCAATATCCCGCCGGCCAAAAAGTACACCACATTGATCTTACAAGGCTGGACGCAATGAATTCGCCTTACTATTACGTTAAACCGAACGATTTAATTTTGATAAACCCATTGCCTCAAAAATCCTTGGGCACTGGAACCACTGGACTTCAATCCTTTACTACTATTGTAACTGTTGCTACTGCATTGGTTACCACAATTTTATTGTTCACAAGGTTATAAATTTTATGAGTGACGAATTCGAAATAAATGAAACCCACACTACCTTTGACTTTAAAGGTTTTCTCTTTAGGCTGTTGCACCATTGGCCGCTGTTCCTTATTTCCTTGGTCATCGCTTTTACCATTGCCTATTCCATCAACGTCCGCAAGTTGCCCATTTACCAAATGGAAAATCTGGTTTCCATCAAGGACGACCAGAATCCGTTTTTCACTAGCAATACCAGCTTGACTTTTAACTGGGGTGGAACTACTGACAAGGTGAATACTGCCGTTATTACGCTTCAATCCCGTTCGCACAATGAAAAAGTGGTGGAGCGGTTGCAATATTATATGAATTACTTGCGCGATGGCAAATACCAACAGGTAGATGCTTATAAGCAAACTCCTTTTTTCGTTGAAGTTAATACCGCCAAACCTCAAATGCTGAACCAGCAAATAAAGGTGGTTTTTAAGGATTCGGTGAATTTTAATTTGAGTACTTCTTTTGCGGAAGCTGGAAATATTACACTTCAAAATTATATTACCAAGGAAAGAAGCACCAAGTTTGTAGATGCGGGTGAATTTTCACAGGACTTCAAAATAGGGCAGCATATAAGCCTGCCTTTTTTTAGCGGAACTTTTATGCCTAACCCGGAAATGATTTCAAAACCCGGAACGCCTTATTATATTGTTTTCAGAAACTATGATGGGGTTGTAAAAAATTATCTAAACATTCGTGTTGACCCCGAAAGCAAAGGCTCCTCTATCCTTAAAATGCGGCTTATAGGGAACAACAAAGCCGAATTGGTTGATTATTTGAACACTTCAGTGGAAGTACTTAGCGAAGATATGTTGGAGCGCAAAAACCTGTTCGCTACCAAAACCATTAAGTTTATTGACAGCAGCCTTGCGCAGAAATCAGAAGAACTCTCAACTGTTGAAGACGAGCTGAACAATTTCAAAAACAAAAACGCCATCTTCGACCTTGCCAGTGAAGGCACGGAAATAAATGCAAAGCTCAATGAATTAGACCTTCGAAAAGAAGCGGTGAATAGAGAATTGAACTACTATAATACACTACAGAATTACCTTATTAACCGTTCCGATTACAGAGATGTGCCTGCGCCTTCGGTAGCTGGTATAACAGAAGCAAGTGTGGTCACTGGAGTGGGAAAAATTCTATCTCTGGCTGAGGAGCGCAACAAACTTCAGTATTCCTTTAAGGAAGGAGCACCAATTTTTAGCGATATTGACAGAAAGATTGATGCGGTTAAAACGGTATTGCTTGAAAATATACGTTCTTCGAAAAGTTTAAAAAACCAAGAACTCAGTTCCATCAATCGTGATATTGGTGGCAAGGAAAGCGAGATAAGAAAGCTTCCGAAGGAACAACAGGACCTTTTGAATATTGAGCGCCGATACAACCTTAGCCAAGGTACCTACAACCTGTTTTTGGCAAAACGAAGTGAGGCAGGTTTGGTGAAAGCCGCCAATGTGAGTGATGTTATGGTTATTGACCGCGCGAAGGACACTGGTGGTGGGCAAATTGGCCCCAACACACAGCTCAACTATATGATGGCTGGCTTGTTAGGGCTTTTCATTCCGTTGCTTTTTGTTTTTGTTCGTGTGTTTTTTGATACCAAAATCAGCAATGTGAAGGATTTGGAGCAAGCTACACCTATTCCGTTGCTTGGTATAATAGGGAAAAGCCATATTGAAAATAACCTTGCGGTGCTTACCAAGCCAAAATCCGCGATAGCAGAAGCATTTAGGGCATTGCGTTCCAGCCTACAGTTCATCTATAAAAAACAGGGAATTGAGGGTGCAAAAACGGTGCTTGTTACCAGTTCAGTAAGTGGGGAAGGAAAAACGTTCTGCTCCATTAACCTCGCCTCAGTGTTCGCTTTAAGCGAAAAGAAAACCGTTTTGGTAGGCCTTGACCTTCGGAAACCAAAGATATTTGGCGATTTCAATATTGATAATAAGATGGGAGTAGTCAACTATCTTATTAATGAGGCCGATGTTGAGACCATTATCCAAAAAACCGAAATAGAATATTTGGATGTAATTCCATCTGGACCCATTCCGCCAAACCCTTCGGAACTTTTGATAAGTGAAAAACTGAATCAACTAATTGAGACATTGAAGGGGCAATATGACTATATTATCCTCGATTCCCCACCATTGGGGCTAGTTTCGGACTCTTTGGAACTCATCAAGCATGTGGATGCAACGCTTTATGTGGCGCGTTTTAACTATACCCACAAAAATATGTTCACTTTCGTAAACGAAAAATACAAAACCGGGGAAGTGAAGCACATTAGCATTGTCCTTAACGATTATATGGAGAAATCGGGCAGGGGCTATGGTTATGGCTACGGTTACGGTTATGGCTACGGAGGTTATGGAAATTACGGCAATGGGTATCATGAAAATGTAAAACCACCCACGTTTTTGGATAAAGTGAAGAAGGTTTTTAAGAGAAAATAGATGAAAAAAAATCCTACGATTGCAATAATCGGTCTCGGCTATGTTGGTTTGCCGCTCGCCGCTGCCTTTGCAGAAAAATATAAAGTAATAGGGTTCGACATCAATTCAGGGCGAATTGAACAATTGCAACAAGGGTTTGACAAAACTTTGGAACTTTCTTCCGAAGCATTAAAAGGAGCGTTGCAACCAAACGAAACAGCTGGGCTTACGGTTACAAATGATGCTACAAAAATTGCAAATGCCACTGTTTTTATTGTAACTGTACCAACACCAACCAACAAATACAACCAACCTGTGCTCATTCCGCTTCAAAAGGCAAGTGAGACTGTGGGGAAAGTGTTGAAGGAAGGCGATGTGGTTATTTATGAATCCACCGTTTATCCCGGCGTTACTGAAGATATTTGTGTGCCTATTTTGGAAGAATATTCACATTTGGAATTCAATAAAAACTTCTTCGCTGGCTATTCCCCAGAGCGAATAAATCCAGGGGATAAGAAGCATACCATTACAAAAATATTAAAAGTAACTTCTGGTTCCACACCCGAAGCCGCGAAATATATTGATGAACTTTACGCCTCAATAATTACTGCAGGAACCCATTTGGCTCCATCCATTAAAGTGGCCGAAGCCGCCAAGGTCATTGAAAATTCGCAACGCGACATCAATATTGCTTTTGTGAACGAGCTTTCAAAGATATTCCGTGTTTTGGATATTGATACGCAGGACGTTTTGGAAGCTGCTGCCACCAAATGGAATTTTTTAAAATTCACCCCAGGCCTCGTGGGGGGGCATTGCATAGGGGTTGACCCTTATTACTTGGCCCAAAAGGCACAGGAAGAAGGCTATAACCCCGAGATTATTTTGGCAGGAAGAAGAATGAATGATGGCATGGGCAATTATGTGGCGCAGGAAGTGGTAAGATTGATGATTCAGAAGGAATGTAAGGTAAAAGGAGGCCACGTGCTTGTTTTGGGGATTACTTTCAAAGAAAACTGTCCCGATATTCGGAATAGCAAAGTGATAGACGTTATTGCCCAATTGCGCAAATACAATCTAAACATAGATGTTTATGACCCTTGGGCAAACCCTGCTGAAGTTTCCAACGAATACGGGTTGCGATTGGTGAACGACGAATCACATCTCAAAAAAAATTACGAAGCCATCATATTGGCAGTAGGCCATAAAGAGTTTTCAAATTTTGAACTGGAAAAACACAAGGCGAATCCTTCAGTAGTTTTTGATGTGAAGGCGTTTTGGAAAAGAGGCGATATTGATGGAAGACTTTAGGAAATAAAATTCCAAATTCCAAATAACAAATTCCAAATTAACGAATTAACGAATCCCGAATCCCGAATCCTAAATTAACTATAAAC
>DAIMFZ010000052.1:0-13227 GCA_036724225.1 Aequorivita sp.
AGAGCCTGATATTATTTTAAAAGGATATTCAAAAATTGAATAGGAAAGTATAGGGGGTTGATTAAGGCACTCTTTCAGAAAGCAAAATCCAGAAATGATACCTTATTGTTTCTCTTGAATAGTAGGAAATTTTGCGGGAGTTAGCAATAGGATTGTCAAGGTTATAAGTCCGGCAATCACCATCCCCACATAGACGTTATGGGTTGCGTAGAAGAAGGCTTCCCGCAGATAAACGCTCACCTCCGATATGGATTTATGGGCCTGGAGAACTTCTACCACCTTATTTACACCTGGAAGCTCTGATTGTAGTTTTGCAGGCGCATTTTCAATACTTTCGGAAAGTACCGAATTGAAAATAGCGGCAAAAACTGCTGCCCCGATACTTTGTCCGAAATATCGCGAGAACATATTGGTTCCCGTAACCACTCCTCTTTGGGCCCACACTACTGTGGACTGTACGCCCACCATCAAGGGCGTAGTTATCAGCCCAAAGCCCGCTCCCATGGTCAATTGAATTGCGAACAAAGCCCATATTGGTCCCGGGAAAGGAAGAAATAAAAAACTACCTGCGCCAATTATAACAATGATAATCCCACAGAGGGCCGTATTCCTAAAACCAATCCGCAGGTATAAATTTCCGGATAAAGCTGAGGAAAGTGGCCATGTAATAGTCATGCTGGCGAGAATAAATCCCGCCGCCATGGCGCCAACTCCCGTGACCGATTGCGCAAAAACAGGTAAATACATATTCGGCCCCATAGTAATAATTCCCATTCCCATCGTTGCCAGATTGGCTCCTAAAATTACCCGTTTCTTCCATACCCATCGCGGTAAAATGGGTTCCGCAGATTTGCGTTCAATGCGTACGGTTATAATAATCAAGATTACAGCCAATGCAATAATCCCCAATGTATTTAGTGAGAACCATGGCCATGATTGACCTCCCTGTAATAATCCGAACATAATGACGGTTCCAGTAACTAACATGGCTGCTGCACCAGCCCAATCAATTTTATGTCCTTTAGTCGGTTTGTCTTCGTGAAGAAAAAGAGCAATCAAAACTATTGATCCAAGCCCAATAGGAATATTAATTAAAAATATCCATCGCCACGAGGCGTAATCGGCCAAGGCGCCTCCTATTGCTGGTCCCAAAATCGCAGAAATTCCCCACACACTGGACAGCCAACCTTGGATCTTGGCGCGTTCCCTAATAGTATAGATGTCGCCGGCAATAGTGTTCACGGTTGCCATAATAGCTCCAGCACCCACCGCCTGCAGCCCTCTGAAGAAAATCAATGAATGCATATTCCAAGCTCCGGCACAGGCTGCTGAGCCTAACAAAAAGATAACTACCCCAATTATTAAAATCGGCTTTCGTCCATAAATATCCGCCAATTTTCCATACAGGGGAATGGTGATTGTCTGGATAAGTAAATAAATAGAAAACAACCAACTAAACAGAGAGAAACCTCCAAGATCGCCAACAATTTGAGGTATGGCAGTAGCTACAATCGTACTGTCCATAGCGGCCAGACTCATGGTGAGCATAAGCGCTATCAGAACCCAATCCCGACGCATTCCTTTCACGGGTTTTTCCTGCATTGTTACTTTTTCAGAATTTTTCGCAAAGTTAGTCGTTCAAATAATTTTTTGACTATTTCAAAATGAATAAAATATCCTGAAAACTGCAATCTTTAAAATTTATAACTTTCATAAGAAAGGCATTCGGAATTAATCAGTTTAATTTCCCCTAAAGAATATTATAAAACCTATTTCTGTTTATCCACACTTCTCAGAAAATCCAACATTTTCTGGTTAACTACTTCAGTCTGATCAATTGCAAGAAAATGGCCTGAATTGGTAATAATCTCACCCTGGCCTTCTGGGATATTCTTTTCTGCCAAGCTAACTGTTCTCTTGGTATTGAACAAATCACGGTCTCCAATTAAAACAAGAACTGGCATTTTTAATGATTGGAATTCTCTCTTGGAGAATGGCCTCATCTGCAACATAAATTTGTTTAAGGAATCATTTTTTAAGGCGAGGCGATACTGATCAATATAATCTTTATCTATTTTGCTCGGATCATTAGACAAAGTTTCCATAGTGCGAAGCGCTCTTTTATCTTTGGCATATAAAATATTGAGCAAATTTTTTACAATGCCTTTGCTAGGTCGCACCCATATAAAAGTTTGGACGGGACTCAACAGAATTAAACTTTTTACATTTTTACAATGTAGCGCCAAATCTGTAGCCAACCATCCGCCCCGGGAAGTTCCAATTAGATGGAATGAAGTAAATTTCAATTCCCTGAGAACTTCTTGATACCAAGAGGTTATTTCCTCAATATTTTTAAGATCGACTGTCTTAAAGGATTTACCAGGTTCAATAATTAAATCGATTGCAAATATCCGATATTCACTCGTCAGGGCTTTGACATTTGGATACCACATAGTGGAAC
The DNA here is from genome assembly GCA_036724225.1 of Aequorivita sp. GTDB lineage: Bacteria > Bacteroidota > Bacteroidia > Flavobacteriales > Flavobacteriaceae > Aequorivita. Next base: position 2,462 of record DAIMFZ010000052.1, read on the forward strand.
TTGCACTCATTCCATGCAGTAAAACAACGGGAATGCCCTCTTTTGGGCCACTTGTTATCACATGAGCTATTCCTTTTGAAGTATTTATATAAAGCTCTTCATATGCCACTCCCCAATGTTGGAGAGCTTTATCGTAAGCCTCAAAATAGGCTTTATGATCTGGACTAGAATTGGTAATATAATTCGGTTCTACTTTAAAATAGGCATATTCATCCTCATAGCTACCCTTGTAATCAAGCTTTCCGGAAGTTGAAAGGAGGAAAAGGAACAGGAAAGACAATAATTTTAAGTCCTCCATTTCAGAAATATTTCATTTGATTTTAATTATGCGCAAATTTCCTCAAATCATTTTTATTCCACTTGTTAATTATAGGTTTTTAACAAAAGTTAGCATCTTATTGACCAGCCAACTTCTTTAGGATTAAATCATTCTACTCTGAAGAAATAGAAATAGAATTAAACTTGAAATGAGTAGAAATTAAAAATCCCACAAATCCAAATAAAAGGAATTGTGGGATTTTAAATTTATGAAAAGTTGTCCTTATTCTAAGCTATTTATTTAGCCAAAGTCAACTCATCTATAATATGACCGGCGCCAGCATACTTATCAATCAGAAACAAAACGTAGCGAATATCTACGTTGATGCAGCGTTGCAGTTGATCGTCAAAAATAACATCGCCGGCCATTGCTTCAATGTTGCCGTCGAAAGCTATTCCTATCAATTCGCCTTTTCCGTTCAAAACAGGCGAACCGGAGTTTCCGCCGGTAATGTCGTTATCGGTCAAAAAGTTTACTGGTAAATAACCGTCTTTATCAGCATATTGTCCAAAATCTTTTTTCTCATAAAGGTCTATCAACTTTTTGGGCATATCAAATTCAGCATCGCCGGGTTGGTATTTTGCAACGGTTCCTTTTAGGGTGGTGTAATAATTTTTGTTGGCATCATTGCGCTTGTCGGCGGGAAGTGAAATCACTTTTCCGTAGGTAAGTCGTAAGGTGCTATTTGCATCTGGATAGTATTTCTTGTCGGGGTTTTGCAATCGCATTCCCTGCACCAACAATCGGAAAGCACGGTCGTAATCATTGTCCCATTGCTTTTCCTCTTCAGTTTTGTATCGGTAGCGTTTCAATATATCTCTGGAAAATAGTAATAATGGGTCGTTCTTAAAAACTTCCGCATCTGGATTTGCCAAAAAAGCTTCCAGTTTTTCCCTTGATTCGAAAATGCTGTTTTTAAATGCGGTGTCCAAATAATTTTTCCAACCCGCATCGTTCTTATTATTTTCAATGGCGAGTTTTGCTACCAGTGGCGCAATGTTTTTTGCCTTGGAGGAATACAACTTTAATTGTGCTGCCAAAATATCCTTTTCCAAAGGAATGTAAATTCCTTCGTACAAATCATTGATTTCAGCATCCAACTTAGGCCGTAATTCTGCTTGCTTTGCTTCGTTTTGCTGCAAGTAATATTCAATATCATTGCCCAAACGGTAGGGTAGTGCTGCCATTCGCGTGCGCAGCAAGAGGCTCAGATAATTGTTGTGGCGACTTATCTCGTCAGTTTTCTTATAATAATCATTGATTACAGGAATTACATTCGCATACTTTTCATTCCCCTTTTTGGAGGCCCATTTCTGAAAGGCTTTTTCATCCTTGCTTTTGCTTTCGGCGGTTTTGTGTTGTTTCAGCGCATCAATCATTCCCTGACGGTTTTTCCAGTAGTTGGCAATTCCAGCATAACTGGAGGCATAGTCAAGTTTCACTTGCTGATCTTTGTCCATATATTTCTTCATCACATCCATAGATGTTTTTGAAGCCTCAACATATGCTGGATATGCAAATTCCACATTTTGCGCAATACCACCGGCAGGCATCCAGCGGTTGGTTCGGCCCGGATAGCCCAAAATCATTGCAAAATCATTTTCCTCAAAACCTTTCAAGCTTGTGGTTAAATGATATTTAGGTTTCAATGGCACATTACTTTCGGAATATTCCGCAGGATTTCCGTCTTTATCGGCATAGACCCTAAAAAGTGAAAAATCGCCTGTATGTCGTGGCCATTCCCAGTTGTCGGTATCGCCACCAAATTTTCCGATACTTGCTGGAGGCGTTCCCACCAAACGCACATCGTTATAATCTTGATAAACGAAATAGTAAAACTCATTGCCGCTGTAAAATGACTTCACGGAAACGGTATATTTTCCGCCCTCATTGTTTTCCTGCTCAATCTTTGCAATCTCACGGTTTATGGTTGCTTCACGCTCTGCTTCGGTCATTCCATCGTTCAGCAAGCTCAAAATACGTTTTGAAACATCGTCCATTCTCACAAAGAAGCGAACCGATAGACTTTTCGGTTTTAGTTCTTCGGAATTGTTCCCCGCCCAAAATCCGTTGGTGAGGTAATCGTTTTCGGCTGATGAAAGTTCGGCTATGGCGCCGTAGCCACAGTGATGGTTGGTCAAGACCAAACCACTGTCTGAAATTATTTCCGCAGTACATCCACGGTTGAATTGCACAATGGCATCCTTAAGGCTGGAATGGTTTACGCTGTAAATTTCTTCGGGCGTAAGTTGAAGCCCCATTTTTTGCATATCGCGGTAGTTCAACCGTTCAATGTGCATTAAAAACCACATACCTTCATCTGCCTGTGCAGGCAAAACGAACGCAGCGAGGATAAGGGAGAGAATAAAATTTTTCATTTTGAAGAGGGGTTTTTATAATTAAAAAAAGAATTGAAGACCAACTGAAAGCAGTAAAAATTGTCAAGTCGCAAATATACTTGGATTTCCTACTTTAACTTCTGAAACACTTCTAAAAAGCGCAAGGATATTGGAACTTTAACTTTTTGTTAAGACAGATGATTATTCAAAAACCATCCGCTTAAAATAAACCTGACCTCCCTTTCCAGAACTATGGTGCATTCCTCCAGCTTTCTCCATTTTGTTGGCTCTTTCCTTTTGTACCCAAACCAACAAGACCGAATCAGCATCCAATGCATGAACCAAGGGGAATTCAGAAATCATCTCGTTTGAAGTAATGTATTCCTTAGACATTACCTCACCTTTTTCATTTCTTCGCTCTAAGCCAACCCAGGAGTTGTAGTTTTCACCAGTATGCACGCTCTCATCCCAAACTGTAACAAGTTTGCCATTGGGCATAGCTGCTATTTGCGGGTGTCGTGCGGAAGGTTCGTTACTGATGTTTTCTCGTTTGGAAAACGTTTCTCCATCATCTGCAGTAGCGCAATAAAAAACACCACTTCCTCCACCCATAGTGTGCCAAGTAAAGTGCAGGCCGTTTTTATTTTGGGTCATACTCGGACCGGTATGCGGACACGCACTTATAACCCAATTGTCTTCGCTAATTCGCTTTGTTTGGCTAAATACTTTCCCGCCATTTGTTGAAACTATATGCGCCATATCCCTAATAGTGTCGTTCACAAGAACTCTAAAGGCCGCATGGATATTTCCAGAATTGTCCACGAACAAATCGGTACGGCAACATTCGCACAGGGTTTCAGCTATGGGTTTTTCATTTTCAAAGCCATTTTTCCCCTTTGTTGTTGCGTAATAAAGCGTGGAACCTTCCTTATCGGTCTTGGTTCTATTGTCCAACCAAATAATGCCCGCTTCGCCATTTTTCAATAGCGCAACATCAAAATACCGCTGGTCAATGCTCGCCGTGTCTTTCACTAAAGGTTTTGCCTCGCTCCAGCTCTTTCCTTTGTCAAAAGATTGTGAATAATAAACCAAACCGTTGTATTTGTTATCCGGGCTGGGATTTTCAACACCCCACACGGCTATAATTTCACCGTTGGGTTTAAATATCATTTTTGGCATACTTTCCCCACTTGGCAATACATTTTTGCTGGCTGGAATTTCAATTGCAGTTCCAAAGGAAATTCCTTTATCATTAGAAACGGCATAATTCATCACCGCTACCGAATCATTTATTTCCTTTATAAAACTCAAGACGATATTGTCATTTTGGTCTTTGGTCAAATAGGGACTAGAAGTTATATATCCAGCATCTGTGGCTATTGGTTTTGCTGAAATCGGTTCTTGTTTTTCGTCGGTTACGGTTTTGCAGGAACTAACACTAAAAACAAGGGCCAATGCAATTATTAAATATTTCATAGAATGTTGTATTTGAAATGGGGCGATACGGAATACCGCCCCAAAATTTATATTATATTATTTTTTTACTTGAAAAATTATACTGAAGTCCAAAAACAAATGTTCGTGGTGGTGCGGCGGTATAGGTAGTTCTACTTGCTGCTGTGTTTCCTCTGGTAGCGTTAAAGGCATATAGCTCATCTGTCAAATTCAGCACGTTCATAAAAACCTCAACTCCCTTCCACTTATATCCGGTTCTGAAGTTTAGCACACTTATTCCCTTTAAACCAAAAGCGCCTCTTTCGTCATAAACTGCCGTGTTCACTTGGTTTTGGTACCAACTGCTCATATGTTGCCATTCCAGCCCCACTCTGAAACCATCCAGGAAAAGTGGCTTATATGTCACTTCGCTATTGGTTATCCACGAGGGCGCACTGGGCATGGTTTTTCCGTTTACGTTCTGTATCTCGTCTGTAGGTTTTGTGCTCAGTACAAACTCGTCATACCTATGGATGGCATTTGTGCCTCCAAAGCGAACGGTCCATTCGGTATTTGGATGGTAATTCAGCCCATACTCAATACCCTTGTGAGTTGTTTTGCCGGCGGTTTCAGATAATGTTGTATTGTCTGATTGGCGAATGTTCAACAATTCGTTTTCACCTTTTAGTATATACAAGGCAACATCCAAGTTCAACTTATTTTTTATTAAACTCGCCCAACCGCCAATTTCATAATTTGTAAATTGGGCAGGCTCCAGATTATAGTAAAACTGAGGTGGATCTGAATTTGGAACCTTTGTGAAAATAGTGGTCAAACTGGGTGGCGAAAACCCCAAACTGTAATTGGCATATATCCCAACATTTGAAGTAAGTTTATAGGTAGCGCCTATTTTTGGCGTAAACTTATCATAGGAAGTCTTCCCGGAAGTAGTGTCCAATATATTGTTATACCTAAACCCCATTTTGTCATACCTTCCGCCCAAGGTAATGGTTACTGCTTCAAAAGGCTTTATCTCCGCCTGAATGTAAGCCGCACTGTTCAACAGTTTTGCGTTGTAATCGGCTGTTCTAATTTCAGGCCGCTCTCGGATTATAGTGTACTGATCCACATTGCCTTCCGCATTTAAATCTGCTTTTAAATCCACTTGGTAAGCGTAATAATCATTTGGGGACTGATCAAAACTAACGCCGCCTATCAATTTGGTTCTTAGGGCGTCCAATTTCAAGCTGTGTTGGGCTATAAACCCAAAACTTTCAAAACTTATATCGTTTATCTCTCCCGTGGCAGTGCTGTCCGGCTTTTTCCAGCTTATTCGGTAAGCCGGGTTTTGCCCAATACTGTTGTCCCTATAAAACAGGTTCAATTGGGTATTGTTCTTTTCATCCCAAGAATGGTTTGCCCCCAAACGCACCCGTACGGCATTCACGGATCTATAAGTGAATTGATTATTGCTTACATAAGTCCTGTTAAAAAAAGCAGTACTGTCAACACTTCCCGTGGTTTCGGAATAATAATCGTTATATGCAGTGGCTAAAGTCAATTTGGTTTTATCGCCTATTTTGTAATCAAAACGGGCATTGATGGAGTTTTTATCGTAATCAGAGTAAGTCATCCAACCATCTTCTTGTTTGCCATAAAAACCGCCAATATAAAATCCTAACTTATCCGTAAGCATTCCTCCGGCAGCATATTGAATCCGCATATAGCCAAAGTTATCAAACTGTACCCCCACTCGTGCCGTGGGTATTGCCGTGGGTTCTTTGGTAATAAAATTAATGGCTCCACCCACTGCCTCCGGTCCATATAGTGAAGATGCTGGCCCTTTTATCACCTCTACATTATTTATCGCAAACACATTCATCTCTATCAACTCGTTATGGTTAAAAATCCCCATGGGGTGAAGGGGGATGCCATCTTCCATATAAAGATAATAGGCATTGGAACCCATGGGCTGGCGTATGGACATCATGTGTTGTTCATTGTTGAGGTTTAGCATCGCCACGCCGGGAACTTTGTTTATCAGCTCCACCAAAAGTGTCGCCTTGGTGTCATTAATGGTGGTAGCGCTAATTTTGCTAATGGCCATAGGCACATCCGTTCGCGATTGCTTTTCCCTGCTGCCGGAAATTACTACCTCATCTATATTTATGGATGATGGCTCAAGCCCAACAGCCAGTTTTTGCCCATTCACTACTTTTAAGTATGTGGTTAAATACCCAATGTAACTTACTTCAATAGACTCAAAGCCCTCTTTGCTTTTCAGTAAAAAATCTCCCCCTTCGTCAGAAGTGGTTCCCGTTTGGGTATTCGGAATTAGTATCGTTACACCCAGTAACGGTTCTTTTGTTTGATTGTCATAAACACGCCCAGACACAAGCTGTTGTGCCCAAAGGGTCGGGGCTAGTAAAATTGACAGTATCAATAAAACTATGTTTTTATTCATTTATTTGTGAAATTTAATCATATATATAGCAAGTGATCCCCTAAAATTCCTCTTAAGGGTATCAAATTTTAGTATGTACAATTAAACTTGTGGGGGGTGGAAAATTGCAAAAGCAAGTTCCTGTGAAGAAATTTGACGGTAATAATCAGAGGCTTCCTTTTCAATTGCAAGTGCAACTTCCAAATGGAGCCCAGTAGAAAATGGCTCAGAAATAAATTGCACGTTGCTGTTGTCTTTAAGTGTTTTTTCCTGAGATTGCTTTTTTTTCTCTTCTTTTCCGAGCTGCATTTTCAAATAGCACTTGCCATTGCAGTGTATTTCGGGCTTTTCCTTATTGATACAAAGTACCGTAGCAATATATTCATTGTTTATTATAAAATCGGCATAAATAAAAGCACTGCTAAAAACCTGAAGTAAGAACACCAAGACCAAAGCAAGAGCAATTTTTCTTTTAATAGCTGAAATCACAGTACAAAGATACTAACCAATACCTTGTGTAAATAATTAATTTGAAGATAAATACTGCTCAATATTCCCAACCCCAAAAGTAAGGCAACACTGCAAAACAATTCGAGTATGCGCTCTAAGCCTTGCAAGGGAGGGGTGGCCGAAGGGCGGGTGGGTACAAGAGGTAAAACGAAAAGGCCAAAACCCCTTCCGTCCCCGACAGAAAAGTCGGGGCCACCTTCCCCTTAAAAAACAACTGAGCTTTTTATTTGAAATTATTGCAAAAGGAAGTAGCAGTTTGTTAGCAAAATTTAAATGAGAGCATGCTCCCCGCCCTGAAAGGAAGAGCTTGTCCCGAACTTGTTTCGGGAGGTGGCCGCTTTAGCGGACGGGGTGGGTAAAAAAAAGACAACCGAGAACCGAGAACCGAGAACCGAGAACCGCCAACTAAACAACACCAATCCCAACACTATCCTTAGAAAACGACTTATAAAACCTGTCCGGCAACTTCTGGTAAAACTGCACCTTTACAACCCCGAACACTGCACTCCCTTTCTTGGGCTTTTCGGGTACTTCCAGCACCAACTCCTGCGCCTCGTCTCCTTGTTCTACAATTAAAGTCTCTTCATTAAGAATAAACCGAAAGGCGTTGCCCTTCAAATCGTACTCCAACACCCCATACTGCATGAAAAAATGCGTGGTCCCTTTCGGGAACTTCAACCTTTTTGGTTCAAAGGCAACAGCTTTCAAAACCCCGCTTTTAGTGTCAAGATTAGCAACTGGCCCCAAAATATCCCTTATGCCGGGCCCTTTGGTAAACTTAAACTCCCGCAAAAGCTTCCGCCCCATATCGCAACAAAGCCCTTTCCCTACAGCTCGCTGCCCCTCAGGCGCCTCATCTAAGGTTTTAATCTGCATAAAGAGCTTCATCAACCTTCTGTGTAACGTCCCATCTCCCAAGTCATTAAAAAACGGAAATAGTGCCTCCTTAAAATCCTTGTTGAAAGCACTGCAAAGTGCAAGTTCCTTATTACTATCCCGAACCCCTTGCATTTTTGGATTATTTTTTATACTTTCGGCAGTAAATCCACCACCTGCTTTCCGTTGGCGCTGCTTGCCATCTTGAATGTAGTAGTTAATACCGTTATACGTTCCTATTATAGGCGGAAATCCGTTATCTGAAGCCATAACACATTGGTTTTAAGAATTACACATTGATTTTATCAGTGTAAAAATAAATCATTTTCTCCAATTTTCCAAATCCGTATGCCGACTATATGCCGACAGTATGTGGACTGTATGCCGATGCTATGCCGTATTCCATCCTAACTTCCTTCTCGTTTCCTTCTACTTTCCCACTATCTGCCTTCTATCCTAGCGCTACTTTTCTTCACAAAAAGGCATCCTTATCCGAACAAAGTATGAAGGGAACTAAAGTAAGTGTAAAGTGATCGGAAGAAATGTTGATAATTAAAAGGGAAAGGTTCTGTTTCTAAGCAATTAATAAAAATCTATCCTTTGGAATTTGGCACTTGTGATTTGTAATTTCTACTCAACAACGTGCTGCGAATAATTCCGCCATTTTTCCAAACAAGCTTCCATATCCTCAGGTATGGGGCATTCAAAACGCATAAACTTGCCCGTAACGGGATGCACAAACCCTAAAGTGCGGGCGTGCAAGGCTTGGCGTGGCAAAACTTTAAAACAGTTTTCCACAAATTGTTTGTATTTGGTGAAAGTAGTTCCCTTCAATATTTTTTCGCCCCCGTAACGTTCGTCGTTGAAAAGGGTGTGGCCAATGTATTTCATATGCACCCGGATTTGGTGGGTGCGCCCTGTTTCCAAACGGCAAGAAACAAACGTTACATAACCTAAGCGTTCCAAAACTTTATAATGTGTAACAGCAGGTTTTCCTTTTTCCTCTTCGTCATTTACATAAACCGTATTTTGCAAACGGTTTTTGGGGTGACGACCAATATTGCCTTCAATGGTGCCTTCGTCTTCTTCCACATTTCCCCAAACCAAAGCCACGTATTCGCGCTCCGTGCTTTTGTCAAAAAACTGTTTGGCGAGATGCGTCATCGCTTCTTCCGTCTTAGCGATTACCAATAATCCGCTGGTGTCCTTGTCAATTCTGTGGACAAGTCCAGGGCGATTGCTATTTTTATTATTAATTCCCGCTGAATGGTCACTGAGCGGAGCCGAAGTGGGAAGGTTTTCGAAGTGATAAGTCAGTGCGTTTATAAGCGTTCCGCTGTAATTGCCATGCCCCGGATGCACCACCATTCCCGGTTGCTTGTTCACTACAAGTACGGCATCATCTTCGTAAACTATATCGATAGGAATATTCTCGGGAACCAACAGAAATTCATAGGGTGGATGCTCAAAAAGTACTGTAACCACATCATTGCCCTTTACTTTGTAGTTGGATTTTACGGGAAGGCCGTTTACGTGAATGTTTCCAGCCGTAGCAGCCTTTTGTATTTTGTTCCGCGTAGCCTTTTCAATCAGGTTCATCAGGTATTTATCTACCCGCAGTGCGCCCTGCCCCTTGTCTGCCTTAAAGCGATAATGCTCATAAAGATCATCGCTGCCGTCAGTGTCCTCTATTTCTTCTTCGTTAAAATTCATTATTGCCTTCCTCTTGGATTGGGGTGCCCCCTGGATTTATTCCGAGGGAATCCTCTGACTGTATTCGGTTCTGCGATTCATCCCCAACAATCAAATCGATTATGGAAGTCTTTTGAAGCGGTGTTCCCGGATCGAGCTTTTCGCCTTTATGGCGCATTTCCAAAACGTTGTCGCTAATGTGCGGGCGATAACTTATTTTACCAATTTTAAAACCCATCGCCAAAAGAGTGGGTTCGGCTTGGCGGCGTGTGCGGCCTAACACATCTGGAACCTCAATTTTTCGATACCCGGACGGATTTAGCGTTAAGTATAACTTTCTGTCTTCCTTTACAAATTTTCCGGGTTTCGGAATCTGCTCAATCACTGAATACTTTGGGAAATCTGGATTGTAGTTTGCTGAATCCAAAATTTCATAGCGAAGGTCCATTTCATCCAATTTCTCCTCCACTTTGTCCAATGACATTTTGGATAAGTTTGGCACTTCTATCTTTTCGTTGTGGTTGGTGCTAAAGCGCAACCACCACAATATTAAAAACGCCAAAATAAGCAATGCAACGATGGCCAAGAGAAGCTGCTTTAAAAATGCCTTGGAAAACACGAACTGGAAAAAAGTCATACGTTTGTTTGTTAATGCACAAAAATAGGAAAAGCCCCTCAGCGGGCAATATGTTTATGGTAGAGGTGCAAAACTATTTGTAAAATAAATTTGTAATACAATGCACATAATGAAACGTGTAAAGAGATTTCATTATTGTTTACACAGGTTTCAATGTGTAAAGGTAATTAATTTAATGTTTAAAAAGCCCTCCTACACTTTGCTGAAAAGCGCAAAGCTTCTGAGGGCGTAGGTAAATATGTTTTTGATGTTAGATTAGTCTTTTATTCATAAAAGCTCTTCCAGAACCTGATTTTAAATACTTTTCAAAAAAATATGCTTTGTACTTATCATTAAAAACAATTTTAGTTATTGGAGTGACTGGAAGTCTGTATTTTGTAGAAATGACTAATCCATTTGAATGTTTATTCAACCTATTTTCAAAATTTTCAGTACAGCCCACATAATGACTCTCACATTACATTTCAGAATATAAACAGTCCATTCTGCCAAAATTTATAAATTTGTAAGTGGACC
>DAIMFZ010000053.1:0-13189 GCA_036724225.1 Aequorivita sp.
GGAGAAATGCAATAAATTAACCCCTTAATTTATTTTATAGCATTATTTTTTTTGTGATATTTGGCGCTCCATTCAAAATGATGGCTGAAATTAATAGAGAGGTGGCCGAGTGGTCGAAGGCGCACGCCTGGAAAGTGTGTATACGCCACAAGCGTATCGAGGGTTCGAATCCCTTCCTCTCTGCAACAATTTTTTAATTATTCTAGCAGTCGTTTTTGAGAGTCAATTAATATTCTTGCGGAATAACTAAATTATTTTATATCTTTAAACCCTTAACTAAAAACAAACTTTAAGTCGATAGCAATGAAAAAATTATTTTCTATTATGGCAGTAGCCGCAATGGTTTTTGTGGGCACTCTAAACGCGAACGCTGCAACAGCGCAAACAATGCCAACCAGTTTACAAGCACTTGTAACGGCAGCTACATTCACTATTATTCAAGATGAAGCGGCTCCGGCAGCTGAACCCGAAAAAGGATTTCACCAAGAGTTGAAAGAACGTTTTGTGGAAGGTGGCCCTGGATTTATGGGCGTTATTTTGTTGTGTTTGATTCTTGGATTGGCCATTGCAATAGAAAGAATAATTTACCTTAATCTTTCTACCACTAATACCCAGAAATTAGCCCAAAATGTTGAAGATGCTCTTAATAGCGGTGGAATAGAAGCCGCCAAAGAAGTGTGCAGAAACACTAAAGGTCCTGTTGCATCCATCTATTATCAAGGGCTCGATCGTGCCCACGAAGGTATTGACATTGCTGAAAAAGCGGTTGTTGCCTACGGTGGCGTTCAAATGGGACAACTTGAAAAGAACATATCCTGGATATCCCTCTTCATCGCCTTGGCTCCAATGCTTGGGTTCATGGGAACGGTAATCGGGATGATTATTGCATTCGATAAGATCCAGGCTGCAGGTGATATGAGTCCTTCACTTGTTGCAGGAGGTATTAAAGTTGCACTTTTAACAACTGTATTCGGTCTGATTGTGGCAATCATCCTTCAAATTTTCTATAACTATATCATCGCTAAGATCGATAGTATCGTTAACAGTATGGAAGATGCATCTATTACATTGATCGATATGTTATTCGATTACAAACAAAAGAATAAAATCTAAAATAGACCAAAAGATGGGATTATATAAAATCTTAAAAATTGTAGCTATACTTCTAAGCATTGTAGGTATCATATTTTTTGCTTTGATTATTGCAAAAGGTGATAAAACAGTAGCTGAGACAGGTGAGGGCATTGATGGTTTCTTGTATGTTGCTTATATTATATTTGCTATTACAATAGTTTTCGTTCTCTTTTTCGTGATGAAAGGAATTTCAGGCGGAAATATCAAAAATACCTTAATTGCCATAGGAGCTTTTCTACTAATAGTTGTTATATCATACGTTTTGGCAGACGGAAGCCCAATGCAAGTGGGAGAAGAAGTGCTTTCCGCAAGTGGCTCAAAATGGGTCGGAACAGGATTATTCACATTCTACATTATGGCAATTTTAGCTGTTGGCGCAATGGTTTTCAGTAGTATTAAAAAAGTAACAAAATAATGGCAAGAAGAGCAACACCCGAAGTAAACGCAGGGTCTATGGCGGACATCGCTTTCCTATTGCTTATTTTTTTCTTGGTAACAACTACCATTGAAAAAGACAAGGGTATAGCGAGACAGTTGCCGCCCAAGGAAGATGTTGTGGATCCGCCAAAGATTAAAGAGAAAAACTTGTTTATAGTTAATGTGAACAGAAGCGATCAATTGTTGGTAGAAGAAAAACTGATGGAGCTTAAAGATCTTCGTTTTGCAGCAATCGCTTTTCTCGACAATGGTGGCGCACCCTCTGGAAGCCCAGAATATTGCAATTATTGCAGGGGAAAACGTAATCCAGAATCTTCAGACAACCCTGATAAGGCTGTTATCTCTGTTCAGAATGACAGGCTTACTTCCTATAAAATGTACATAGCCGTTCAAAATGAATTAGTGGCAGCTTACAACACTTTAAGAGATAGGGAATCTGAAAGACTCTACGGATGGAAGTTTACCGAAAAGACAAAAGATTTGGATGAAGGAAAGATAAAAGGTGAAGGTGCCAAAGAAGCACTTCAGGCAAAACTGGAATCAATTCAAAAGTTGTTCCCATTGAAACTTTCTGAAGCAGAACCTAAAAAATCTGGACAATAACAATAAGTAAGAATATGTCAAAATTCACAAAGAAAAAGAGCGGCGATTTGCCAGCAATTTCAACTGCATCCCTTCCGGATATTGTATTTATGTTACTATTCTTTTTTATGGTGGTAACTGTATTGCGAGATGACAATTTGCTTGTTCAGAACAAATTGCCAAAGGCAGACCAAGTGGAAAAGCTGAAGAAGGACAGATCAGTCTATATTTATGCAGGGAAACCTAGCGTCAGATATCAAGACAAATATGGGTCCGAACCAAAAATCCAGATTGGTGATAAATACACAGACCTTTCCAACATCAAGTTTGCATTGACCGAAGCACGCCAAAAACTGCTTCCTGAACTACAGGATAAAGTGATGGTTGCACTTAAAGTTGATGAAAAAACCAATACTGGAATGGTTACGGATATTAAACAGGAATTACGTGATCTTAATATGTTAAAGATTATTTACATTACTACTCCTGGAAATGAAATAGAAAAATAGAGTTTTTTTGAATATATTGTAAAAGCGCCTTGATTTATCAAGGTGCTTTTTTGTTTCGCTTATTCTGAAAATACATTTATCTTTATCGATATGCAAAAAGTGTTTAGAATTTTCATTTTAATATTCCTTGGCTTGGTCTCCTTTACCAGTTTGGCGCAGGACACCATTCGCCACAAAACTGTAGATTCGCTTTATAGGGAAGATCAGTTTTATGTTGGTGTAACTTATAACGTTCCCTTAAATATGCCTTCAGGGGTGAACACCCGTGGTCTTTCGGGCGGGGTTCAATTTGGGTTTGTGCGGGATATGCCCATCAATAAGCAAAGAAATATTGCTATTGCCATTGGTGCAGGACTCGCCTTTGATCAATTTGGACAAAATCTTTTCATTGGCGAAACCCTAAATGAAGAGACAATATTTTCGGTCTTGGATAGTAATGTGGATTTCACCCAGAACCGATTCAGCATGGCACTAATTGAAGCTCCACTGGAATTCAGATGGCGTACTTCAACGCCGTCAAATTATAAATTTTGGAGAGTTTACACAGGTTTTAGGGTTGGTTATGCCTATTGGTACAAGGCAACTTTTAAACAGCCTGATAACAACGTGATCCAAACAAAAATATCTGAATTTGACCCATTGCGACTTTCCGCAACCCTTAGTTTTGGGTACAGCAACTTCAATTTTTTTGCTTCATATAGCATAAATCCTTTCTTTAAAAATGCCGAAACTGTCGATGGGAAAGCAGTCGATTTCAGAACACTTAAGGTAGGTTTGATGTTCTATATTCTATAACCAGAAATTGAAAAGAATCAATTGCGGCAATATTCCCAGTAACATTCCAGCGCCAAGTTCGGGATAGGTATGTGAATCGTTATTTAAACGCGAAGAAGCCACCCAACCATTCACGAACAGGAAAAAGCTGATGGTAATAAGCAGGTTTATTTTGAAATGGGCACTTAATCCCACAAGGAACATTAATATTCCCGCTACACCCATTTGGTGCAAGCTTACTTTCATTTTAAAAAGCACCATTAACAGTGCGCTGAAGGTGGAAAATAGAATCCCTACAAAAAAATAGTACAGCTCAACATCTTCGTAGGGATCAAAAACCAATTTGATGATAAGCAGCAACAGTAAGCATTGAATCATCAATGGAAACTTGCGTTCCTGTACTTCTTTTAAGTAAATGGTTTCCACCACCCTTAAATTTTTCAAAAGGAAAAAAATAACAATGGGAATTAGAATGGTGAGGATTGAAATTGCAAAAAGTTCAACTCGAACCAATTGTGGGTCTATATATCTGGGCGTTACTCTGTAATAAAGACCGGTGCCCAAAAGTGGCATCAATAATGGATGAAAAACGTAAGAAGCGGTCTTTAAAAATAATTTCATCAAATTTCCTTTCTGAGTCTTGCCACTGGCAAATCCAATTGTTCACGGTATTTGGCTATTGTGCGCCTTGCGATGGGATAACCTTTTTCCAATAAAATCTTAGCCAATCTATCGTCCGTAAGCGGTTTCCGTTTGTTTTCTTCGGAAATGGTTATTTCCAATATTTTCTTTATTTCTTTGGTAGAAACATCCTCACCCTGATCATTTTTCATCGACTCGCTGAAAAATTCTTTTATCAATTTGGTTCCGTAAGGCGTATCTACATATTTGCTGTTAGCAACACGTGAAACCGTGGAAACGTCCATGTTTATTTTATCGGCAATGTCTTTTAAAATCATCGGTTTCAACTTCCTTTCATCACCGCTCAAAAAATATTCCTCTTGATGGTGCATAATTGAATTCATTGTAATGAAAAGTGTCTGTTGCCGTTGTTTTATGGCATCTATAAACCATTTTGCAGCATCCAACTTCTGTTTGATGAACATCACCGCATCTTTCTGGGCTTTCGATTTGTCTTTAGATTCTTTATAGCCCTTTAACATATTGGTGTAATCGTGGCTAACGTGGAGTTCCGGGGCATTTCTTCCGTTTAAGGTTAATTCCAATTCCCCATCTACAATTTTTATAGCGAAATCAGGAACTACATGCTCCACCATTCTTGTGTTTCCCGAATAGGTTCCGCCCGGTTTGGGGTTCAGACCTTCAATTTCACGAATGGCTTCGCGAAGCTGATCTTCGGTAATATCAAATTTTTGAATGAGTTTTTTGTAATGCTTTTTGCTGAATGGATCGAAGGAATCGCCAATTATATCAATGGCCAAGGCTACGGATGGCGATTGTTCCTTTCGTTCCAATTGAATCAACAAGCATTCCTGAAGATCGCGCGCAGCAACCCCAGCAGGATCTAATTCCTGAACCACTTTTAAAACTTTTTCAACCTTTTCTTCAGTAGTGTAAACATTCTGTGTGAAAGCCAAATCGTCAACAATATCCCTGATTTCACGGCGTATGTATCCGCTTTCGTCCACGCTGCCTACCAGAAACTCAGCTATTTCTTTTTCTTCTTCGTCAAGCCGATAGGTACTCAATTGTTGCATTAAATGCTGTGTGAAAGAAGTTCCAGCAGCATAGGGCATCTGCCTGTCTTCATCGTCTGCGCTGTAGTTGTTTGCGGATAGTTTGTAACTGGGCACTTCGTCATCGCTTAAGTAATCGTCAACGTTTATGTCGGTTTCAATTACTTCGTTGCCTTCGTCATAATTGTCATCAAACTCATCATTGCTAAATTCATCATCATACTCATCACTTTCCTCTTTTCCACCTTCTAAGGCAGGATTTTCCTCCAATTCCTGCGAGATACGCTGCTCAAATGCTTGCGTTGGCAGTTGGATCATCTTCATCAACTGAATTTGTTGAGGAGATAATTTTTGGGAAAGTTTAAAGCTTAATTGTTGTTTTAACATTGTTCGGTTTTACTACTTCATAAAGTTAAAAAAAACCAGCTACTAAAATAGTGAAGTAGCCAGTTTTAATACAATCTTATGTTATTATGATTAGAATTCCGCGTTGCCCGGAGTTCTTGGATAAGGAATTACATCGCGAATGTTACCCATTCCGGTTGTAAACTGCACCAAACGCTCAAAACCGAGCCCAAAACCACTGTGAACGGCGGTTCCAAATTTGCGAAGGTCTAAATACCAATACAGTTCCTCCGTACTGATATCCATTGCTTCCATCTTTTGTTTCAACACATCGTAGCGCTCCTCACGTTGTGAGCCACCAACTATTTCGCCAATGCCAGGGAAAAGAACGTCCATTGCCCGAACGGTTTTTCCATCGTCGTTCAAACGCATGTAGAACGCTTTAATAGTTGCCGGATAATCAAATAGAATTACGGGACATTTAAAGTGTTTTTCAACCAAAAAACGCTCGTGCTCACTTTGCAGATCGGCACCCCATTCTTCAATGATATATTTGAATTTTTTCTTTTTATTCGGAGTTGAATTTTTCAGTATATCAATCGCTTCAGTATAGCTCACTCTTTTGAAATTGTTTTCCAATATAAAGTGTAGTTTTTCACGAAGTTTCATTTCGCTACGCTCGTCTTGCGGCTTGTTTTTTTCCTCTTCAAGCAAACGATTTTCAAGGAATTCAAGATCGTCGGCGCAGTTTTCCAAAGCGAATTTTACAACGTACTTTATAAAATCTTCCGCCAAATCCATGTTCGCATCCAAATCGTTGAAAGCAACTTCAGGCTCAATCATCCAAAACTCCGCCAAATGGCGACTGGTGTTTGAGTTTTCAGCCCTAAAAGTTGGACCGAAAGTATAAACTTTTCCAAGTGCCATTGCGTAAGTTTCAGCTTCCAACTGCCCGCTAACGGTAAGATTGGTTTCCTTTTCAAAGAAATCTTCTTTATAGTTTACGTTGCCATTTTCATCAAGTGGTGGATTTTTGGCATCCAGCGCAGAAACGCGGAACATTTCACCAGCACCTTCGGCATCACTACCCGTTATAATCGGTGAGTGCATATAATTAAACCCGTTTTTCTGAAAATATTCATGGACGGCAAAAGCCAGTTTTGAGCGCGTGCGCATTACTGCACCAAAAGTATTGGTACGGATTCGCAAATGTGCCTGTTCACGCAAAGTTTCCATCGAATGTCTTTTTGGGGAAAGAATGGTAAGTTTTACATCTTCTGGATTTGCTTCGCCCAAAATAGTCAATTTTGAAACCTGTATTTCCACCGTTTGCCCTTGTCCTTGGCTTTCCACAAGTGTGCCTTTTACTTCGATGGCGGCACCAATGTTCACTTTATTAAGAATTTCTTCTTCAAAATTTTCAAAATCAACTACGCATTGAAGCGTTTTGATGGTTGAACCGTCATTTAATGCGATAAATCTGTTGCTTCTAAACGAGCGCACCCAACCGCGAACAGTTACTTCCACGTGGGTTTTTTCGCTTTTCAACAATTCAGCTATTGTTTTGTCTTGCATGGTCGTTTTTTAAGAGGAGCAAAGATACTTTTAAATAAAATTCCAAAAAAAGAAAAGCTTCAAATTCCAAAAGAAGGATGTAGGGAAATTTAGACTGCCAACTGTAACTTAAAACTGCTTACTCAACTTCTTCTTGATCATCCGTTAAAATTTCAATGGCAGGTTTTTTCATTGTTTCCTTATTCGCAATACTTCTTTCAAGCGAAAGCAGGAGCGTGGGAAGCAGCAAAAGATTGGAGAGCATCGCAAATAGTAAGGTTATTGAAACCAACGCACCCAAAGCCACTGTGCCTCCAAAACTGGAAATGGTAAACACTGAAAACCCAAAGAAAAGCACGATGGAAGTGTAAAACATACTAATGGCGCTTTCGTGCAAAGCAGCAAAAACCGACTTTTTTATTTTCCAATTATTAGCTATCAGTTCTTGTCTGTATTTTGAAAGAAAGTGAATGGTGTCATCCACCGAAATTCCAAATGCAATGCTGAACACCAAAATAGTGGAAGGTTTTATCGGTACGCCCACATATCCCATCACCCCAGCGGTTATAATCAATGGCAAGAGGTTTGGGATAAGTGAAATAACAATCATTTTAAAACTTCGGAACATCCAAGCCATAAATAAGGCTATTAAGAAAATTGCCAAAGAAAGCGAAAGAATCAAGTTGTTTACCAAATAATGCGTCCCTTTTTGAAATACCAGTGCTTTGCCCGTAACCGAAACATTGTAGCGGTCCGGTGGAAAAATCTTATCTATTTCAGTGTGGAGATCTTCCTCAATACGTTTAAACCTATCTGGTTTGGTGTCTTTCATAAACGTGGTGATGCGGGCAAATTGCCCCGTACTGTCCACATAGCTGTTCAACAGATTTGTGTTCGTATTGCTGCTTTTGGCGTAGGTAAGTATAAAATTCTTTTCCTGGCTGTTTGGAAGTTGATAATATTCAGGATTTCCGTTGTAATAAGCCTGTTTGGAATATTTAACCAATTCCACTACCGAAATAGGTTTCGCAAACTCTGGGATTTCCTTTATGTGGTCCTGAAGTTCGTCAATCCGTTTTAAAGTGGATAGGCTCATCACACCTTTTTTCTTCTTCGTATCCACCATTATTTCCAGGGGCATAATGCCTTCGTACTCCTTTTCAAAAAAGCGAATATCATCAAAAAATCCTGTGTTCTTTGGCATATCCTCAATAAGACTACCCGAAATTTTAATTTGGAAAATACCAATTATACTGGTGCAAAGAAGGAGTAATGCCACGATATAAATCGTAATTCGGCGGTCGCGCACCATTCGCATTATCCAGTTCACAAACTTGTTGATCCAGGTTTTGTTCAAATGTTTAAGGTGCTTATCCTTGGGTACCGCCATATAACTGTAGATGATCGGAATGATAAGCAAACACAGCAAAAAGATAGCAACAATGTTGATGGAAGCCACAATACCAAACTCACTCAACAGTTCACTCTTCACTAAAATAAACGTAGCAAACCCGGAAGCAGTCGTCAAATTCGTCATCAACGTTGCGTTTCCTATTTTGGTAATTACACGTTGCAAAGACTTCGCTTGGTTCCCGTGCAATCTTATTTCCTGTTGGTATTTGTTGATAAGGAAAATACAATTCGGAATTCCAATTACGATAATCAAAGGCGGAATTAAAGCAGTAAGCACGGTAATTTCATAATGCATCAGCCCCAAAAACCCGAAGGACCACATTACTCCAATAATCACGGTACACATAGCAATAAACGTGGCGCGCCAAGAGCGGAAAAAGAAGAAAAAGATAAGTGAAGTAACAAAAAGTGCCGCCCCAATAAACAGCCCGATTTCATCAATAATGCTCTGCGAGCTCAGGGTCCGTATATAAGGCATTCCCGATGTATGTACAGTAACCCCCGTTTCTTTCTCAAACTTATTAATAAGTGGTATCAGGTCCTCAATTACAAAATCTTTTCGCGCGGCAGTATTTACAATGTTCTTTTTAAGATAAATAGCCGAGCGGATGCTTTGCTTGTCAGGGCTATAAATAAGCCCGTCATAAAATGGAAGTTTGTTGAATAGCTCATCTTTATAAGCTGCAAGGCTCTCATCCGTAAAAACCGAATCCTGAATAAAAGGCACCAACTCAAAACCTGAAGAGTCTTTTTTCTTTTCCAGTTTTTTCAGGTTGCCCACGGAAAGCGTAAGTTCCACTTCCTTAAATTTGCCAATATCTTGGGTAAGTTTGTTCCATGCCTTGAATTTAGCAGGCGTAAAGATGGTAGAATCCTTCACCCCCATAACAATCAAGTTCCCCTCTTCGCCAAAATGCGACAGAAACTGATCATACTCAAGATTGACGGGGTGATCATCCGGCAGCAAATTGGCCTCCGTATAGGTGAAGCGCATGTTCTTCCACTGAAGCGCAAGAAGTACGGTAATAACTGCAAGTACAATTAAAATCACGGTACGGTTCCGCAATATAGAACGGGCTACCCAGCCCCAAAACCCAATGCTGAAAAGTTTGTTCAAAGCAATTTTTTATAGACTTGGCAAAGGTAAGTAATCCCGATAAGTAGCAAATCTATTTTAGGTGTATTTTAATAGGCTGAAACCTTTACAAAACCTTATGAAGGCTTTCCTCCGCTATCTCACATTTGCAATAAGGGCTCCACAAGGTTGCTCAAAAATGCAGTTTTGCCAAAGGATAAATACACATTGCAAATGCACATCCACCCACAACCGAGAACCGACAACAGATAACCGCTAAATCTTCAAATTAAAAGTAAACTTAAAGGAAACATTATCCTCAAAGCTGGGCAAGTTGTAGTAACCATATCGGTAGGCGAAACTAAGCCCAAAACCAAGCGCAATCTTGTTCAGTTCTATTCCCGCTTCGTTGTACGGATGGTCCAACGTATTAAAAGGAATACCAAAATGGCGGTTGGTATTGTTCATATCGCCAATTGCGTGACGGGAAATAACCACCACTTCAGGTTTCCAATTCTTCCCAAGCTTAAACCTTCTGAAAGTGTGCTTCATCTGTAGCATCGCCAATTTATCCGAATAAAATTCTCCAAAATACATCGTCTCAAAACTTTGAACACCAGCAACAGAAAACCGTTTTGAAAGTTTTTCCTTTGTAGGTTGGTTTGGAAAAGCGTGAAACAAATGCGTCAACGGCACATCGCCAGAAGCAAGTTCGCCTTGCAACAGAAAACTTGTGTTAGAAAGGTTCATCCGCTGAATTTCATAATCCAATTTCAGCCCAAATTTTGTATAATTAAAATCGCTTCCCACAATTCCCTTAAACCCCTTCGTAATTTGTGCACTCACCTTCGGCAAAACATCCGTAGCTACCTTTTTTCCATCGCCATTCACAATAGAATCCGTTTGTAGCTTTATGCGAAAAGAAAGAATAGCCTCCGCAAGCTGATATTCGCGATACCCCTTGCCGTCTTTTATAAAATAATAATCCTCAAAATTGCTTACGTCAGTATGTTCCACACGCAACTCTGTTAGTAATTTTGGCGAAAGTTCACTCTGTAGGTTCGCCTGCCATTGCGTATATTTATAAAACTGAATAATATTCAGCAATCGCGGTTCAAAAAGAGAATAAAACCGCGCATCCGTCAAAAAATCATAAGTCCCAATTTCTTTGATGTCATCCGTATAATACAGACTTGCCCATGCCTTCTTTTCCTTGTTTACAAGCGCGCTACCACCGAGGCTATATTTAAAAATTTCGTCCTTAAACCCGTAAACTATGTAGCCGCCCAGTTTGTAATTCTCAAAAAGTTTCGCATTGGTAACACCCCCAACCCCAAGACGGAAACCCTCGTGAGCGTTATATTTAAAAAGCGTCTTAAGATCAATGTCGAAAAAACCAACTGGTAGATAACCCGTAGTAAAGGGATGTCCCTTTCTTTCAGAAAACCCAGCAATGGTTTTTTTTATTCCAGAAAGTGAATCTTTCTCGGTTCCATTGGTTTCTTGCGCAAAAGCCGAAAATCCAATCAGCATAAAAAGAAAAAATATTATTTTGCGCATAGGTGAAGGTGGAAAGATTTGTCTTAAATGTAAAAAGAAAGCGGCACAGTTGCCGCTTTATTGTAATTAGTTTAACGAAACAGGATTTAAACCGTCATAATCTCTTTTTCCTTTTTCGCAAAAATCTCATCGATCTTTTTGATGTGCATATCCGTCATATCCTGAATATCGCTTTCCAAGCTCTTTTTAAGATCTTCTGAAATGTCTAAATTTTTAACGTCATTATTGGCGTTTTTACGATCGTTGCGCACCCCGATCTTAGCTTCCTCGGCGGCAGATTTGGCTTGTTTTGCCAATTCTTTTCTGCGTTCCTCGGTCAGCGGTGGAACGTTGATAATAACACTTTCTCCATTGTTCATCGGGTTGAAACCGATGTTGGCAAGATGGATACCCCTTTCAATTTCTGGAATCATTCCTTTCTCCCACGGTTGAATGATAATGGTCATCCCGTCCGGAGTGTTTACGTTTGCAATTTGACTCAAAGGGGTTTGGCTACCGTAATAATCTACCATTACGCTTCCCAGCATAGCTGGCGAAGCCTTCCCGGCACGGATGTTAACCAATTCTTTTTCAAGATGCTTCAAGGCATCGCCCATAGCTTCCTTTGTGCCGTCTATTATAAAATCAATTTCGTCTTCCATATGATTCAAGATTCAACCCTTCGACTGCGCTCAGAGTGACAAGTTTATATTTTCGCCACTAATTCACGAATGAATAATATATAATTCGTGAATTAGTGGCAATTATTTTACAAATTCACTTTAGTCCCAATTTTTTCTCCGGAAACCACTTTTAACAAATTCCCCTTCGTATTCATATCGAAAACTATAATTGGCAGTTCGTTTTCCTGGCTCAAGGTGAAAGCCGTGGTATCCATCACTTTCAGACCTTTTAGCAATACATCTTCAAAACTTATAAAATCAAATTTTGTTGCGAGTTTGTCCTTTTCAGGATCGCTGGTGTAAATTCCATCAACGCGTGTCCCTTTCAAAATAACGTCGGCGCCTATTTCAATGGCCCTCAAAACCGCTGCGGAATCGGTTGTAAAATAGGGATTTCCCGTTCCCCCACCAAAAATAACCACGCGTCCTTTTTCCAAATGGCGTATCGCTTTTCTACGTATAAAAGGCTCCGCCACTTGATTAATATTGATGGCACTTTGCAAACGGGTGGGAACATCATCATTTTCAAGTGCGCTCTGCAATGCCAGTCCGTTTATAACCGTTGCAAGCATCCCCATATGGTCGCCTTGCACACGGTCCATTCCGCTGCTTGCGCCAGACAAACCTCTAAAAATATTACCGCCGCCAATAACGATGGCTACTTCCACACCTTTTTCAGTAATCTGTTTTATTTCGTGTGCGTATTCTTTTAGGCGAATGGGATCTATTCCATATTGTTGATCGCCCATTAAGGCTTCGCCGGAAAGTTTTAAAAGTATTCTCTTGTAGTGCATAATGTGGGTTTGCTGGGGCAAAAATAAAGAAAATTATTGATGCAGTGGAAGGAATTGAAAAAAGTAGTTTATGGAATGCAGGGCATAAGAAAAATACATAAAATATTTTTTTTGTGATGACATTTCCTATACCTATTCGATATACATATAATGAAATACAATTAATCCTTAAAAATTTCTATTATGAAAACACATTTATTTTATTTAATGTTGGGTTTTTCTACCCTTGCAATTGCTCAAAACAAAGAATTGAGGGCGCCAGCTTCAACGGTATCTTTCCATTCTATTTCTTTTCCGAAGACCGAATGCATTTCTGACGCACAACGGCAGGATTTGGCGAAGGAAATTGAAATCAACAAAAGAATGATTCTCGAAAAAAATCCAAATGCACTACAGCAACGTGGTAGCCATCCGCTGTTTATATTGCCTTTCCGTCCAAAAGCGGGATTTGGTGACTATGGATACTATTCGCTTTTCAACCAAGTGGATCAAGACCCTGCTCCCAACGGGCATTTATTAGATTACAATTGCGGTCAAAGAACGTATGATCAAATCAACAATAATCACAAAGGGACTGATTATGTAGTTTGGCCTTATCCGTGGAAAAAGATGGAAGAAAATGTAATGGAAGTAATAGCTGCGGCCCCGGGAG
>DAIMFZ010000054.1:0-5786 GCA_036724225.1 Aequorivita sp.
CTTTTTTTCAAATTCGCGCACATAGGGCGGGTTTGAAACTATTAAATTATAATGCTGCGGAAGCGATTGCGCTTTTAAAATATCTGTTTGAAAAAAATCTATTTTCACATTATTTATTTCTGCATTTTCACGTGCCATTTTTAAGGCTTCTTCAGAGATGTCCAAAGATGAAATATTTGAATTGGGAAGGTTTTTGGCGAGTGCGATGGCAATGCAGCCGCTGCCAGTGCCGATGTCTAAAATAGTTATGAGTTGTGAGTTATGGGTTATGGGTTTTTGTTCAGAAATAATGTATTCTACCAGTTCTTCCGTTTCTGGGCGCGGAATTAGGGTATGTTTGTTCACTTTAAAAGGAAGTCCGAAAAATTCGGTTTCTCCTATTATATATTGAATGGGTTCGTGGTTTTTAAGGCGAAGAATGACCATCTGAAATTTTTCAGAAACTTCTTTCGAAATTTTCTTTTCAGGATTCAACGCAATTTCTATTCGGGAAAGTTTCAAATATTTTTCAAAAAGAATGTTGAAAAATGATTGTATTTCTTCGGAAGGGTATAAACCTATAAGAGAATTTTTAAAGTCCGATTTTAGTTCTTTTAAAATCAAAACTATAGCGTTTTCAGCATATGCACTGGACAGGAATAATGCCCCGTATCGCCCATTGCACATGCTATATATTCAAAACCCGATTGTTTGTACAACTTTTGGGCGTGTGTCATATATTCCATCGTTTCCAAATAACATTTTTCAAAACCGAATTCGCGGGCTTTTGCTAAACAAAATTCCATCATTTGAGTGCCAATTCCCCTTCCGCGGGCCTCGGGAAGAAAATACATTTTTTGGAGCTCGCAAACATTACCCTCAAAATTGTCCAATTTCGCCACGCCCGCACCACCGATTATTTTATTGTTTTCTTCAACTACAAAATAAACTGCTTTTGATTTTTGATAGGTTTCAAACATACAATCCAAAGCGGTATCGGCATAAGCGGTACCTACTTTTGGCACGTTGAAATCTTCCAAAACGCTGCGAATCACTTTGGCAATTTGCGGGTTGTCCTTCTTTTCAATAAGTCGGATTATCGATGTGTTCATTTTAATTAAATCCTTGTATTTTTACGCGGTGAAGTTACATGAAAAATATATGTTGCGCTGCATCCAACTGGCCAAAAATGGGCTGGGAACCACCTACCCAAATCCATTGGTGGGCAGCGTGATTGTTCACAATAATAAAATTATTGGCGAAGGCTGGCACTACAAAGCATGGCTTCCGCACGCTGAAGTAAACGCTATTGGAAGTGTTGAAAATAAAGTGCTTCTTAAAGAAGCCACAATTTACGTGAGCTTGGAACCGTGCAGCCATTTTGGAAAGACACCTCCGTGTGCAGATTTAATTGTTGCAAGCGGAATAAAAAAAGTAATCGTTGGCAGTTTGGATCCAAACCCAAAAGTAGCGGGACGCGGTATTAAAAAATTGATGGATGCTGGATGTGAAGTGATTGTCGGTGTTTTGAAAAGCGAATGCTTCGAACTAAACAAACGTTTTTTTACGTTTCATATAAAAAAAAGACCTTTTATTTTTCTGAAATGGGCACAGACTTCTGACGGATTTATCGCTCCAAAAAACGAAACAAGAAAGGAAACCAAACCCGTTTGGATTACCAATGAATTTTCAAGGCAGTTGGCGCATAAAATGCGGGCAGAGGAACAAGCCATTTTAGTGGGAACAAATACTGTTTTGCTGGACAATCCATCGCTTACGGTTCGGGAATGGGCAGGAAAAAATCCAGTGCGGGTTGTTATTGACAGAGATTTAAAAATTCCGCAGGATTTATCGGTTTTTGATGCAAATTCAAAGACGCTAGTTTTTAACGAAAAGGAAACAAAACCTTTGGAAAATTTAGATTTTGAAAAGATTGATTTTTCAGAAGAAATTCCACAGCAAATCTGCGAAGCACTTTTCCGAAGAAATATCCAGTCCGTTATTATTGAAGGCGGCGCGAAAACACTTCAAACTTTCATTGACGCAAATCTTTGGGACGAAGCCTTCGTATTTACCGGAAATATCAGTTTCGGAGAAGGGATTAATGCCCCTAACTTTAAAGGTGTTTTTATTTCAGAGAAAAAAATAAAGGACGATACATTGCTAATATTTAAAAATCCCAACTCTTGATAGCACTGGCGCTCAGCATTCTGTCGTCCACAATGATTTTTGTGGTTTTCAAGCTATTTTCAAGGTTTAAAATCAACACACTGCACGCTATTGTTTTCAATTATGTAACCGCTTGTTTTTGCGGGATTATTTTACAGGAAAACGTGGTAAACATAACTGAAATTCCGCATTATTCGTGGTTTCCATTTGCGCTTGGTTTGGGCGCACTTTTTATTACCGTTTTCAATTTAATGGCACTAACCACGCAGCGCAGTGGACTTTCAGTAGTTTCGGTGGCCACAAAGATGAGTGTGGTTATCCCTATTCTTTTCGGATTGCTATATTATAAAGAAAGCCTGGGCGTTTTTAAAATTCTGGGGATTATTTTGGCATTGGCCGCCGTTTATCTCACTTCCTTAAAAACACAAGAAGGTTTAAAAATAAAACCCACCAATTTTATCTTCCCAGTTTTGGTCTTTTTGGGCAGCGGAATTATTGATACCACTTTAAAATATTTGGAAGGTGAATACATTGCCAAAAACGACGTGCCGATTTTTTCGGGAACCATTTTTGCAATGGCGGCCGTGATTGGGTTCTTCATTTTAATTTTTCAGGCGAGTAAAGGGAATTTTATGTTTCAATTAAAAAACATTGTTGGCGGAATAGCACTGGGAATTCCGAATTACTTCTCCGTTTATTTTTTGGTACAGGCGCTGCGCAGCGATATTCTTGAGAGTTCGGGGATATTTACAGTGAATAATGTAGCCATCGTTATGATTTCAACCCTGCTAGGTATTTTGCTCTTTAAGGAGAAATTATTGCCGAAAAACTGGATTGGGATTGGACTCGCCGTATTGGGGATTTTATTGATAGCTTTGTCTCCCTAGCCCACCACGGTGGAGAATCAGTTACTTGAATTATTGGATAAATTTTGGAAATAGAAAAAGACACATATAAAACCATTTTGAAACCTTCGGAAGAAGTGCTTTTTAAGGAAAAGGGAAGCAAGTTCTTCGGCTATGCGTTTCCCGTTTCTTCTGAAGAAGAAGTAAAAGAATATATCGATACCTTAAAAAAACAACATCACAGCGCACGCCATTGGTGCTATGCTTGGCAATTGGGAAAAAACTACGAGCATTATCGAGCCAATGACGATGGCGAGCCCTCCAACAGTGCTGGAATGCCCATTTATGGGCAACTGCAATCTTTTGACGTCACCAATGTTTTGGTGGTTGTGGTGCGCTATTTTGGAGGCACAAAGCTGGGCGTTGGCGGTTTGATACAAGCCTACAAAACCGCTGCACAAATGGCTTTGGAAACTTGCGGGATTGTTGAAAAAACCATTGATGAAATCTTCCTTTTAAAATTTGAATACCCCGAAATGAACACGGTTATGCGCATCATCAAAGACGAAGACATTTCTGTAATCAACCAAAAAATGGAACTGAATTGCGAGCTTGAAATAGAAATTAAAAAAAAAGATACTGAACGTATTTATGAGTTGTTTGACAACACTTATAAAGTGACCATTAAACTAATGGAGAACTGATTACCCCTCTTTTAATTTTTCAATTAAATAATTTGGTGCCTTCATCAACTTTTTGGAAGTACTATTTACAAAAACCAAAATAGTGGCCGCTGTGACCAAAAGTTGTTTGGACTCATTATAAATTTCATATTGAAACTCAATTTTCACATTTGGCATTTGCTTCAAACTTGTTTTTATAGTCAGCAAATCGTCATAAAAAGCAGGCAGTTTATAATCAATACTTAAATGCACTACAGGAAGGTGTACATTGTTGGCTTCCATCCATTTATATGAAAAACCAAGCTCGCGGAGCCATTCAGTACGGCCCTGTTCCAAGTATTGAGCATAGTTGCCGTAATAGACCACACCCATTTGGTCTGTTTCGCCATAGCGTACCCTAATCTGTGTAAGTGTATTCTTCAAAATTTTTTATTAATTAAAGAAAGTTTTTTTGTAGTTTTATCAAAAGGGAAGTATGCGGAAAAAAAACTAAAAATTCAACCCTAATGTAGTTTTTTTTATAACTTTTTTGTTCACATATTTGCATTGTTAGAAAATAGTCCGGAAACTCTCCTCCCCTATTTTTTGGCCGTACCTTAAATAACAAAAAACAGAATTTTTTAATTATGAGCAAAACTGCGGAATCGGTTTGGAACAATTGTTTGGCTTTTATCGAAGATAACATAACTTCGCAAGCATACAAAACTTGGTTCGAGCCCATTAAAGCCGCAAAATTAACTGACAATGCTCTTAGTATCCAAGTTCCCAGCAAATTTTTTTACGAATGGCTTGAGGAACACTATGTTAAGATTCTCAAAGTTGCACTCACCAAAGAATTAGGCCTAAATGCCAAATTGGTTTACATCATAAAGATGGAAAACACCTACGGCAACAAACAACCCTTTACTGAAAAAATACCAAGTTCCAACCGAAGCAACCTGCAATCGCAGGAAGTAGACGTTCCCCTAAAAAACAAAAGCCCAGAACTTAAAAACCCTTTTGTTATTCCTGGTATTCGCAACGTAAAGATAGAATCGCAACTAAACCCAAATTATAATTTTGAAAGTTTCTTGGAAGGTGATTCAAACCGATTGGCCCGTTCGGCCGGTTTAGCGGTTGCCAACAAACCCGGTGGAACTTCTTTCAACCCATTGCTTATTTTTGGTGGCGTTGGTTTGGGAAAAACC
The DNA here is from genome assembly GCA_036724225.1 of Aequorivita sp. GTDB lineage: Bacteria > Bacteroidota > Bacteroidia > Flavobacteriales > Flavobacteriaceae > Aequorivita. The sequence continues at coordinate 4,864 of DAIMFZ010000054.1, forward strand.
CACTTGGGTCACGCCATTGGCGTTGATATAAAAGACAAATATCCCGAAAAAACCGTGCTGTATATTTCTGCGGAAAAGTTTACGCAGCAATACATTGAATCGGTAAAAAAGAACAACAGAAACGATTTTATACATTTCTATCAAATTATAGATGTTTTGATAGTGGATGACATTCAACTGCTATCTGGCAAGGCTGGCACTCAGGACGTTTTCTTCCATATTTTTAATCATTTGCACCAAAACGGAAAGCAGGTTATTTTAACCAGCGACAAAGCCCCAGTAGATATGATTGACATTGAACAGCGTTTGCTGTCCCGTTTCAAATGGGGACTTTCTGCAGAATTGAACCACCCAGATTACGACACCCGTGTGGCAATCATCAAAAACAAACTCTATCGTGACGGTGTAGAAATGCCCGACGATATTGTGGAATTTTTGGCGAACAATATCAAAACAAACATCCGCGAGCTGGAAGGCGCTATTATTTCATTGATTGCACATTCTTCTTTCAACAAAAAAGAAATTACAATTGACTTGGCCCGAAAAATTGTGGACAACTATGTGAAACACACCAAACGTGAAGTTTCCATAGACTACATCCAAAAAGTGGTGAGTGATTATTTCCAAATGGATGTGGATACGTTGCAATCCAAAACCCGTAAAAGACATATCGTTCAAGCTAGACAATTGGCTATGTTTTTTGCGAAGAAATTTACCAAAGCGTCCCTTGCTTCCATCGGTTCGCAAATTGGTCAGCGCGATCACGCAACTGTGCTTCATGCCTGTAAAACAGTTGACAATCTTTCAACTACCGACAAACAATTCCGCAAATATGTGGAAGACCTACACAAAAAATTGACGCTGTAGTTTTCTACATTGCTTTTTTTATTCGAAATTTAAATTCTTATTTCCCAGAAAATGCA
>DAIMFZ010000054.1:5796-12991 GCA_036724225.1 Aequorivita sp.
AAAAATCTAACTCTTTAATTTAAGTAGGTAGCAGGTAATTGTAAAGTTGGAAGTTTGAGGTTTTAAATAAATAATTTCAAAATAATTCCCAACTTAAAAATTCACACTTCTAAACTTTTAAAATCGTAAACTTCTAAACTCAATCCCGGTCGTTTTGCAAAAACTTAAAATCCTTATGGTCTGTCTTGGCAATATTTGCCGTTCCCCACTGGCGGAAGGTATATTGAAATCAAAGGTTGACACTTCAAAAATATTTGTCGATTCCGCAGGGACCGGGCATTGGCATGTGGGCGATGAACCCGATAAACGAAGCATTGCTATTGGTAAAAAATATAATATAGACATTACCAACCAACGCGGAAGACAGTTCAATGCAGCCGATTTTGATGAGTTTGATATAATTTACGTGATGGACAATTCAAACAAAGAAAATGTATTGGCTATGGCGCTGAACGATTCACATAAAAAAAAGGTGAAATTGATTCTCGATGAAATTTTTCCGGGTGAAAACGTGGATGTGCCTGACCCCTATTTTGGAGGAAGTGTAGGTTTTGAAACTGTTTTCAAAATGTTAGACGAAGCCTGCGAGGAAATTGCGAAACGACATTAAGATATATATCCGGTTGTTTTACTTATTTTAGTACTTTCACTAAAAACACTCGCTATGAAAAAATTACTCCCCACACTGTTATTGGTTTTTGCATCTACCTTAGTTTTTGCACAAGATGTTTCTATCGAACTTTTCAAAAGTGGATTTACTGACCCCTTAAATTTACAGCACGCCAATGATGAACGACTTTTTGTTGTTGAACAGGGCGGCAAAATAAAAATAATCCAGTCTAACGGTACAGTGAACTCAACACCTTTTTTGAATATTTCTGGTCAAATTTCCAATGGAAGTGAACAAGGCCTTCTGGGGCTTGCTTTTCATCCAAATTATGCCAATAATGGATATTTTTATGTGAATTACACAAAGACCAATGGCGACACGCAAGTTTCAAGATTTTCCGTTGACCCAGGAAATCCAGATTTGGCTGATCAAAATTCCGAATTGCCCATTATAGGTTATGCGCAGCCTTTTTCAAACCACAATGGTGGAAATCTAGTTTTCGGACCGGATGGATATCTTTATATCTCTTCCGGTGATGGAGGAAGCGGTGGCGATCCGGGAAATAGGGCCCAAAATATAAATTTATTACTTGGCAAATTGTTGCGTATAGATGTGGACAATCCTTCAGGAGGAAACAATTATGGTATACCAGCGGACAATCCATTTGTCGGAAACCCTAATGCCCGTGAGGAAATTTGGGCTTATGGCCTGCGAAATCCTTGGCGCTTTTCCTTTGATTTAACAGAAAACAATCTTTGGATTGGCGATGTGGGTCAAAGTGCCATAGAAGAAATTGACCGCATGCCCATTTCCGCTGCAGGTTTAAATTATGGCTGGCGCTGTTATGAAGGCTCACAACCGTATAACACCCAAAATTGTCCCCAACAGTCCGAGCTCACTTTTCCTATTGCAGAATATACACACGCTAGCGGCAATTGTTCCATTACAGGTGGTTATGTTTACAGAGGTTCGGTATATGCAGATATTGCGGGGATTTACTTTTTTGCGGACTACTGCAGTGGGTTGATCGGTACAGTGGACGGTTCTGGAAATTTGATAGATCACGGAGATTTTTCAGGCAATTGGGTTTCATTTGGTGAAGACATCCATAAAGAGCTTTATATAATTGATATTGGAGGCTCTATATATAAAATTAAAGGAGGGGTAATCATCGGTACCGAAGACTTTTCATTGGAAAACTCGCTCAGTATGCTTCCGAATCCTGCTACTGGAAATGTGGTTTTCAGCTTGAAAAACGATACACTGCAAACAATCCAGCTTTTTGATATAAGGGGCAGTTTGGTTTATTCCGAAAAAAACGGTTCCAGCAATGAAAGAACAGTTTCAGTTTCAAATTTGAATTCTGGAATTTATTTTGCGAAAATCACTTCTGGAAAAGGGCAAACTGTGGCTAAAAAATTAATTATCAACTAATTTTTTAATGTCTGTCCAAAAAGGAAATTTATACTTAATTCCCTGTCCTTTGGGCGAGGTGCCACCTAGGTTCGTACTTCCAATTTCAGTAATAAATGTGGTTGAAAGAATAGACCATTACATTGTAGAGCACGAAAAAGACGCGCGACGTTTCATAAAAAGTGTAGTTCCTGAAAAGCATCAATCCGCTTTAAAAATTCAGGAAATAAATAAATTTACCAATGAAACGGAAATTCCAAATATGCTGGACCCGTGTTTGGAAGGTTTTGATATGGGAATAATAAGTGATGCCGGTTGCCCCGGAATTGCCGATCCCGGTGCAAAAGCCGTACAGTTTGCACACGAAAAAGGAATAAAAGTAGTTCCACTTGTGGGGCCATCCTCCATTTTGTTAGCAATGATGGCCAGTGGTTTCAACGGACAAAATTTTACGTTCAATGGTTATTTACCAATTGAGAAAGGCGAACGTAAAACCGAACTGAAACGTTTGGAAAAACTTTCAAAAGATTTTGACCAATCCCAACTTTTCATTGAAACACCCTACCGCAACAACCAAATGTTGCAAAGCCTAACTGAAAACCTTCACCCACAAACAAGAATCTGCGTGGCCTGCGATATTACTTTGCCTTCGGAATATATTAAAACCGCTTCCGTGGAACTATGGAAAAAAATAAAGGTGGATCTTCATAAAAGACCCACCTTGTTTATCATTCAGGGATAATAGATAGATTACATTATCCGTGGTTGCTTGTTCGGCACAACATGCGAAGTGTCATAGCCTGAAAACTTTCTTAAATAATAACGGATAGAAGCTCCATTTGCATCTTCAAATCCATTCTCACCACTACTTCTCAAAAACTTTTGAACATTGCCAGCTCCGGCAAGATGCGCAGCAGCCAAAATTCCAGATTCGGTAATTTTTACCCCACCGATGGTTTTGCCCACAGAACGTTTAATGTCGTTGCGAAGCACCCATTTATTCAAGGAAGTATAAGCCAAGAAAGCTGCTTCCTGTTGGCGAGTGTTGTACAAAAAATTATCGGTATTCTTAAGCCCCATCATTCTAAGAGTTGCTCTCGAAAACTGATATTTCCCCATATAACCATAATCATTCACTATATGGTAATTCCCCCTTGATTCTTTATATCCGAGGGCCTCTTTAAATCCTACATAAGATTTCCCCAAAAACAAATAAAATCTCGGGGTCACAGGAGCAATGAACGGTTCAAATTCAGCTTCTGTGGGCACGTTATAATCCAACTCCAATCCATCGGTACTAAACACCGAAAAATCGTAGCCATCTTTTGAAATGAAACCCGTCCCTACCAGTATGGTAACAACAAGTAATACTGCAATTAGATATATATTTTTTTTCATCGATTTTTTAAAATTTGGAAGTATAATTACTTCCTCTTTTCAAGGCGCAAAGATAAGGCTTTTTTTAAAAATCTGATTTATAGGCTGTTAAATAAATGTGAAAAGAAAAAGACCCCTAATTTTAAAGGGATGAGGTAAACATTCCAAAGATTATAAAAAAATCAACGATTCAATCCTTGACTATTTACCCACCTCACATATTCAGCTTTGTTAACATTGTGCTGGGCCAAACTTTTCGCAAATTTATGATACCCAAAGTTGGAAACATCTGCCACAAAATAGTAATAATCGTGCTTTTCCGGATTTAGCACGGCATCTATGGAGGAAATATCGGGCATAGTTATCGGCCCCGGCGGAACACCTGCATATTTATAGGTGTTGTAAGGCGAATCCAATTCCAAATCTGCATACAGCACCCTTTTTATAATTTGGTTGTAATCGCCACTTTCACGTTTTAGGGCATAAATGACAGTGGGATCTGCCTGTAGCAACATTCCCACTTTCAACCTATTCATGTAAACTCCCGCCACACGCGGCCGTTCATCAACTTTTGCGGTTTCCTTTTGAACAATGGCCGCTAAAGCCATTACTTGTTCTTTGGAAAGGTTTAAGTTTTTGGCTTTTTGCATCCTCGACTCATTCCAAAACCGTTCGTACTCGGTTTTCATTCGGTTCCGGAAGGTTTCCGCGGAAGAGTTCCAATAAAACTCGTATGTATTCGGAATGTACATGGATAGCGCAGTTTCTTTATTCAAACCCACTTCCTTTAAAAACTGTGGATCTCGCATTGAATCTATAAGCGAAAGGCTATCAGCTTCTATTTGTTTTGAAATATGTCCAGCAAGATCTTCCAACCGTTCCTGGTTGTTGAATTTTATATTTATGGGAATATTTCGGCTGCGCAATGCATTCACTATGTCGTTATTGGTCATTCCTCTGGTTATAATGAAATGGCCCGGTTTTACATTTGAAGTATATTTTTTTTGGTCCGCTACTGCGTAAAAAGATTTTGTGTCTCTTAAAAGTGGTTCCAATTCTGCAATAACGTCATTTATGGTAGCATTAGTGGGAATATAAACGTGTGCTTCGTTATTATTGAAAGCAGTATTCCCCGAAAAAGCAGTGCTGTAAACATACCAGGCAAAAACGCCCATCCCCACGGCACCAAGCAGAACGATGATTAGCAGTATTTTTTTTATATACATATTTTTATGAAGTATGAATAATCTTAAGTCATTTTTTGAAACAAGGATTATGAATATTTCCCATTAATCCTGAAAACCCATGCAACAGAAGGATCGTAATGCAACGCTCCCTTCGAAACTTCCAACGGACTTTCAATATTGTTGGTGTAAAGGCTTCCCGTGCCCAAACCCTGCGGCAAGTTACTATTTTTTGTGAATGTGTATTGCGCAATGGCGTTCAAACCCACATTACTTTCCAAGGCCGAAGTTATCCACCATCCGGCATAGTGTTTTTCCGCAAGCTTTATCCAAGTATCACTACCGCGGAAACCACCGATTAATGAAGGCTTTAAGATAATGAATTGTGGTTTTATCGTATCGAGCAGTCTGCTTTTTTCTTCTTCGGAAAAAACGCCGATGAGTTCTTCGTCCAATGCAATAGGCAAGGGAGTTTCCTCACAGAGTTTTGCCATTTCCTGCCATTGGCCTTGTTTTATGGGTTGCTCAATGGAATGTAATTGTAATTCTGAAAGCACTTTCAGTTTTTCCAAAGCTTTTTTGGGTGAAAAAGCCCCGTTCGCATCTACGCGCAATTCCACTTCGGTAGCGGAAAACTCTTTTCGGATAGATTTTAAAAGCTCCAGTTCCGTTTTGAAATCTATGGCTCCAATTTTCATTTTTATACAGGTGAAATCTTGTTTCAGTTTTTCACTTATCTGTTCTTTCATAAATGCTTTATCGCCCATCCAAACCAAGCCGTTTATTGGGATTGCCGCTTTGCCACGTGTAAATTCCGAAGGAAAAATTTCAAACGGATTTTTTGAATTTATAGATTTAAAGGCAGTTTCAATTCCAAACTGAATGGAAGGGAATTCCGTTAAAGCTTCATATAAACTTTCTTCACTTAAGCCCAAGACAATATTTTCGCAAACCCATTCCAGTTTAGATTCGTAATTCGAGCGGTCATCAACACTCAAACCGGGCAACAAGCCACACTCGCCCACTCCGAAACCTTCATCATTTTTCAGAATTAAAAAATAAGTTTTCTTGGTTTTCAACACGCCACGAGAGGTGCCGCTGGGACGTTTGAAGTTTAGAATGTGTTTTTTAAAAGAGGCTGTGAACATTGAAAAATTCCCAATTGGGCTTGGAATACATTTGGTTTATAATTCTATTGATTCCCCAATTTCAAGAAGCATCAAATCTTTGTTGGCGTTATAAAACTTGCGCTTTGCTTCTTCGTGGTCTATTTCAATATAGCCGAAAGTGTCGTAATGCACTCCCAGTACTTTATCACACTGCACAAAATCACTGGCGAGGATGGCATCGTCAATTCCCATTGTAAAATTGTTGCCAATGGGAAGTATGGCAAGATCCAGTTTTGTTCGCATCGGGATCAATTTCATGTCCATTGTGAGCGCGGTATCTCCAGCTATGTATATATTTTTGTGCTCGCCTTCAATGACAAATCCGCCGGGCTGACCGCCGTAGCTTCCGTCGGGAAAAGAACTGCTGTGAATGGCATTTACAAATTTCACTTTCCCAAATTCAAATTTCCAGCTTCCGCCATGGTTCATAGGGTGTACTTCAATTCCTTTTGCTTCGTAATGGTTTGTAATTTCATAATTGCTCACTATAATAGCACCTGTGTTTCTCGCAATTGTTGCGGCATCCAAGGTATGGTCGTTGTGCGCGTGGGTCAGTAATATGTAGTCTGCTTTTAGGGTGTTGACGTCAATTTTGTCTTTCGCCAATTCGTTTTCAGAAATAAAGGGATCTACTATAATGTGTTTTCCTTTTATTTCAATGCCGAGACAGTTTTGACCGTAAAATGTGATTTTCATAATTCCCTTTTTTCTTTAAATATAAAATTAAAACCAAGCCGAAACAAAAAATAATACCGAAAACAAAAAGGTACTGAGCGCAACTTTCTTCAATTCGGGGTCCAAAAGCGGAGGCGAAGTATTTTCCTTAACTTTCTTAATATGAACAAACAAAGGAATGAACGCCAACATTGGTAGGTATTCCACCCAAGTTGCACCTTTCAAAAAAAAGTAAACTAAGGCACAAACAAAGGCGCCTGTTATAAGAGCATAGTGATACATTTTCACTTTTGTTTCTCCCAGCAATACGGCGAGGGTAGTTTTGTTTGCATTGGCATCGGCCAGCCTGTCGCGCATATTGTTCAGGTTCAAAACGGCGGTGCTCAAAAGACCTATTACAATTGCCGGAAGCAAAATAAAGGAGCCGAGATTTTTGGCAAACAAAAAATAGCAGCCCAAAACACCCAGCAGCCCAAAAAACAGAAACACAAAAACATCGCCCAAAGCGCGGTAACCATAAGCTGTTTTCCCAACTGTATAGGTTATTGCGGCAATAATAGCTGCTATTCCCAAGACAAAGAAGACGGTGGAATGTAGAATGTTTTTTCCTTCAAAAGCAATAAAAATCAACAGACAAGCAATAATTAATGTAATGATGGACGTAATGACCATCCCCCGTTTAAGGTCTTTTGCTGTAAGTAAACCACTTTGCATGGCCCGCATCGGGCCAACGCGTTCGTGGTTGTCGGTGCCTTTTACACCGTCAC
>DAIMFZ010000055.1:0-4906 GCA_036724225.1 Aequorivita sp.
ATGATTACGGCTACGGACCAAATTGCCAATCTTTTTAAATACGGAATTCGGCGTCCGAGGCCCTGCCAAGTTGCAGAGTTGAAAGAACAAATGCGTTATATTGCCGATGGCTGCGGCAGGTTTGGATATTTTTCCGCACACGCTGCAAGTTCCATGGCAGCGGCTGTTTTTCTGGGCTTGAGTTTACAAAAATGGTATAAATATCTGCCCTTCCTTTTGCTCGTTTGGGCTGCGATTACTGGCTACAGCAGAATCTATTTAGGCGTTCATTATCCGTTGGATGTTATTACGGGAATGGCTTTTGGCGGGTTGACTGGCTGGCTTTTTTATCTATTGCAGAAGTGGGGACAGAAAAAGTTTAATGCCCAAAAAAACCTAACAGGTCTTTAAGACCTGTTAGGTTTTAAGCTATTGTTTCGTGACTATAAACAAATCCCGATACAATCTGTCTTTGTGTGTCCGGTTATCGGCACCTTTTGGATTCATATCGTAGCGCGCCATTCGTTCCTTTTTAAAATTGGAAAAGGCTTCCTCAAAATTCTGAAGATTATCTTCAGAAACCATTATCCCAAATTGGCTTTCTGCCGGAATCGCAACTTTTTCGCCTTCCTTTAAAACCTGCATCTTTTCGCCGTAATCCCAAATAAGCTCGGGCGTCATATCAGAGAATTCATAGATTTTAAGATGTTTCTCTTTTCCGAAAGCATTCAATTCAGAAAAAGGTTTGTACTCGGGATTGTTTGTTATTGCTGCGCTAAGCGGAAGCCCGAACCAAATAACCATCACAATAAAGGCAATCGTTAAATAGAAAACAGCGGCAATTTTTCTTTGGAAGAGATTTCGGAACATAAAGATTCCGATGATGAACAATGCAATGGAAAGCAGTATAAACCAAATCCAATTTCCCGCGAGGCCATCTTTTAAAAAAATATAGCCGCCAATTGGGAAAGCAATTCCAATAAAGGCAATCAGCCCGAAGTTGAAATAAACGGGAATAGTTTCACGCTTATCTTTTAATTCTTTAAATCTTCTAAAAAGATATTCAATATAAAACCCTGTGTTCAGTGCCATGGGAATTAAAACAGGTAATAAATAGCGCGACTTTTTCTCTGGAATCAAGGACAATAAAATCACCGAAATTATCGTCCACAAGAAGGTGAAGAAATAGGCTTTTTTATTGAAAACCCGGTTTTTTAAATAGGGATACAGCAAAGCGACAAAAGCGGGAATGGTCCAAACGCCGCTTTGGGTAAAGAAACTCCAGTAATAATAAAACGGTTTTGTTTCGTAGTTTATCCAATTGGTGGTTTCGTTTTTCGTGATTTCAGCCGCAGCTGGGTCAAAAGTGATTGTGTACCAATGCCACCAAGCCGAAACCACGAAGGCAACAGCCAAAAATAACAGCATTGGCAACCAGCGCATTTTGAAGTTTTTGTACTTGTAAACAATTCCAAAAGCAATCAAAAAGGGCAGGAGCAAGCCATAAAGTGAAACGGGGCCTTTGCTCAAAAACGAGCAGCCGAAGAAAAGTCCGGCCAAAAGTGCGTTGCGGTATTTGTGCTTTTCTTCTGTAAAAAACAAATAAAGAAGGTAGATACACCCAACCATAAACCCGTGGGTATAAATGTCCCACTGCCCGTCGCGCGCCGAGGCAACGATGTAAAATGAGGTTGCCATAACCAAGGCACTGATGAAGGCATATATTTTTTCCGAAGTAAGTTTTTTGGCAAGTTTATAGGAAAACAAAACCAAAACTAACGTCATTATCGCCGCGGGAAGTCGAAGTGCCCAAACGCTTTTTATCCCAAAAATTGCAGCGGAAAAAGCCGTTAACCAAGTGGGCAATGGTGGTTTTTGGTAGCGCGGTTCGCCGTTTATTGTTGTGAGAAGCCAGTTGCCGTCGTGCAACATTTCGCGTGCGGTGATGAAGTTGCGGGCTTCCATAATGTTTACGGGCAATGAGTGCAAATTCACAAAGAAAATAGCGGCGCAGGTCAGTAAGAGAAGCAGTAAATAATTCTTTTCAACTTTCATAGCGCATATGTTTTTTCCAGATGAAAATATTGCGAACGTAAATGATTAATCCTGCTATGTGTCCCACGAAAAGCACGGGATCCTTTCGAAAGATGGCGTAGGTTAAAATCAACGAAGCCCCGACAACGCTCATGCGCCAAAACCCAACGGGCAGTTGGGAGGTTTTTGTTTTTTCGGAAACAAGCCATTGATATACAAATCGCAATGTAAAAAGTATTTGTGAAACGATGCCCAATATCAGTAGCCACAGCGGTATGTTTTCATTATGAAACAATTTATGGATATCGTATTCGCCGTTATTATAGGCGTAAACAACCACAAGAATGGGAAAAATATAAAGGAAAATCTGCAGGAATTTGGGAGCTTTTTGCCACTCGCCCTGCAATTGTAAATTGCGGATGTAAATATAATACGTCAGCGCTTGGCCGAGCATAATAGCGAAATCGTCCCGTAAATGCCCATAGACAAAAAGCAAAAAGGAGGCAAGTAAACTCAGTTTCCAAAAGGTGGAGGGGGTGATGATGCGTTTGCTTTTCTCGGAAAGAATCCACTGAACGATAAGTCTTCCGCTAAAGAGGATTTGTGCCAAAAAACCAATGCCATACACAATCCAGTTGCTCATCCTTTGCTTTTAATTTCGTAGTTGATGTATTTTTTCTTCATCCAAAGGTAGGCGAAACAGTCCATCAAAGGTCCCAAAAGTCGGTTCCAAAGACCAAAATTGGCTGTGCCCGCAAGACGCGGAAAATGCCGAATGGGAACTTGCAATACTTTGCCGTTTTGCAACAAAATCATTGCGGGTAAAAACCGATGAAGTCCTTTAAACATTGGAATGCGTTTGGCGTAATCTGTTTTTATCACTTTCAGTGGACAACCCGTATCGTCCATGCCATCATTTGTAAAAGCGCGACGGATGCCGTTGGCAATTGTTGACGACATATTTTTGACGAATTTGTCCTTTCTATCGTCACGAACGCCCGTAACCAAATCGTATTCGCCAATATGTTCCAGCAAAAGATTGAAATCTTCCGGCGCGGTTTGCAGATCGCTGTCAATATAACCAAGCAGCGGACTTTCAACGTGATCAAAACCCGCTTTTATGGCGGCGCTCAGACCACGGTTTTCTTTAAAGCAAATAAAGTGAAATGCTTCGTTGCGGCTGCAAATAGCTTCAATTAAGGTTTGGCTGTTGTCTTTGGAGCCATCGTTCACAAAAAGAATGGAAGTTTTTTTGGTTGCTATTTTTGTGTAGGCCAACAGTTCCTTTTCAACCCGTTGCAGGTTTTCTTCTTCGTTGTAAACTGGTACAATAATGGTGAATTCGTACATCGCGGTTTTTGAAAAGCTTTCTGCAAAAGTATTTCTTTTTTGAAGAATACGGCAGAACGTTAAAAAAGATGTTATTTTGCATGTGAAATTAATTTTATGAAGATTTTAGTTACAGGTGCAGCGGGGTTTATTGGTTCACATACTTCGGAAAGACTGGAAGAACTTGGGCATGAGATTGTGGGCGTTGACAATTTTTCTCCCTATTATGATATTTCACTTAAGAAATTGAATGCAAAAGCACTTTCAGAAAAAGACATTCCCGTGCTTGCTCTTGATTTGAGAACCGATGATTTGAATGAGAAGATTCCAAATGATTTGGATTATATTTTTCATTTTGCCGCACATCCGGGAATTTCAAGTACTTCAACATTTGAGGATTATTTCAGCAATAATATTTTGGCAACCCAGCGTTTGCTTGAATTTGCCGAAAACCTGCCGAAGAAACCATTTTTTGTGAATATTGCCACTTCGTCAATTTACGGTTTGGAAGCCACTTTTTCGGAGGACGTGCCGCCAAAACCCGCGTCGTGGTACGGGGTTACAAAACTCGCTGCCGAACAATTGGTTTTGGCCAAAAGCCGTGAAAATAAACTGAACGGAACTTCCCTGCGCTTGTTTTCAGTTTATGGGCCGCGCGAAAGGCCGGACAAACTTTACACCCGTTTGATTGATTGTGGCTTGAACAACAAAGCATTTCCACTGTTTGAAGGAAGTGAAAAGCATTTGCGCAGTTTTACCTATGTGCAAGATATTGTGGACGGCATTGTAAGCGTAATTGGTAATGAAAAAATTTGCAACGGCGAGATTTTCAACTTGGGAACGGAAACCGAAAGTACCACCGCAAAAGGAATAGCCATTGTTGAAGAAATTCTTCAAAAGAAAATTGAAATTGAAAGCAAACCAGCCCGTGCCGGTGACCAATCAAGGACCAAGGCGAATATAGACAAAGCCAGAAAATTGCTCAGTTATAATCCGCAAACAGATTTAAAAGAAGGATTGATAGCCCAGGCTGATTGGTTCAAAAATAATTTTTAAGAAATTTGTAATGAACGAGTTAAATACTCGTTTTTAAAGTAATTAACCAACTGTAATTATGACACTATTCTCAAGTTTTTCTCCCAAAAGATATCGTCTTTTATGGTATTTTGTAGGTACGTTTATCGTTCTTTCAACAATTATCCGTCTTGTTTTTATTTTTTGGATGCTTGGCGAAGTTGATACTTCCTTTTTTAAAATAGGCAATACATTACTGATAGGATTCCTTTTTGATGTTGGTACGGTTTCGTTTTTTGCTATTCCGTACGCTTTGTATTTGTTGGTATTTCCTAAAAGATGGTACGGTTTAATCTTTGATAGGATTGTAACTTGGTTTGCGTACACGCTCGGGCTAGTTATTTTTCTTTTTTCTTTTTTTGCGGAAATTACTTTTTGGGAAGAATTCAAAAACCGCTTCAATTTTATTGCGGTTGATTATTTGATTTACACCTATGAAGTTGTGAACAACATCAACGAATCCCACCCAATCCCCTTGCTGGTGGGCGGT
>DAIMFZ010000055.1:4916-12913 GCA_036724225.1 Aequorivita sp.
CTTTTAAAAGTTGAAGAAAAAACTAAATATTGATTTATTTTTTTCTTGCTTTTTATGACTAAATTGAATTGAATTTTTTATAAAACATTTAATAATGAAACTATCTTTAAACAGAAATTGCTGCCAACTGCATTTTTTATAATCATAGCCGCAATTTTTGCTTTCTTCGTAAAAAATAAAGATGCGGAGCAGTTTGAAAACCGTTACAACAATGAAATCGCTAAAACAGGAATCTATTCTTTCTTTGCTGCTTTTCAAAACAACGAACTTTCATTTACCGATTTTTATCAAACCCTTCCAGTAAACGAAGCTTTTGCTGAAATGAAAAACGAATTCAAAAATCGCGGGGACAGCTTGCTTTTTCCCGAAAAGAATTTGATATACAGGAATATCAGCAATATTGATTCACTTTTGGAGGCTAAACCAAATGTGATTTTTATTTGTGTTGAAAGCTTGAGCGCTAAATTTCTGGGAAGCTTTGGGAATACGGAAAACATTACGCCAACGCTGGATTCCTTGGCAGACCACAGTTTGTTTTTCACTAATTTTTTCGCCAACGGCACCCGAACCGTTCGAGGAATGGAAGCTATAACACTTTCCATTCCGCCCACACAGGGCCGGAGCATTGTGAAACGCGAAAACAATCAGCATCTTTTTACTATTGGGGAAGTTTTTAAACAGAAAGGTTATGAGCGGAATTTCTTTTACGGCGGTGATGGCTATTTTGACAATATGAACAGTTTTTTCGGTGGAAACGGGTTTAACATTGTGGATCGCGGTCGGGGATTTTTATTGGATGCAAGCATCACCACAACCCGAACCAATATTGAAGATGACGAAGTAAGCTTTGAAAATGCTTGGGGCATTGCCGATGAGGATATTTATAACAAAGTGATCAAAGTTGCAGATGAAGCCCATAAAGCAGGCAAACCCTTTTTCGATTTTGTGATGACAACTTCCAACCACCGCCCATATACTTATCCCGAAGGGAAAATAGATATTCCATCTGGCTCGGGGCGAAGTGGTGCGGTGAAATACACCGATTACGCAATCGGGGAATTTTTGAAAAAGACACAACAAAAAGCCTGGTACAAAAACACCGTGATTATCATTATGGCGGATCATTGCGCATCCAGCGCAGGGCGGCAGGAATTGGATGTGAAAAACTATCACATTCCCGCACTGATGCTAAACGTGCCAAACACTGCTCCACAAAAAGTGGATAAACTGGCTTCGCAGATTGATATTTTTCCAACGCTCTTTTCCTTGCTCAATTGGAACTATAACTCCAATTTGTACGGAACCGATGTATTTAAAATGAAATCCGAGGAAGAACGGGCTTTTGTGGGTACTTATCGAAAATTGGGCTTGCTAAAAGGAGACGATAAGGTAATGGTGCTAGGTGACCAAAAGGTTTCAAACTTCTATCAATGGAACCGAGAAAGCAATGAACTTGTGCCATTGAAGGAAGACGAAGCATTCAAAAAAGAAATTATTTCAAACTATCAAACCGCGGACTATTTATTTTCAAACGGTGGGTTGAAGCTAAAGAGTTTGGGAATTGAGGACTAATATCCATTTTATTGTAAATCCCATTGCTGGGAAGGGTAAAAATGAGCTTTCAGAAGCTTTTTTGGAAACTCTTTTCCCTAAGCCTGAGTATTCAATTTCAATAAAGAAAACCGAATTTGTGCTTCACGCAGTTGCGCTCACTAGATCTTCCATTGAAGAGGGCGCACAAATTATTGTTGCCTGCGGTGGTGATGGCACTATTAACGAGGTAGCTTCCTGCTTGGTGAACACTTCAGTGGTTTTGGGCATTTTACCAATGGGTTCGGGCAATGGGTTGGCTTCCAATCTTAAAATTCCCAAGAATTTAAAAAAAGCACTCTCAATCATCAAAACCCAAAATGTGATAGCAATTGATACTGGGACTATAAATGACGAACCATTTTTCAGCAATACAGGCGTTGGTTTTGATGCCCACGTTATTTCGGATTTTGAGGAAAGCACTACGCGTCAACTTTTCAGTTATTTGAGCTCCACGCTGCGAACACTGAAGAAGTATCACTATAAAAATGTGGTGGAAATAAAATACGGCGGAACCACAGAATTGATTTCGCCCTTTTTGCTTTTTGTTTCCAATTCTAATGAAATGGGCTATAAAATGAGTTTGACCCCGCGCGCATCGCTACAGGATGGACTACTGGATATGGTTATAGTACCCGAGCTTTCAAATTTCAAACTGTTCCAATTTACCTTGCTGTTTCTGTTCAAAAAGCATCATTGGATGAAAGAGGTGAGGTTTAAGCAAGTTACAGTTTTGGAAATTAATAGTTTGGATAATACCATTTTAAAAGCCCAAAAAGACGGCGAATTTTATATTCTTAAAGAACCAAAAGTTGAGATTGTAATTCATCCAAAGAACTTGAATATCTGTGTTTTATAATAGCTTATTTTTACCTTAAATTTTTTAGTTATGAAGACATTTGTAAGCATTATTTCTGGGAAGGAATTTCCCGAAAGCGAAAAAATGCACGCCAAGGCTATTCGAAAGGCTATTTTCGATTTGATAAAAAAGGATCATCCTTCCTTTAATCAAAATAGCTATATATCCGTTTCAGAGCTAAATCAGTACCGTCAAAAATATATATCGGAATACCTGCTAGATGAGGTGGGCGAACTGGGCGAACTTGAAAAGGATGTTTTGGAAACCATCCAGAACCAAGAAACGCTTTCTTCCAAAATAATTTTGGAGGAGGCTTCCGCAAAATTTACCTATGGGCAGCGCTTGGCCGATAAGATTGCGAGCTTTGGTGGGAGCTGGAAATTCATTTCCATTTTTATGGTTTTTATTTTCATTTGGATGGTCATTAACATCGTTTTTTTGACCAGTAAAGCTTTTGATCCGTACCCATTTATCCTTCTGAATTTAATTCTTTCGTGTTTGGCAGCATTACAGGCCCCGGTTATTATGATGAGCCAAAACAGGCAGGAGGAAAAGGACCGCGAACGAGGGAAACAGGATTATATGATAAATCTGAAATCTGAGTTGGAAATACGGATGCTTCACGAAAAGCTGGACCATTTAATTATTCACCAACAGCAGGAATTGTTGAATATTCAGCAAGTACAGGTGGAAATGATGAAAGATATTATGGCGCAATTGCAAAAGGAATAGTCTACTTTTTATTTTTAAAAGAAAGCAGTTTCTCAGCTGCTTCAAAAGGCGTTGTCAAGTTTTCGTCCAAAGCCTTTAGCTGTTTTTCAAGTTCTTTTTTAACGGAAGGATTTGCGTAAAATTCACTTTTCAATCTGCTTTCAATGGTCTGTAGCAACCAAAATTTGTTTTGTTCCTTTCTTTTTTGTTGGAAATAACCGTTGGTTTTTACAGTTTCTAAATAGGTTGAAACCACTTCCCAAATTTCAGGAATCCCTTCGTTATTAATGGCACTGCACAACAAGGTTTTGGGTGTCCAGCCGCTTTCCTTTTCGGGGTAGAGGTGAAGCGCACGGCTGAATTCGTTCTTTGCTAGTTTTGCCGCTTTTAGGTTTTCACCATCGGCTTTGTTGATCACTATGGAATCTGCCATTTCCATAATGCCGCGTTTTATTCCTTGCAGTTCATCGCCAGCTCCGGCAAGTTTTAGCAACAAAAAGAAATCGGTCATAGAGTGGACGGCAGTTTCACTTTGGCCAACACCCACAGTTTCAATAAGGATAACATTAAACCCTGCGGCTTCGCAAAGAATAATGGTTTCTCGGGTTTTTCGGGCAACACCTCCCAAAGTATCGCCGCTCGCAGAGGGACGGATATAAGCGTTTTCCTCTCTTACCAAATCTTCCATTCGGGTTTTGTCGCCCAAAATACTGCCTTATACTGCTGCTGGGGTCCACGGTGAGTACAGCTACTTTTTTCCCGTGGGAAATCAATAGTTTTCCAAAACTTTCAATAAAGGTACTTTTCCCAACACCTGGAACTCCCGTTATCCCAATGCGGATTGAATTGTTGGCATGTGGCAAACAATTTTCAATAATTTCCTTTGCCTGTTGCTGATGTTTTTGGGCAGTACTTTCAATAATTGTGATGGCTCGGCTGAGTGCGGTTTGGTTTTGGCTGCGTATTCCAGAAATCAATTCTTTTGTGGATGGGGTTTTCTTTTTAAAAATTTTATGCTGTTCCGCAACCTTCTCGCTCCATGTTTTGGGTTGTGGAACACCTTCCTTTTCAATTAATGCGCCTGTATTTCTGTTCTTTTCTGCCACAACGTGAATTTAGGACAAATTTATGAATATGTTCTTTTAAAAACGGGTTTAACGCAGTATCTTGAAATCTTATAACCATAAATTTCAAAAAAATGAAAACACTATATGAAGCTTCGGCCACAGCGGTAGGCGGAAGAAAAGGACACGTAACCACTGATGACGGAAAAATTGATATGGAGCTTTCGGAACCCAAAGGCCTTGGGGGCGACGGTGGCAAGGGAACCAATCCCGAACAACTTTTTGGCAGTGCGTATGCTGCATGTTTTGGTAGTGCCATACAAATGGTCGCTGAGAGCAAAAAAATAAAATTGGGTGATGATATGAGTGTTACTGCCAACATTGAAATTGGAAAAACCAAAGATGGCGATTTGCAGCTTAGGGCAATTTTAGATTGTTATCTGCCGGGTGTGGATGTTGAAACAGGAGAACAATTGGTGAACAAAGCACACGAAGTTTGCCCCTATTCCCGAGCCACACGTGATAATATTACTGTAACATTGAATTTACTTTTGGACGAGTAAGTTAAAATTTTAATCCATAAAAAAAGCCCTGAATTTCAGGGCTTTTTTTATTACATTGCTTTTAGGTTTATTACCTTCCCTTCTTTGCGGTCTTTATCGGGTTCTTCTTTTTTTTCTTCCACAAATGCACTTTTCTTGGGTTGGAGAGCGGCCTGCTTGATGTACCATTCCAATTGATATTTTTGTTTTTCAAGAAGTTCAAGAATGCCGTCGGGCAGTTCCTTGCGTTCCAGAAGTTCATCATACCTTTTTATGTTGTTCCGGTCACGGTTAATGCAGGATTTAACAATGGATTCTGCATCAAAATGTTCCAAGGCATCTTTTATTTCTTGCCAAGTGCGGTCCAAGTTTCCCTTTTCGGCGTCTTCTTTCAAAGGTTCAATGTCGCGGGAGTGAAGTTCATTGGAAATGTCGTGGCTCATTCGGTTCCGTTCCACTGCCATATAGTTCAGAAATCGCTTTAAATCTGTAGTCTGGGCATCCTGGGCAGCGTTGTAGTACAACTTTTCTGCTTCAAAACAAGCCACCAGCAAGCGGTTCAGTTTATCAAAATCTGCGTATGTCTTTTTCATAATTGTACAATTTCACCAAAGTTAGTATAAAAAGGGGGCATTCAAAATTCCAATTCTTAAATATTTTACAAAATTTTTCAACATATATTGCAACATCCTTTTTCTTTTGTCGTCTTTAAACTGAACAGCAACCAAAAAATCATCAAGTTTGTCCGATTTGTTACTTATCGAGCAATGCAAGCAGTGCAACCGCAAAGCACAAATGACGCTATATGGCAAATATAGCGAAGGCATGTTTGCCATAGCCCAAAGGTATTTAAAGGACACCGCGGCAGCGGAAGACGCAATGCAGGATGCGTTCATCAAGGCTTTTCAAAAACTAGGCCAGTTTAAAGGGGACGTCGCTTTTGGGGCTTGGTTAAAACGGATTGTTATCAACACTTGTTTGGATACAATCAAAGTGAGAAAACTTGAAACGGAATCTTTGAACGATGAAGTATTTACGATTGTGGAAGCGGAAAACGATTGGTCCATTGCTGATGAAACAACAGTTTCGGAAGTCTTGGCTGCCATTGATGAACTGCCGGACAATTATAGAACAGCGGTGAAATTATTTTTAATTGAAGGGTATGACCATCAAGAAATTTCAGAAATACTGCAGATATCTGAAAACGCATCTCGCACTTATTTGCACAGAGGAAAAACAAAATTGAAAGAAAAATTAAAACACTTGCGCTATGGCACGGGATATTAAAAAAATGTTTGAGAATTATACGCCAGAACCTTCGGAAATCCCTATTGGGCACGAAACGAGGTTTGAGGCGAAATTAGACAAGGCTTTTTCAGAAACTATTTCTGATAAAAAAAATGGGTCAATGTATTGGTTAAAAATAGCGGCTGTGGCAATCGTCCTTCTTTCCGTGAGCTTTTTTGGGTACCAACAATTGTCTGAATCGGGTTCGAAAATTTCCAAAGACCCAAACAGGGTTGTAGTTGAAATCAATACTGAAAATGTGGAAAATACTAACAGACCGAAGCTCACTTTGGCGGATATTTCACCCGATCTTAAAAAAGTGGAAGCGTATTATATGACTGGTATCAACGTTCAGTTGGCCTCTTTAAAAATAAATGATGACAACAAAGAATTGGTTGCTGGTTATATGCAAAGACTTGCGGAATTGGACAAAGAATACACTTCACTCAACGGTGAACTGAGCAAAGTTGGTCCCACGGAAGCAACGGTAACCGCGTTGATTGACAATTTGAAAATGCGTTTGGATTTGCTGTTCAAACTAAAAAACAAATTAAAAGAACTTAAAAACCAAAACAATGAAGAATTTAAAGCTATACAAACGTAGAACAGCAGTTCTTATACTGCTGTTGCTTGGCACAACGGGCTATTCACAAAAACAGATGGAAAGTTTTAACGTGGCCGATGATGTGGAAGTCTCAGTGAATACTTCCTATACAAACATCGTTTTTGAAACTTGGAACAAAAACAAAGTAGAGGTGGAAGCCTATATTGAAGACGAGAAACTTTCAGAAAAAGAGAAGCAGGACTTGATGAAAAATTGGGATTTAAATGTCTCTGGAAACAGTAAAAAGGTCAGTATTACATCAAAAGGGGCAAATCAGGATTTTGCGATGGGAGAAATGCCCCCGATGGATTTTATTGGACCACTGATGGAGAATATGGTTATGCCCATGGTCCAAAACATAAAGGTGCCACCACTTCCGGATGACTTAATGGAAAACATTGGCAATATTCAATTTGATTATGACGCCTATCAAAAAGATGAGGAAGGCTATATGAAAAAGTTCGAAGCCCAGATGGACAAAAGATTCGGAAAGGATTTCCAAAAAAAGATGGAGAAATGGGGAGAGAGCTTTAAAGATTCATGGGGCGATGAAAAAGCGGACAGTATAGGTGAAACCTACGGAAAGAAAATGGAAGCCTGGGGCGAAACCTACGGAAAACGCATGGAGGAATGGGGAGAGCAATACGGAAAAAAAATGGAGGCTTGGGCAAACGAGATGGAAAAGAGATATGAAAATGAGGGCGACAATTACACAAAAACAGTAACCAAAAGCCCAAGCGGTACCTCAATCGTTATTCAGGGAAATCGGAACAGCAACGCGAGTAGTGGTAGCGCTAAAAGAACCATTATTATCCGCATGCCAAAAAATGCCAAAACCAACGTAAACATTCGTCACGGGAATTTAAAAATGGCAGATGCAATCAATGTGAGAGCCAATTTGGATTACACACCGTTTAAAGCAAACAGCATTGATGGGGGACAGACCTCCATCAATGCTTCCTATGCGTCTGTGAATGTAAACACATGGAAACAAGGTGCTTTAAATATTAAATTTGTTGACGATTGTTTTATTGAAACTACCCAAAACATAAACCTGCAAGCAAATTCCAGCGATGTGCGCATTGGAAATGTTACTAGCCAAGCCTTTCTTTCAGGCTCGTTTGGTGATTTAAGAATTGATAAGATTTCCGAAGGTTTTGAAACTTTAGACATTAATTTAGAAAATACTGATGCCAGAGTAAAAGTGCCAGTGGGTGCGTTTTCATTTTATTTCAACGGAAAGAAATCTACTTTGAAATACCCAAAATCACTTCAACTTAAAGAATCTAAAAGTGCGGACAGGGTTTTGGTGAAAGGGTTTAATCAAAACAACAACACTA
>DAIMFZ010000056.1:0-2206 GCA_036724225.1 Aequorivita sp.
AAGCGTTATAAAAAAGGTTTCCGAAACCACCTTCAATATCTATCCAGCTATCAACGTTTGTTGCACCAGTGCGGTAGCATATTTCATAAAAATCCGCTTTCTTTTTAACCAAGTACATTGCCAAAGATTTCAGCATATTTCCGCGTTCCTGAAAGGTCATTTTGCGGAGTACTTCGCCGCCTCTGGTTCTTCCGTATTGGAGGATTTCAGCGAAATCCAAGCCTTCGGTATCCGAAAGTGCAACGACTTCACCGGTTATGGCGTCGTGCATTGGTATGCCTTTGCCATTTCCCTGAATCCATTGTCCTGTTACGTAATTATGTAATTTTTTCATTATTTATTTTTTATAAAGCAATTGTTTCGAAAAATCCATCTCAATTACAAATTGAAAAAATAGTATCATCTATAAAAGTGTTTTAATACTTTAGAATTTTATTGAGTGTATAGTGAATTGAAGAAACATCACTTTTAGAAACAGTCCCAAGCTTCTTTTTAAAGCGCTCTTTTGATAACGTTCTAATTTGAAATACTAAAACTTCTGAAGTGGACTTCAACCCATTTTCTTGCGACGCTTCTATTATTGGGTGTCCTTTATAATAATGTAAAGAAGAAGTGAGCGGACAAACGATAAGTAAATTAGAATTTTTATTCATTGTATCACCACTAATTATAACCGCAGGTCTATTTCCAGCTTGTTCACTGCCTTTAACAGGATCAAAAAATACATTCCAAATTTCGCCCTGTTTCATTCGTTCTCAAGTTCTTCTAATATTCTAAACCAATCTTCTATTCCCTCCTCCGCTAATTCTAACATTTCAGGATCGTTCGCAGCTCTCTTAAAAGAATTTGCATATTGCGTTTTTTCTATTTGCTCAAAATAATGTTGAAGCGCTTTTTCAATTAATTTGTTCTTCGGCATTTTTAGTTCCCTTGCCATCTTTGCAAGAGTATCTAAAAGCTCGTCCGGTAAACTTGATGTGAATGTTGCCATTTTATATTTATTTTTTGTAAATATAATATATATTGGAATTTAATCCTATTAAGTGGTTTTCTTTTTCATAAATACGAAAAGAAAAAGACATCTTGCCTATTAGGAAACGTTTTCAATAATCGCAGCATATCCTTGCCCCACGCCCACACACATTGTAATTAAAGCATATTTTTTCTTTTGAAGCTGAAGCTCCAAAGCTGCAGAATAAACAAGGCGCGCGCCAGTTACGCCCAGCGGATGCCCGATGGCGATTGAGCCACCATTTGGGTTGATTCGTGGGTCGTCATCCTTCAATCCCCATTCGCGGATGCACGCCAACGCTTGTGAAGCAAAAGCTTCGTTCAGCTCAATGACGTCCATATCTTCCATTTTCAAACCTGCTTTTTTAAGCGCTTTATTGGAAGCTTCAACGGGACCGATTCCCATAATTCGGGGCGCTACTCCCACTACTGCTGAACTGACGATTCGCGCAATTGGTTTCAAATTATATTTTTTTACGGCATCTTCCGAAGCGATAATTGTTGCGGCGGCACCGTCATTCAATCCTGAAGAATTTCCTGCGGTAACGCTGCCATCATTTTTGAATGCGGGACGTAATTTCGCTAAAACTTCTTTAGTAGTTTCGGGACGAATGAATTCGTCATCCTTAAAAATAATAGGGTCTTTTTTTCGTTGCAGAATTTCTACGGAAACAATTTCTTTTGAAAGCCGTCCATTTTGTTGTGCTTTTGCAGCTTTCATTTGCGAATTATACGCGAAAGCATCTTGATCTTCCCGGGAAATATTATGCTTTTCTACTAAATTTTCAGCGGTATTTCCCATTCCGTCTGTGCCGTACATTTCCGCCATTTTTGGGTTTACAAAACGCCAGCCAAAACTGGAATCGTACATTTTCGCATCTGTACCAAAAGCGGACGATGGTTTTGCAACTACATACGGCCCACGTGTCATATTTTCTACTCCGCCCGAAATAAACAAATCGCCATCGCCAGCTTTTATCGCTCTGTTGGCGTGGATTATTGCTGAAAGTCCGCTGCTGCAAAGCCTGTTCACCGTTTCACCAGGAACTGTTACTGGCAATCCCGCTAATAGTGAAGCCATGCGCGCAACGTTTCTGTTGTCTTCGCCTGCTTGGTTTGCGCAACCAAGAATTACATCATCATATGCTTCCTTTGGGATATTTGGGTTTCTTTTTACTATTTCAGCAATTACCAA
>DAIMFZ010000056.1:2306-12842 GCA_036724225.1 Aequorivita sp.
TAGCCTTTCATAAACCATTTCATCCGTTGTTCGGAGCTTCCGTGGGTAAAACTGTCTGGCACAACATCGCCCTGTGTTCTTTTTTGAATAGCGTCATCGCCCACCGCATTTGCAGCGCTCAAAGCTTCTTCAATATCACCTTCTTCCAAATATTCCTTGTTGTAATGTGCCCAAACTCCTGCATAAAAATCAGCTTGAAGTTCTAAAGCCACCGATAATCTGTTGGCTTCACTTCTATTTTGTTGCTGTAATTTCGTTACTTTCTGCGAAATTCCGAGCAAGGTTTGCACGTGGTGTCCTATTTCGTGGGCGGTTACATACGCCATTGCAAAATCGCCACCTTTCGCGCCAAAGCGAGTTTTCAATTCATCAAAAAAGGCCAGATCCATATACAATTTGTTATCCGCAGGACAGTAAAAAGGTCCCGACGCCGAACTCGCATTGCCACATCCGGTACTAACCGCATCGGTAAAAAGCACCATTGTTGGATCTTGATATTGCCCCAAATTGTTTTCCGAAAAAATTTGGGTCCAGACATCTTCTGTATCTGCAAGGACTGTAGCCATAAAATTCCCCATTTCTTTTTCTTGAGCAGTAAGCTCCCGTTGTTCGGTTTTTTGCGTGCCTTGGCCGTTGCCTAATTGTTCCACGATTGGCGCGAGTTGTTTTCCCGTTTCTCCTCCAAAAAACTGTAGCGCCAATACAATTAATGTTACCGCTATTCCGCCACCAACGGCCAACTTGCCTTTGCTCATTCCACGTCGGTCATCTACGTTTCCACTTTGTCTTCTGCCTTGCCATTTCATAATTTATAATGTATTGGTTAGATTTATTATTGATTTGAATTACTCCCAATCCTTACTGGTTCTATAGACTACGCCTTTAAAAAGTGCTACTAATTCATCGCCTCGCTTCACTTCAACAATATTGAAGGCCAATTTATTGCCTACTTTTTCAATTACGGATTCTGCCGTAAGGTAATCACCGTCGTTCAAAGCTTCAATATGGTTAATTGAGGTTTCAATGGAAACTGCGTATTTTCCATGGGTGTTTGCTGCAAAGCCAAAGGCGGTATCTGCCAGACTATAACTGATGCCGCCATGCGCTTTATTCATGCTATTGAGCATTTCTTTGCGTACCGTCATCGCAACTTTGCATTGACCTTTTTTAATTTCCAAAATCTCAATGCCGAGCCAAGAACTGAAAGCGTCTTGACTGAGCATTTTCAATGGTATTTTTTCAGCTTCAAGCATTTAATAGAAGTTTTTATTTTCAAAGTTCATTTTCCTCAGCAAAGGCGAACAACGATAACGATCTTCATGGTATTCGTCGTAAAGTTCGTCCATTTTCTTAACACACCAAGTAATTCCTTTTTCATCTGCCCAAGCCAAAAGTCCTTTTGGGTAATTCACGCCTTTGGTCATTGCGTTATCAATATCTTCTGCCGAAGCGATTTTCCAAAAAAGTGCGTCGGCGGCTTCGTTGATGAGCATTACCAAAATTCTTTCAAAAATATTTTTAGCTTTTTCAGAAGACAAAGACCCCTCGACTGCGCTCGAGGTGACATTCTCTTTACCTGAATAATCATAATATCCTTTCCCACTTTTTCTTCCTAAATATCCCGCCTCCGCAAAACGCTTTTGGGTGAATGAAGGTTTGTAGCGCGGGTCGAAATAAAATGCTTCAAAAACGGTTTCGGTTACGGTGTAATTTACGTCGTTACCAATAAAATCCATAAGTTCAAAAGGACCCATTCTGAAACCGCCAATTTTTTTCATTGCGGAATCTATTTCAGAAAAAGAAGCAATTCCTTCTTCATAAATGCGAAGTGCTTTTCCGTAAAAAGGGCGCGAAACTCGGTTCACGATAAAGCCGGGAGTGTCTTTTGCAACGGCAACGGTTTTTCCCCAATCTTTAATTGTTTTTATTGAAACGTTTAAAGTTTCTTCCGAAGTCTGGATTGCCGGAATAACCTCAACCAATTTCATCAACGGCGCTGGATTGAAAAAGTGAATCCCAATGCAACGCTCCGGTTTTTGCAGAGATGAAGCGATAGAGGCAATAGATAGCGATGAAGTATTTGAAGCAATAATACAATCGTCGCTTACAAACTTTTCAAGTGTTGAAAACACATTTTTTTTGATGTCGAGATTTTCGACAATCGCTTCAATAGTCAAATCTGAATCTTTCAATTCTTTTAGCGAATTGACGTATTTTATGTTGTTTTGGATACGTTCTTTTTCTGCGGAATCAATTTTTCCTTTTTCAACCAAACGATCCATTATTTTTTTTAAGGAAGCCTCCGCTTTTTGAAGCGCATCCAGTTTAAGATCATATAATTTCACAGTACATCCATTTGTGGCCGCTACTTGTGCTATGCCGCTGCCCATGGTGCCAGCGCCTATTATTGCTACTTTCATTGAATATTGTTGCATTATAAGATCTTTCTAAAATTTTCGGGAAATAAAGAACCCATTAGTAATCACTACAAAGATGTAGATTATTATTTTATTTTCGATTATTCTCCTTTTTCAAAATAAATAGAAAGCTATTTCAGTAATCACATTTCAATATGGCCGAGATATTTCTATTTCCTTTTTTTAAAGGGATTAATTTAGCCATGAGATTTTTTCAAAATCAATTTTCATAAACCTTTTCTTCTACCCTATTTATGGGATTGACACGACTGTTTTATGCCCCTAATTTTACAACTCAAATTACTTCCCAATCATTTTTTAAAAACAATAGAAATATAAATCCTTAAAAACCAAAATTATGAAATCAATTCTTAAAAAAACAGGAAGTGTTTTTACAATAATGCTGTTGAGCCTTTTTTCAATAGTCTATTCCTCCTGCTCCAAAAACGAAGACGACCCGGCCCCAAAAGAAATGCAGCAACTGGAGCTCACAGCCTCAGCAGTTGAAGTGTTTACAGGACAAGAGGTATTCTTTACTGTAACTGCTGCCGGTAATAATATTCCGAATGCTGCTATTTATATAGATGGCATTCTTATTTCCGGATATACTCACATATTTACAGCGAACGGTACGTACAATGTAGTGGCCAAAAAAGAAAATTATAAAGACAGCAGCTCGATTATGATCACCGCAACCACTGAAGAACCTCCAACAGAAACTGTAGTTTATGTAGCGGGATATGAACGTAATTCCAGCGGGATAAACGTAGCCAAATACTGGAAAAACGGAATCCCTATAACTTTATCAAATGGAAGTGATCACGCTTTTGGAAAATCCATGATTGTAGTTAATAACGATATCTATGTAGCCGGATATGAAGGAGATGTAGCCAAATATTGGGCAAATGGATATTCAGTAAATCTAACAGATGGAAATAGGCGCGCTGGAGCAGTATCCATAACTGTAGTTAATAATGAGGTTTACGTGGCGGGATATGCAGATAATGCAGCTGGAAAAAGCGTTGCTACCTATTGGGAAAATGGAGGTCATATAAACTTAACAGATGCAAGTAATTTTGGGGAAGCATCATCCATAGCTGTAGTTGAAAATGATGTTTACGTAGCAGGATTTGAGTCAAACGTAAGTGGATATAATGTTGCCAAATATTGGAAAAACGGTATCGCAACAATTCTTACAGATGGAAGCCATCAAGCAATAGCCACATCAATTACCGTTGCCAATAATGATGTTTTCGCGGCAGGTTATGAATTGAATATGAGCGGAATAGAGGTTGCCAAATACTGGAAAAATGGTGATGAGGGAGTCATAACAGATGGTAGTAAATACGCTCAAGCAAAATCAATCATCGTTGTAGATCATAATGTTTACGTGGCAGGATTTGAAGGGAAGGTTGCAAAATATTGGAAAAATGGAGTGCCAACATCCTTAACAGATGGAAGTACAAATGCTATGGCAAACTCAATAGCCGTAGTTGGATATGACATATATACAGCGGGGTATGAAGAGAATGCAACGGGAAAACGTGTTGCTAAATATTGGAAAAATGGAAATCCAATAAAGTTAACAGATGGAGGTACAACAGCAGAAGCATTTTCAATAGTCGTCACAGAAGAATAAAAATGCATATTGATTTAATTTGGTTCTAATCCGAACAAAAGTATTAATAGAATCAGAAACGGAGCCAACACTCCGTTTTTGATTTTTAAAGAAGTTGTTTGATTATTTTAAAGTTTTACAAAAATTCTTCAAGTTAATCGGCAATGGGTTCACTTCGACAATTCAATTCTTAATGAATTCTATAATTAGATTCCTCATAAAGAATTCCACATTTTTTTCAAAAATAATTTTCCACAAAGCTCTTCTTCTACCCTATTTATGGGATTGACACATATCTGATAACAAGCTAATTTTACACCAATAACTAAAACTTATAACCATGAAAAAATCACGTATTACTGGTATTTTATTTAAATTACTCTTTTTTTTATTCATTTTTGGATTTTTATGCAGTTGTAATGGTGATGATGGTTGCCCCTCACAACAAAACAATCCAAACGAGGACGTATATGTTGCTGGTGGAATGCGAGTGTCAGGTATGACTAGAGCTACATATTGGAAAAACGGTGTTCCTATTACTTTAAACGAAGGGACACGAGCATCTATGGCTAACGATATTTTTATAAAAGGTTCGGATATATATGTAGTAGGATATGTAAAAAACGAACAATATGAAGAAATGCCTGCGTTATGGATAAACGGAGCGGAAAGTCTACTAAACATTAGAGGCGCAAGTGGCATGGCATATTCTGTGTTTGTAGCGGACAAAATATATATAGGCGGATACGAGAGCAACGGACCCGTAACTGCGAGATTATGGGTGTCCGGCAACTCAGAGTATGTAACACCTTTAAACGAAGGTATTGCCGAAATCAGATCCATCTATGTCGATCAAAACAAAGTGTATTTGGCAGGATATGAATATGAAGGCAATAATAAAATTGCCAAATACTGGATCTATGATTCACAAGGCTCCAATCCTTTTGAGGAATTTACATTAGACCAACAACAGGGCCAAGTCAACGATAATGTTGCAAACTCAATAGTAGTGAAAAACAATAAGATATATATTGCAGGTCGTGATGATAAAGGTGCTGTATTATGGACCAACAATGTTCCAACCAGATTATATCCCGATGATCCTAAATCTTTGGGACAATCCATTTTCATAAAGAATAATGATATATATGTAGCAGGGATAAGTGGTGATCAACCAACAAATATGGCTTGGTATTGGAAGAATGGAGAGCTAACAAATTTATCCAGAGGTGATGGCGACCTCGAATTTGCCAATTCGATTGCAGTAGGAGAAGAAAATATTTATGTGGTAGGCTCTTTGAGAAATAGTGCAGTAGAATGGGCCACGTTATGGACAAACAACACACCAGAAGACCTAACGAAAAACAAAACAAATTCGTGGGCGAATTCGGTTAAAATCGTTAAAAAGTAATCTTTCATCTAAATTAAATTTCAAGGGTTTCATTCTAAATGAAACTCTTGTTTTTTTAATATATTCTGTCTTTCTGAGATTTACTTAAATATTGTTCATTGCAATTCACATCTGGTAAAACTCTATCTTCCTTTAAATTCAGGCTTTCTTTTATTCACAAACGCATCAACGCCTTCGGCATAATCCTCACTTTGGGCAGCTTCTATTTGCAGTTTGCTTTCTAAATTCAACTGTTCATCCAAAGAATTTTTCATTGAATTGTTCAGCAAACGTTTGGTAAGTCCCAATGCTTTTGTGGGCATGTTTGCAAGTGTGTTTGCAATAGTATTTACTTCTTCCGAAAAATTTTCAGTAGAAACCACTTTATAAACCATTCCAAGTTTTTCGGCTTCCACTGCGGAAACTTTATCGCCCAACATCATCAACGCGGAAGCTTTTTGAAACCCAATCAATCGCGGCAAAAAGAAGGTGCCGGCACTATCGGGAACCAAACCAATTTTACTGAAAGCTTGAATGAAACTTGCGTTTTCCGAAGCAATTATAACATCGCAGGCCAAAGCAATATTTGCTCCCGCTCCGGCGGCGACGCCGTTAATGGCGCCAATAATTGGTTTTTCAATATTTCGGATTCGGGAAATAATCGGGTTGTAATGTTCTTCAAGAATCTTCTTGAAACCGGGATTCAATTCCGGCGAAGTTACTTCTTTCAAATCCTGCCCAGCGCAAAAAGCTTTCCCGCTTCCAATAATTACAATTGCGCGAACATCTGGATTTTTTTCACATTCATCCAATTCATTTTGAAGCAATAGAGCCATTTCGCGATTGAAACTGTTGAAAACCTCGGGGCGATTTAAGGTTAAAGTCGCGACTTTATTTTCAATTTTTGAAGTGATTGAACTCATAGCTTATTCTTGTATTTTAAATTCGGGATTGTAAATAATTCCGATAATGTTTTTCCATGGATCATAAACGGTTGCAAGCATAATATCGCCTCCCACATTGTTGGGTTCTTCGTGTTTAGTTGCGCCAAATTCAATTAAAGATTCAAAACTTTTCTGAACATTTTCAACCCCCCAATATGTTAGTACGCAACCCGTATCAGTGTCATCCGAATGTTCTTTTGGGTGCAAGCCCAATTCAAACCCACCAATATTAAACCCAACGTAATATGGAGTATCAAAATAGGGTTTTGTGTCAAAAGCTTTACTGTACCATTCTTTGGCTTTCGCCAAATCACTAACCATATACACTACTGTGCGAAGTCCTAAAATTTTCATTTTCTATTTCTTTAAATTATTTCAGACATTTAAAATAATCAAACGGTTCGTGGCAATCGTCACATTTAAAAAGAGCTTTGCAGGCAGTGGAACCAAATTGGCTCACTAAATGCGTTTGTGTGCTTCCGCATTGCGGACATTTCACCAGCTTCTTTGAACCGAGCAAAACATCTTTGTCGTGCGATTCTGACAATGGCCGGGCAATGCCGTATTCCTCCATTTTTTGAAGTCCTTCTTCTGAAATCCAATCAGTACTCCAAGCTGGCGATAGAATCAATTCAACTTCTGCTTTTTTACCTATTTCTGAAAATGCTTTTTTTAAATCGTCCGCAATCACATCCATTGCGGGGCAACCGGAGTAGGTAGGGGTTAGTTTTATTTTTACAATTCCGTTTTCTTCAATCGCTTCACGAATTACACCGAGCGCCAAAACGGAAAGCACAGGAATCTCGGGATCTGAAACAGAAGATAATGTTTCGATTAAAGAACTGTCAATATTTAAATATTCAATGTTCAATGTTCAATGTTCAATGTTCAATGTTCAATTTTCAATGTTCAATTTTCAATGATTCTTAGATTTTGCAGTTTGTATGCTCTTTGCGAAAATAGCGATAAGTTCTTCGCACTCCTTCAGGCTTTGTTGGGCTTTTTCAATATCCTTTAATAGTTCCGCACCTATCTGAATTTTTAAATTTACCCGAGATTCTTTTAATTCCTTTAGAACAATGCCCATTTTATGAATAAAATCCTTTGCCGATTCTGCACCTTGGACTTCTCCATAATTTAAAGCTGCTCCGGTTGCCGAACGAATAAGTTGTTTTGATAAATGGTCCAATGCATAATTATATTCAATTTTAGTAAAAAGCTTAATACATAGAATGGCAAAACCAATTAATCTTCCTTCCAAATCAAATTTTCTTTCCATAATATATTTGTTATTGAAAATTGTTAGTTGAATATTGAGAATTGTTAATTGAATATTGAGAATTGATTACCATTCCATATTTGGATACGTGCGCTGCATATACTGCAATTCGGCCAAAATAAATCCCATGTACTCTGTATGAACACCCTCTTTTCCGCCTTTGGTGAAATATTTGTTTTCGGGAACCGTAAGTGTGGCTTCTCTTAAAATATCCGAAACTTCTTGGTAATATTTTTCCTTGAATTCTGAAACATCTACGCCACTTCCTTCTTTCGCCATTTCCTTTTCAGCATCGGTCATATAGAAAAGCTCGTCCGTAAATCGCCATAAATCATCGATTGCCTGTTGCATTTTTTTATTGCTTTCTTCAGTTCCATCGCCCAAACGCTTCACCCAATCAGCTGAAAAACGTTTGTGGTAGCTCACTTCCTTTATTCCTTTTTTCGCGATTGCCGACAAAGTTTCGTCGGGACTATTCTGAAGTTTTTCCATCAACATAAAATGATAAACATCAAACAAAAACTGGCGCCCGATTGTATATCCAAAATGTGTATTTGGCTGTTCAAGCAATAAACAATTTTTGTATTCTCCTTCTATTCTTAAAAAGGCGATGTCGTCTTCCGTTTTATTTTCGTCCGCAATTTTTGCGGCGTATTGATAATAGCTGCGCGTTTGGCCCAGCAAATCCAATGAAATGTTGGTTAGCGCAATATCGGTTTCCAAACTTGGGCCGTGGCCGCAGAGTTCACCCAATCGTTGGGCGAGGATTAGGGAGTTGTCGGCGATTGTGAGAATATAATTATATAGGTTCTTCATTTTCAATTTTTAAAATCGAAATCGAAACTCAAATCGAAATCGAAAACATTAGCTATATTTTTTGAGAAGTGAAACAACAATTCTTATAAGTTCGTCATTTTCATTTCTTATTGTTGCAATATTATTAGAATCAATGAGATTCGCCTTAATTTGAATATTAATATTTCTCAGCGACTCTCACAATTCTTTCAATGTAATCCTTAATTTATTAGCTTTATCTTTATCTGAACCTGCGCCTTCAAATTCTCCGAAATTTAATGCAGATGAACACGCATATCTTATAAGCTGTTTAGCAAGATAATCGGCTGCAAATGATTTCGGCGTTTCTTTAAAAATCACAACAACTGAAGCTGCAAAATCTTCAAATCGACTGTCTAAGTTGTAACTCTTCATTTTTCGATTTCAATTTCGATTTCAGTTTCGTTTTCACAGCTTACATGTGCTTCACCTCATCCGGCAAATCATAAAACGTGGGATGGCGATACACTTTGTCAAGCGCGGGCTCAAACATTTCGCCATTTTCCGAGGGATTTGAAGCTGTTATGTTTTTGCTTTCCACTACCCAAATGCTTACGCCTTCATTTCTACGCGTGTAAACATCGCGGGCGTTTTCCATTGCCATTTCGGCATCGGCGGCATGCAGACTTCCAAAATGACGGTGTTCCAATCCATTTTTACTGCGGACGAATATTTCCCAAAGGGGCCAGTTTTTCTTCTTTATAGACATGAGATAATAGATTTTAGTATTGAGACCTAAGACCGCTTCGCTATAGGACATAGGACGTAAGACTAAATATATTTCACATTTGTCTTATGTCTTACGTCCTTTCGTCTTAAGTCATTTTTTTAACTTGCTTTTGCTACTTTTTTATTTTCATTCTTTTCAGCGTGGGCCATTGCGGCATCACGAACCCATTCACCATTATTCCATGCGTTTACTCGGGCGCTCATTCTTTCTTTATTGCACGGTCCGTAGCCTTTTACTACTTGCCAGAATTCTTCCCAATCTATTTCACCAAAATCGTAATGCCCTGTTTCCTCGTTCCATTTTAAATCGGGATCTGGCATTGTAATTCCTAAAATATCGGCTTGTGGCACTGTTTGGTCTATAAACTGTTGGCGTAATTCGTCATTGCTTTTTCGCTTTAGTTTCCATTTCATGGATTGCTCCGTGTGAATGGATTCAGCATCAGTGGGACCGAGCATCATTAAACTTGGCCACCACCAACGGTTCAACGCATCCTGCGCCATTGCTTTTTGTGCTTCGGTACCGCGGCAAAGGGTGAGCATAATCTCAAAACCTTGGCGTTGGTGAAAGCTTTCTTCCTTGCAAACACGAACCATCGCGCGCGCATACGGCCCAAACGAAGTGTTGCAAAGCGGCACCTGATTGATAATTGCGGCACCGTCAACCAACCAGCCAATGGCGCCCATATCGGCCCACGTAATTGTTGGATAATTGAAAATAGACGAATATTTCGCCTTTCCGGAATGCAATTGTTCGTAAAGTTCATCGCGTGAAATCCCTAAAGTTTCGCAAGCGGAATACAGATACAATCCGTGGCCGGCCTCATCCTGAACTTTCGCTAATAAAGCTGCTTTCCTTCGCAATGAAGGCGCACGGGTAATCCAGTTTCCTTCGGGAAGCATCCCGACAATTTCGGAATGGGCGTGCTGGCTCATTTGTCGAATGTGGGTTTGGCGGTATTTCTCGGGCATCCAATCTTTTGGCTCTATCTTTTCGTCGCGCGCTATTCGAGCTTCGAAAATTTCTTCTAGGCTTCGACTGCGCTCAGCCCAAGTGTTTTTTACTTCTTTTTCGCTCATAATTCTATTTTTTTTAGACCTAACAGGTTTTAAAAACCTGTTAGGTCTCTGATGGGTTTTAAACATCAAAATTCACTTTTACTTTGTCGGAAGTTGGAACAGATTGGCAACTCAATATATAGTTCTGCGCCACTTCCTTTTCTTCCAAAGCGTAATTCACTTTCATCTCAACACTGCCTTCCAAAATTTGGCATTTGCAAGTGCTGCAAACGCCACCTTTACACGCGAAGGGCAAATCTGCACCC
>DAIMFZ010000057.1:0-10061 GCA_036724225.1 Aequorivita sp.
ACTTTCGCCACGAAAAATAATGATGGACACCCGAGACCGTTTGGAAGAAATAGGAAAAAACATCGACAAAAATGGCGAGTTCAAACCAGACGGAAAACAGTTGCTCGATGATTATATTCTCCGAGAGGAACTTTGGGCCTGCACCACCTGCAACGCCTGTGTTGAAGCTTGTCCCGTGAGCATTGATCCATTGAGCATTATTATGGATATGCGCCAATATTTGGTGATGGAACAATCTGCTGCGCCAACAGAGTTGAACGTGGCGATGACCAATATCGAAAACAACGGTGCGCCGTGGCCATACAACCAAATGGATCGTTTGAACTGGAAAAATGAGAATTGATTAAAGACTCGATTTTAAATAATATTCGTGAATTCGTGGCAAAAAAGAAGAAACATGAAAAAAGAAGAAGTAGAAAAAATGCTGCATGATAAAGTAGAAAATGGCGAACACGTTAGCCCAATTCTTCCCGAAGGAATAAAAAACTACTTGATAGACATAGACGGAACCATTACCGAAGACATTCCAAACGAGGAA
This sequence comes from Aequorivita sp., assembly GCA_036724225.1. Taxonomy (GTDB): domain Bacteria; phylum Bacteroidota; class Bacteroidia; order Flavobacteriales; family Flavobacteriaceae; genus Aequorivita. The sequence goes on from DAIMFZ010000057.1 coordinate 539, forward strand.
CCTGAAAGGATGTCAACTTGTGAGCCCTTCCCCGATGCGCTGAAAACTTTGAATAAATGGTATGACGAAGGTCACATCATTTGTTTTTTCACTTCGCGTACTGAAGCACACCGTGAAATAACTGAAATCTGGCTAGCAAAACACGGTTTTAAATATCACACAATGTTGATGGGAAAACCGCGCGGGGGTAATTATCACTGGGTGGACAATCATTTGGTGAAAGCCACCCGTTACAAAGGAAGATTCACCGATTTGGTGGAAAAAGAAGTAACTATAGAAGTATTTAAAGATTAAATCTAAAATTCCAAATTAAAAGTTTCAACTTTCATGGTTATGAGCATGAAACTTGAAACCTGGAACCTGAAACCTTAAGGAATGAGTGAACCAATAAAAGTCCCGACCATGGCTGAATACGCGGCCCAAGGTAAACAACCGGAAGTCCTGTTCTTCGTGGGATGCGCAGGGAGTTTTGACGACCGTGCAAAAAAAATAACCAAAGCCTTTGTGAAATTACTTCACAAAGCAAACATAGATTTTGCAGTTTTGGGAACCGAGGAAAGCTGTAACGGCGATCCCGCAAAAAGGGCAGGAAATGAGTTTCTGTTCCAAATGCAGGCAATGGCCAATATTGAAGTGCTCAATGGCTATGGAATAAAAAAAATTGTTACTGCTTGTCCACATTGTTTCAATACAATTGGCAATGAATATCCAGGCCTTGGTGGTAATTATGAAGTCATGCACCATACTCAATTCCTAAAAGCGTTATTAGACGAAGGAAGGTTGAAAGTGGAAGGCGGAAAATTCAAAGGGAAAAAGATTACTTTCCACGATCCGTGCTATTTGGGTAGGGCCAATGGCGAATATGAAGCACCACGAAACCTTCTTGAGAAACTGGAAGTGGAATTAGTGGAAATGAGACGTAACAAAAAGAATGGTTTTTGTTGCGGAGCCGGTGGGGCACAGGTCTTTAAAGAACCAGAGCCTGGAAATAAGGATATCAATGTGGAACGGACAGAGGAAGCAATGGAAACCACCTCTGAAATAATAGCTACCGGTTGCCCGTTCTGTATGATGATGATGACCGATGGCGTAAAAGCTAAAAATGCTGAAGGCAGTATCCAAGTGATGGATGTAGCGGAAATGATTGCAAATGCAGAAGATTTATAAATAATGTTGACAGATTTTAAAAACCTGCCCGATGATTCCCGAGTATGGGTTTATCAGGCCAATAGAAAATTGAGCGACGATGAAGTTGCAGAAATCACCAAACTAACTGACGATTTCCTGACCAAATGGACCGCACACGGAGCCGATCTGGAAGCGGCTCTCGAAATTAAATATAATCGCTTTATCGTTATCGGCCTCAATCAAGCCAATGCTTCTGCATCGGGTTGCAGCATTGATGCATCGGTACATTTTATCCAATCGCTTCAGGAAAAATTTGATGTGGATTTGTTAGATAAAATGAATGTTACTTTTTATTCGGGGGAATTTATCGCTTATAAAACATTGTCAGATTTCAGAAAAATGGCAAAGGACAAATCGGTTTCAAAAAATACAGTTGTCTTCAATAACCTTGTAAACACAAAAGCAGAATATATTGAAAACTGGGAAGTTCCAGCCGCAGAAAGCTGGCACAATCGTTTTTTATCGTAATTCTGTTTCCGTTGCTATGAAGAAATTTTTGCTCGCTTGCATTCTCTTATCTATATATTTCCCGACAATTGCTCAGGAAAACAACCCACTGATTCTAAAAAAGGATTTTAAAAACCAAAAGAAATGGGTAGATAGTATTTATGATAATATGACCTTGGAAGAAAAAATGGGCCAACTCTTTATGGCCGATATTTTTAGTAGCGACCCAAAAGAAAAAACAGATAAAATAAAAGATTTAATTACGAATTACCATTTGGGAGGAATCATTTTTTCCAAAGGTGGCCCTGTGCGCCAGGCAAAGTTGAACAACGAGTTTCAGTCACTTGCAAAAGTACCTTTGATGATCGGGATGGATGCGGAATGGGGTCTGGCAATGCGGCTGGATTCAACTTACGCCTTTCCGTGGAATATGACTTTGGGGGCGATTACCGACAATAAAATAATTGAAAAAATAGGCCATCGTATTGGCGAACAATCCAAACGTCTGGGTGTACACATCAATTTTGCACCAGTGGTTGATATCAACACGAATCCAAAAAATCCAATCATTGGCAATCGTTCTTTTGGGGAGGATAGGGATAATGTTACCGAAAAGGCACTGGCATTTATGAAAGGGATGCAAAGTACGGGCGTTATGGGATGTGCCAAACATTTCCCCGGTCACGGTGATACGGATATGGACAGCCATAAAACCTTGCCAACGGTCAATTATTCCAGAGAACGGTTGGATACTCTGGAATTGTATCCTTATGAAAAACTGATAAGCCAAGACCTGAACAGCGTGATGGTTGCACATTTGAACGTTCCCGCTTTGGAGGCGCAAATGAACTACCCGTCATCACTTTCTTCAAAAGTGGTTACCGACCTCTTAAAAAAGGAATTGGGCTTCAACGGACTTATTTTTACGGATGCTTTAAATATGAAAGGCGCGTCCGATTTTAAAAAGCCAGGCGAAATTGAATTGGCAGCGTTCCTCGCAGGCAATGATGTATTGCTCATTTCCGAAGATATTCCAAAAGCGATGGAATTTCTTATCAATTCCTATAATGAGCAAGTTATTACTGAAAAGAGATTGGCATATTCCGTAAAAAAAATCCTTTATGCAAAATATAAAGTTGGTTTAAATCATTACAAACCTGTGAATTTGGCTTATTTGGTTGAAGATTTAAACACCGTAAACGATGATGCACTCTACGAAGAAGCGATGGACAATGCGTTGACCATTCTCAAAAACAATCGCGCAATTCTTCCTATAAAAGATCTTCAAATGAAAAAGATTGCCTATATCAATTTTGGTGACGATTCTGGAGAATATTTTTTAAAGGAATTGAGGAAGTATGGCGAAGTGGATTGGGTAAAAGCCGACAGTCTGGATGATTATGTCCAGATATTAAAGGAGTACAATTACGTAATTATCGGTTTTCACAAAAGCAACGAAAATCCGTGGAAAAAGTTTCAATTTTCTGAAAATGAACTTGTCTGGCTGTATGAAATTGCACGGACCAACACTGTGATCCTCGATGTTTTCGCTCGGCCATACGCAATGTTGGACCTGAAAACAACTGCAAATTTTGAAGGCATCATAATGTCTTATCAAAACAGTAAAATATCACAGCAGCTTTCTGCCCAGCTTATTTTTGGTGCGCGCGAAGCGAAGGGTAAATTGCCTGTTTCCTTGGGTGAAGATTTTCCGTTGAACACCTTTTTGCAAACAAAATCCTTACGACGACTGCAATACGGAACTCCTGAAAGTGTTGGCGTTAACAGCTTCAAACTGAAGAAAATAGACTCTCTCGCAAATCTTGGAATTCGAGAAGGTATGTACCCCGGAGCGCAGATTTTAGTGGCCCGTAAAGGAAAGATTATATATCAGAAAAATTTTGGATATAATGAATACGACAAAAAAATAGCTATTACCGATACAACCATTTACGATCTCGCTTCGTTGACAAAAATATTAGCAACACTGCCGATAGTAATGGAATTGGTGGATAAAAAAGAATTGGGCCTAAATACGAAGCTGTCGGAAATGCTTCCGGAGTATAAAAACACGAACAAGGCAAACGTGACTTTAAAGCAAATGCTTTCACATTACGCTCGTTTTAAGGCTTGGATTCCTTTTTACAGACATACCTATAATGAGAAAAAAACAGGAGTTTCTTCAAAGTATTATTCAGATATCCCTGGGAAGGATTTTAACGTGCAAGTAGCTGAAAACCTTTATATGCGAAGGGATTATATAGATACTATATTCAAGGATATTCGCGAAAGCGATCTCAACCCAAAATTGGAATATAAATACAGCGACCTGCCGTATTATATTCTGAAAAAATATTTGGAACAGAAATTCGATAAACCCTTAGAGATGATTGTTCAGGAAAATCTTTATGAATCTTTAGGTGCCAACTACACACTGTACCATCCATTGGAAAAGTTTTCAAAAGACGATATTCCGCCTACAGAACAGGATGATGTTTTCAGAAAACAGAAAGTTCAAGGCTACGTAAACGACCAAGGGGCAGCTATGCTTGGCGGTGTGAGCGGACATGCGGGATTGTTCAGTAATTCCAATGACGTAGCTAAAATAATGCAGATGTATCTTTGGAAAGGTTTTTATGGTGGTAAACGATATTTTAATCCGGACATTTTAGACGATTTCAATACGTGTTATTATTGCGATAAAAACGTTAGGCGAGGCGTTGGTTTTGATAAACCCCAATTGGGAACTTCGGGACCAACCTGTGGCTGTGTTTCCATGACCAGTTTTGGACATAGCGGATTTACAGGAACATTTGCGTGGGCAGATCCGGAACAGGAAGTTGTTTATGTTTTTTTATCAAACCGCACCTTTCCCGATCCGGAAAATCAAAAGTTGATAAAGAGCGATTTACGCAGTAAAATTCAGGAAGCCATATATGAAGCAATTGATTATTAACATTCAGAATGTTTAAGACTTGAAACTAATAAAATGAAAATAGCAATAGTATGTTACCCAACCTTCGGTGGTAGTGGGGTAGTGGCCACAGAGTTAGGGCTTTCACTCGCCGAACACGGCCATGAGGTACATTTCATTACCTACAAACAACCTGTTAGGTTGGAACTGCTTTCAAAAAATATTCACTTTCACGAGGTTTCAGTTCCAGATTATCCGCTCTTCCACTTTCAGCCATATGAACTTGCGCTTTCCAGCAAACTGGTTGATATGGTGAAACTTCACAAAATTGAAGTATTGCATGTGCATTACGCCATTCCGCACGCCTACGCGGGCTATATGGCGAAAAAGATGCTGGAGGAAGAAAACATCTATATCCCGATGGTCACCACGCTTCACGGAACGGATATTACTTTGGTGGGCAGCCACCCGTTTTATAAGACCGCAGTTACTTTCAGCATTAACAATAGCGATGTTGTGACCTCAGTTTCACAGAGTTTGAAGGATGATACTTTGCAGCTTTTCAATATAAGAAAGGAAATTCACGTTGTTCCAAACTTTATTGATATTCCGAAGAAAATCAATCCTTTCACCGATTGTCAGCGCGATTTAATGGCGGACAAGGATGAACGGATAATTACACACGTAAGTAATCTGCGAAAAGTAAAACGAGTTAAAGATGTAATTGAAATCTTTGATCGTATTCAGAAAAAGATCCCTGCAAAACTTATTATCGTTGGCGAAGGCCCAGAACGGGAAGCTTGTGAACGTTTATGTAGTAAAAAAGGTATTGAGGAAAAAGTTCTATTTGTGGGCAACAGCAACGAAGTTGATAAAATTTTGTGTTTTACTGATCTCTTCCTTCTTCCTTCGGAAAAGGAAAGCTTCGGTCTGGCAGCTTTGGAAGCAATGGCCTGTGGTGTTCCGGTAATTTCAAGCAATACGGGCGGACTGCCAGAAGTTAACATTCAAGGCAAGAGCGGTTTTTTAAGCGATGTGGGAAATGTGGACGAAATGGCTGAAAATGCATTGAAAATTTTAGCAACTGATGAAACCTTGAATCAATTCAAAAAGCAAGCTATTGAAGCTGCAATGGTTTATGATACCAAGAAAATTGTGCCTTTATATGAAAAATTATATGAGGAGGCTATTCTTCAAAAGAAACATTGCTAATCTCTAATATTTCTTTTTTATAAATTCCATCGCTTTCCGTGTATTAAGAGTTCCACGATAGTTTCTGCATTGATCATGCAATTTCAAAAGTTTTTTGGAAAGGTAATCTTTGGTGAGGTCTTTCTGGTTTTATGGGGTACACAGACTTTGTTGTTTCGTAGGCTTGTACTTAAAAATTTTGCTGTGAGGTTTAAGGATGAATGGAAATGCCCCTTTTATGTGGGGCATTTCCATTCAAAAAAATATATTGGAAACAGTTTAAAACTTATAACGCGCGCTCAAACCCACGTCAAAACTAACATCATCTCTATATCCCAAATTTGCTTGTGGGCGGAAATCAAAGGAAACAAGCAGTGGAAAATCAAAACTATACTCTATACCTACATCACCGGTCAAAAAGGCAAAAGCTTCTGAATCATTATATCTGTCATCATAAGGATAATCCTTATGGTTTCTGTCATAACTTACAATACCTGCTCCCAAACCTGGACCAACATACCAATTGAAACCACCGTCAATGTTCCAAACCCATTGATAGATACCTGTAAATTTTACAGCATCCCAATAACGCTTACTGTGGAAAGCTAAGCCAAGCTCCAATCTGTTTTTATCGCCAACGGCTCTTTGGTAGTTTACTTCGGGGCCAAAGCCATCACTTTCGCTAAGGCGAATCCCGATAGCGTTTTTTGATATTTCCTGTGCATTGGCTTGCAAGCCCAAGGCAATTATAATAAAGAATAATAAAACTGATTTTTTCATAATTTTTATTTTAGTTATTTACACTGTAAAAATAGGTGTATTAAAAGGCGGTAATAGTTAATGGGAAGCCAATCCTCAACTGAAAATTTACAAAGTTTTGTTAAGGAAGTTTTCTACATTTACATACTGGCTATGAAAAGACAACTCCACAATTTTGAAAGGTTATTCAATGGCGAATTTTTCACAGATTCACTCCACACATCGCTTTATGCCACCGATGCCTCTGTATATCGAAAAATACCGCTGGCTGTGGCATACCCAAAAAATGAAAGAGGTATAAAACAGCTCGTTTCCTTTGCCGAAATAAATGGTATATCGCTCATTCCGCGCACGGCGGGCACCTCGCTTGCTGGACAATGCGTTGGCGATGGGATTGTGGTAGATGTTTCCAAACATTTCACTAAAATACTTTCCGTAGATACGGAAAAAAGGACCGTTACACTCCAGCCTGGCGTTATTCGGGACGAACTGAACGCACATTTAAAACCATTCGGACTATTTTTCGGGCCAAATACTTCAACCAGCAACCGCTGTATGATTGGTGGAATGGTGGGCAATAACAGCAGTGGCACAACCTCCATTCAATACGGCGTTACGCGTGATAAGATTTTAAGATTGAAAACAATCCTTTCCGACGGAAGTGAAGCTATTTTTGAACCACTTTCAAAAGAAGAATTCTTCAAAAAAAAACATTTGAACTCTTTGGAAGGAAAAATATACAAATCCCTTTACGATGAATTGATTTCTGAAGAAACGCAACAAGAAATTTTAAAGGAATTTCCGAAACCGGAAATTCATAGAAGAAACACGGGATACGCAATTGATAGTCTTTTGAAATCTTCTGTTTTTGGTGAATATAATGAAGAAATCAACCTCTGCAAATTGCTCTGCGGAAGCGAGGGAACTCTTGCTTTTACTACAGAAATTACACTTCAACTAGATCCGTTGCCTCCGCAATTCACAGCTATGGTTGCAACGCATTACGAAACATTGGAAGCTTGTTTGAATGATGTGGTTATCGCAATGCAGCACAACCTGTATACCTGCGAAATGATGGACAACGTGATTTTGGACTGCACCAAAAAAAGCAAAACCTACCAACCGTACCGTTTTTTTGTAAAAGGAAATCCCACAGCCATTCTTTTATTGGAACTAAAAAGCGATTCCGAAGCAGATTTACAGATGCAAACCAAAAGTTTGATGCACTCATTAAAAACGTCGAATCTTAGTTATCACAATCCGATTTTAAAAGGCACAGAGATCGAAATGGCGTTGGAACTCCGCAAAGCAGGTCTGGGACTGTTGGGAAATATGGTTGGCGACCGTAAAGCTGTTGCTTGCATAGAAGATACGGCGGTTGCTTTGGAAGATTTGCCCAATTATATTTCAGATTTTTCAGCCTTGATGAAAAAGTATGATCAGCAAGCGGTTTATTACGCCCACGCCGGAGCAGGCGAGCTGCATTTGCGGCCCATCCTCAATTTAAAGGAAAATGAGGGCGTGGATTATTTCCGAAAAATAACAACCGATGTGGCGTTGCTCTGCAAAAAATACAAAGGCTCTTTTAGCGGTGAACACGGTGATGGCATTGTGCGCGCAGAGTTTATCCCTTTAATGATTGGAGCGAATAATTATGAACTTTTAAAGCGAATAAAAACTGCCTTCGATCCACAAAACATCTTCAATCCGGGAAAGATTGTCAATGCTTTTAAAATGGACGAATCACTTCGGTATAAAGCTGGCAGAAAGGAACCAAGGGTTGAAACGCTAATGGATTTTAGCGATTACCAAGGTATTCTTCGTTTGGCCGAAAATTGCAACGGCAGCGGCGATTGCCGTAAAACTGCAGAATCCGCTGGTGCCATGTGCCCCAGTTATCACGCAACCAAAAACGAAAAAGACACAACCCGCGCCCGAGCAAATGCCCTGCGCGAAGTTTTGACGAATAACGAAGCTGTAAATAAATTCAATTCCAAAGAACTAAAGGAAATTTTTGATCTCTGCATAAGCTGCAAAGCTTGCGCAAGCGAATGTCCGAGCAATGTTGATATTAGCACCGCCAAAGCTGAGTTTCTGTATCAATACAACAAAGCAAACGGGATTACTTTTTCGAATAAACTCTTTGGAAAAAGCACGAGATTGAATAAAACGGCTTCAAAATTTCCAAAACTTTCAAATTGGTTGTTTTCGAATATTTTCACTTCAAAAATTATTAAAAATATTGGCGGAGTCCATCCAAATCGCTCGTTGCCAAATATTTCGATTAAGAGTTTCAGTAAAATAATTCAAAGTAATAAAAATCAAATTGTTACATCGAATGTATTTAAAAACAAAATTCAACAAAATGTATTGCTTTTTGTCGATGAGTTCAGCAATTATTTGGATGCTGAAATCGCTCTGGATGCATTTTCGCTTTTAACAAGCTTGGATTATAAAGTAACGGTTATAGACACTTTGGACAGTGGCCGAGCACTTATTTCAAAAGGCTTACTAAAGGAAGCAAAAAAGGAAGCAAATAAAAACGTTGCCTTTTTAAAAGAAAAAGTATCAGAAAAAATTCCATTGATTGGCATCGAACCTTCCGCCATTCTTTCATTTAGAGATGAATATATTAGATTGGCAGATGATAAATCTTCAGCAGCAGCTATTTCGAAAAATACATTTTTAATGGAGGAGTTTTTGGCTGCTGAAATTGAAAAAGGTAACATTTCCGCAGCACAGTTCACTTCCGAAGAAAAAGAAATAAAAATCCATACCCACTGCCACCAAAAATCGCTCAGCAACCAAAAAGTGACTTTTGATATTTTAAATCTTCCAAAAAATTATAGACCCATCATTATTCCTTCGGGCTGCTGCGGAATGGCGGGCAGTTTCGGTTATGAAAAGGAGCATTATGAAGTAAGTATGAAAATAGGGGAGTTGAAGCTCTTTCCGGCAGTACGTAAAGCTTCCGGAGAAACTATTATCGCTGCAAATGGAACTAGTTGCAGACATCAAATTCTG
>DAIMFZ010000057.1:10071-12813 GCA_036724225.1 Aequorivita sp.
TAGAAGGTGGAGACAACGTTTATTTAAGAGGTTTTGGCAGCTTTATTATCAAAACAAGAGCTGAGAAAACAGGTAGAAACATTTCTAAGAATACCACTATCAAAATACCAGCACACAACATTCCAGCATTTAAACCTGCAAAAGTATTTGTAGAAAGTGTAAAAATGAATGTTGAAGTAGAGTAAAAACATTAAAAGACTAAACTTTTAATAAGCCTATATTTTCATATTTACGAATAACTAAGCAATCCGAAAAAAACCAATATGCTATAGAATACATCCCTGAAATAAATTTTAAGAAAAAGAATAATGGCCTGAATAAGAAATATAAAAGAATATTCAGCCTAATTTATCGGCACTTTGGATTTATATTGCAGGCTCTACTTTGGCCGTAATATTTGTGAGGTATCCAGTATTAAGTAACCAAATTGTCAAATGGTTATTTAATATTGAGTGAATGTAAAAGAGAGTAAAAAAGATATGAAAAGTGAAATTTTAGATAAAAATCATTTAATAATTGGAGCAGGACCTGTTGGTTTAGCGGTTGCAAAATCTTTCAAAGAGGCTGGAATTCCATATCACCAAGTATATGCCGATGATGATGTGGGTGGCAATTGGTATCACGGCACCTACAAATCTGCACATATTCTATCTGCCAGACGCGTAATGGAATACCCCGATTTTAAAATGCCTGAAGATTATCCCGACTTCCCGAGTAGTGGACAAATGCTGACGTATTATCAAAGTTATGCATCCCATTATAATTTAACTGAAACTATTCAATTCAATACTAAGGTTATACACGTTAATCCTATAAACGAAAATTTATGGGAAGTAACTTTTGCGAACAACAAAAAACGAATTTACAAAGGAATAATAGTTTGTAACGGGCATCATTGGAGCAAAAACTTTCCCGAATACGAAGGCAATTTTATAGGCGAGTCTTTTCATTCAAAGGATTATAAGTCGTCAGATCAGTTAAAAGATAAAAGAGTTTTAGTAATTGGAGCGGGCAATTCTGCCTTTGACATTGCTTCAGAATCGGCACGGGTAAGTTCCAAAAACTTTTTAAGTGTTAGACGCGGTATATGGATTTTCCCAAAAACTTTCATGGGTAAACCATTAGCGTCCTTAAAAGTGCCGCCAATTCCTGATTGGTTACGGGAGATATTAATAAAAATGATGCTTAAGCTTACCATAGGAAGCCATAAAGAATATGGATTACCCAAACCGGAATCTAAAGTTTTTGATCGGCACCCAACGGTGAATACCGAAACCCTCATGCACGTAAAGCACGGAAGGACTATAATTAAAGGCGCTGTAAAACGTTTTTTAGGCTCGAAAGTAGAATTTGAAGACGGAAGTATTGAAGATGTTGATACCATAGTATATGCTACTGGTTTTAAGACAGATTTTCCCTTTCTTCCAAAAGAACTGTGTAGGGTAGAGAAAGCCTATGTGAAAGTTTATGGTTTTAGTATGTACGATTCATATAAAGGACTTTACTTAGTAGGATGGATGCAGCCCAGAGGTGGTGTTGGGTCATTGATTGCGCCTTATGCAGATTTATTGGCTCATTTCGTAAAACTTCAGGATAAGGTTAATTGTCCAGTTGGAATGATTTTAAAAGAAATGGGAGAACCTTTGCCAACTAGCCATTTATTTGGAGGTGCCCAAGTGATAAAATGGATTTCGAAGACATTTAAGAGGATAGATAAGATTGAGAAAGTAGGATTAAAGCTGGACTTAAAGCTAAATGGTTTTATGAATAAACCACTAGAATATACTCCTAAATCACCCCAAGCAGACATGCTAGTATATTAATTAGCCGAACTGAACCCTTCCAGCAAGTAAAATGTTATAAGAGCTGTACAATAAAGTCTTGGTTCCTTTAATTTTCTGTTCTTTTTCATTCGTTATTTTTAGAATTTTGAAATTGAAATCTTCAATTTTGAATTTTGAACCATGAATTTTGAATAATTGAACCCGAAAGTTTACATTTGTTCAAAACACATCTATGGCGGGCAATTCCTTCGGAAAAATTTTTAAACTTACCACCTTTGGCGAATCGCACGGCGCGGCAATTGGCGGAATTTTAGATGGCTGCCCCGCTGGACTTTCTCTAAATTTTGAAGCAATCAATGCTGAAATGCAACGCCGCAAACCAGGGCAATCAGCAATCGTTACCCAGCGGAAAGAGGAAGATGAAGTAAAGTTTCTATCTGGAATATTTGAAGGTAAAACAACTGGTACACCCATTGGCTTTATCATTGAAAACACGGACCCAAAAAGCCAAGATTACAGCCACATAAAAGATATTTACCGCCCTTCCCACGCCGATTATACATATGATAAAAAATACGGGATCCGTGACTATCGTGGTGGCGGCCGATCTTCAGCTCGTGAAACTGCTTGTAGGGTTGTAGCGGGTGCGATTGCAAAACAATTGCTTCACAACATAAAAATTACCGCCTTTGTTTCTTCGTTTGACGAAATGGAACTCAATAAACATTATTCCGAAATAGATTTTTCAGAAATTGAAAAAAATCCTGTCCGTTGCCCTGATGCCGTAATGGCTTCAAAGATGGAAGATTATATTAAATCAATTCGAAAAGAAGGGGATACTGTTGGTGGAACTGTTACTTGCGTAATTCAAAATGTTCCAATTGGTTTGGGGGAACCTGTTTTTGACAAACTCCACGCTGATCTTGGCAAGGCACTGCTTGCCATAAATGCCGTAAAG
>DAIMFZ010000058.1:0-12803 GCA_036724225.1 Aequorivita sp.
CGGCCATTGCCACATCAATTTGCGGTTCTTCCTCGCGCGGTATTAAAAACGAGCTCCACACACCTACGACCATAAACACGATCATCAATAGCACTGTGAGCTTTGAGCCTATAAATAACTTGGCAATTCTGCCTGCTAATCCGTCCTTCATGTTTATTGTTTAATAGTTAGCTTGGCGCCGTTGTACAGTTTTGCTTCGGAAGAAATAATATAGTTTTCATCTGCAGCCAAACCTGAAAGTACTTCCACGTTATCGCCGAAAGTACGGCCCACTCGCAACCAGCGAAGTATTGCCGTATTGCTTTGACTCACCGTGTAAATTCCTATTAATTGTCCGCGTTTTACTAATGCCTCTTCCGGCACCAAAACTGTGGTTACATCTGTCTTTTTTTCTATCGGGAACTGCACCGTGGCATACATTCCCGAAAGAATACTAGCATCGGTTTTATCTAAAACTACTTTCACCAAAAATTGGCCACCAGTATTACTTGCCGAAGTACTAACTTCAGTAACTGTTCCCGGAAGGATTTTATCTGAAGATTTCACAATCACTTGTACTCCGCTGCCAGATCTAATTTTTGAAATTTCACTTTCTGGAACCGAGGCGGTAACTTCAAAATTGCCCGGGCCTTCCACCGAAATTAATGGTGCGCCGGGGTTTGCCATATCGCCTGCTTCAATAAATTTATTGGTAATCACTCCGTTAAAAGGAGCGCGAAGATTTACATACGCAAACTGCGATTGTACTTCGTTTTTCATCTGTCTTGCGCCTTCCAATCTTGCTTTTGCCATTTCGTAACGAGCACGCTGATCGTCAAGTTCTTTTTGACTTGCACTTTTATCGGCAAATAGATTTTGAAAACGTTGGTAATCTTTTTGGGCATTATTAAAAGCGGCTTGCGCTTCAGAGATTCCGGCATTTGTTTGCGCTTGTTTCGCAGAAAGATCGGAATTGTTGATGCTCACCAACAATTGTCCCTTTGAAACTTTGTCCCCCACATTTACGTGTACTTTATCCACAAAACCCATCATTCGGGTGCTTAGCGTGGCACTATTTGCAGCTTCAATTTTTCCACTTGCAGTTAAAAACGGCGAGTTATTTTCTGCTGCAACGGAACTTACGGAAACGGCTACTGCTGGGGAGTTATCTACTTTTTTTTCTTCGGAAGAATTATTACAAGCTGTAAAACTTAGTACTGCCGAAAATAGAAGGATGGTATATATTTTTTTCATTGCTGATTAGTTTTTTGTTAAGAATTGAAGGTATGCCAAGGCGTAATTATGCTGAAAAACAGTGTTGAAATATTCCAACTGTTTTTGTGAAAACTGAGTCTCCGCCATTAACAAATCGGTGGTTTTTTCTAAACCTTCAGTGAATCTGTTAGTGCGAATTCTGAGCGCTTCTTTAGATTGTTCTAGCGCCAATTCGGTTAATTTCAAATTGTTTTGTGCGTCTTGAAACATGCGTTTTGCTTTGTTCAATTCCAATTGGCTTTCAGATTTGTATTGATCCAGCTCTATCGTGGCTTTATTGAATTCGGCTTTGCTTTTTTGGGTTTTTCCGAAACGTTTTGAACCTTCAAAAAGATTCCACGTTAAGGCTGCGCCGAATAAATAACCGTTGGCATCTGCCTGAAAAATCTGGTTGTCGTAAAGTTCGTAGCTTCCGAACGCGTTCAGTCGTGGCAAAAACGTCATTTTATCTGCTTTGTAGTTTTGTTTGTAGGCTTCGGTTGCAAATTCCATTGCCTGAATATCGGCGCGGGAAGTTGAAATTTTTTCAGCTGAAATCAATTCAGAAGCAACCATTAGTGAATCCGTTGGTTTTAATACGCCAGTCACATCTTCATTCATATGTAAAGCAAGATATTCCGAAGCATTTATCACGTTGCTTTTTGCGTATTGCAATTGGTTTTCTACTTCGGTAACGCGCACTTTCACTGCCAGCACATCGCTCTGTTGCAAATAACCTTGCTTAAAACTATTGTCGGCCAAACGAAGATTTTCATTCGCGGCTTTTAGGGCAGTTTTCAAAACCGTTACACTTTTATAAGCCAATTGCAATTGCATATAGGCCTTTTCAGTTTCCAAAACAATATAATCGCCCGTGCGTGCCAATTGCAGTTGCGTTGCACTCCACTTAGCTTTGGCGGCTTTTCTTTGGAATATACCGTCAGCATTAATAAGTGGTTGTTGCACTTCAAATTTTGTAGCGAACATTTGAATCTGGCTAGGGTTGTTCAGCTTATTCGGATCGAAATCCGCTTGTGTAACTATTTCTTGATTCAGTCTAATACCAAAAGCCATCAACGGATTAGTTGTAGCCATTCCGGTATGTGAAGCTGTAATATTTGGAAGAAAAACAGCATTGGTTTGGTTGTAATCTCCTCTTGCAGCAAGCACTTGTTGCTCCCCTATTTTTAGCTGATTGTTTTGTGTACTAACCTTTTCCAAAACTTCAGCTTTGGAAATTGGGATTGTTTCTTGAGCAAAAACTAATGCGGGCAAGAAACCGAGAAATAGAAAAAACTTGTTGATCTTCATTTTTTAAATTAATTTAATGCAAACATACCTCAGAATTTAACAACGGTCAGTAACTAATGTTACCAAAGAAAAAGCACCTCTTTCAAGGTGCTTTTCACTAACCAAATAATTCTGCACTCTTTAGGAACGAACCAACCAAGAAACGGTCCTAAACACTTTTGTAGCTTTCGCCAATATCTTCAATACAATTTTATGTTTTCATTTTAATCAATCATTGGAACCACGCACTATTCTTGAAATTATTCCTTTATCATTTGTAAATTCTGCAATTAGTAGTCCTCCAATATGTATGGCTATAAATGCTACTAGATAATAAATACCCAGTACGTGAATTTCTTCCATTGGCATCTTTAAATCTTTTGGCCCTAATTCAATGATAAGCCCTGTAACTAAAGACACTACAACACATACGTAAAAAACGATGTACGCCCATTTCTGGAATTTTTGTTTTATTGATAGGTTTTTAACCAGTGGATTTTGAAGCTTCATCGTTCCAAAAAACGGCAGCATAAATCGTAAACTAAACAACCCAACCAATACATAACCCATATAAATATGCCAGTTCCACATCGGCTTCCGAATCTGTTTTGCCAGATCGATAAGCTGCTCCTGCGATAGCGATTGATCGGTACCACTAAGATATGTTTGAATGATATCTGCCATATTGTATTTATTCATCCAAGTCAATCTCAGAAAAATTGTAATCAACAACAGCAAGAATGTAACTGCGATGGCCCAATGTAAAATTCGGTAGGTTTTTGAATATTTTACAATTTCCATAATAGTAGTTTTAGGCTTAAACCCTAAGGTTTCTATATACTTTTAATGACCTTAGTCAACTTTTCCCGAACATCTTTAGCAATTTCCGCCAAAGAACTATTTTCTACCGCCATCATTGAAGCCGCTGGATCTACTGCCGAAATCTCAATCACTCCAGGTTCGCGTTCTTGAACAATAACGTTGCAGGGCAACATTGTTCCAATCTTGTTTTCAGCTTGAAGTGCTTGATGCGCCATCTGTGGATTGCAGGCACCCAGAATTGTATAATTATAAAAATCGGCGTCCAACTTCTTTTTCAATGTGGCTTTAATATCTATTTCGGTCAACACACCGAAACCTTCTACTTTTAAAGCTGCAGTCGTTTTTTCAATAGCATTTTTAAAAGTTGTGTTTTTTAATGTGGTACTTATATAATATTTCATGATTTTTCGATTTTAATTTATTTGAACATTCTAAAACAAAGGTAAACACATAAAACGGGAAGTTCTGTAACATAGATTACACAACTCCTGATCTTTCAGGTTTTTCTTAAACTTAAATGATATTTATCATTTATTGGCGGGCGTAATCATAATATGCGAACGGTGCGTTCCAGCATCCATCAGCCATGGCATTCCGGGAGCCTGTGGTTTTGTGGGCAATCCGGTACTTTCACCAGTCATATATGGTTTATAGATTACGTACCGAATTTTGCTATTTAAAAGTTCGCCAGTTTCGGCACTGTAATCTTTTTCTTCCGCAGCCAATACATATACCATTGATGGTTCAGAGGGCATTTTTAAAGTACCGGCTTCTATTTCATTTTTTCTGGCCTCCTCTTTTTCCTCATCGGATTTTCCTTCAGCCACCAACTCGCGGCCACGAGCCATAAAAGGTTCCAATTCCGCACCGTAACAGGCTACGCTTATTCCTTCCTTGTTAGGGTCGTCTGCCAAACAAATCATAGTGTTGGAGCCTTCGCGGAGAGTTACAAGTTTTCCTTCAGGGTTATAACCAAGTACTGTAGCACCCTCGCGGTACATTTCGGGGGCGGCCAAAATGGCGGTTTTTATCTGTATGTTCTTCGGTAAAATTTTGTTTTGTGAGATTGCTGAAAACGCAAATGCAAGGACGAAAACAATCATTAATTTTTTCATAGCTAATCATTTTAAAAATGAAGGCTTAAGATACGAATTATCCCAGATTCACACACCTTTTAAGAATACCTTTTCTTAAAAACTTGAAAAGTATTTTCGAAAAACTAGAATGGAAAATAATAGTACAACGTCAGTCATTTACTTTACTTACATTTCTAATAAAAAACTAATTTCCACTTCTCTACCCTATTTATGGTATTGACCGGCTTTATCTTGAAAACTATTTTTACCAAGTATACTGAAGTGTTTTAATCTTTTATCAAAATGAAAAGAATACAATCATTTTAAAAACTATTTTTATTATGAAAACTCGACATTATTTTTTAATCCTATTCAGTTTCCTGTTTGTTTCAGCAGGTTACGTAATGAAACAGAATACAAAAACTTTCACCTCAAAAACTGAAATTATGAATATTTCCACCGCCTTTAACACCAGTTTTTTTATAGATGCGGACCGCAATGTTTGGGCTTGCGGAAATAACAGCAACAATCAATTAGGGTATGCAAAGGCAACTTCGCAATACGTGCCCGTAAAGGTGATGGAAAATATAAAAAATGTTGCCGCTGGAGAAAAACACAGCCTGTTTCTTAAAAATGACGGCACGTTGTGGGCGGTAGGCAATAATGAATTTGGACAATTGGGAACTGGAAACACAAATACGCAATTTGCACCGGTACAAATTGGCTCTGATGTTAAAAAAATAACCGCAGGTAGAGATTTTAGTTTTTTCATCAAGAACGACAACAGTCTTTGGTCAATGGGCAATAACGTCTTTGGACAGTTGGGAAATGGCGATACCGAAAAACAGCTTTCTCCAGTAAAAATAATGAACAACGTAGAATCAATATCTGCTTCAGCGGCTCATACTTTGATATTGAAAACAGATGGCACACTCTGGGCTTGTGGTAATAATTTCGCTTATCAACTCGGGGAAGGATCGGATAAACACAAAAGTACTCCGGTAAAAATTGCTGCCAACGTAATACAGATGAGTGCCGGCAACCAATTTTCATTATTCTTAAAATCTGATGGAAAACTATGGGGTGTTGGTTTTGACGGCGCAGGCCAATTGGGCGACAATGGCAACTCTACAATCCAAAAACCAAAGGAAATTTTGAGCAATGTAAAAAACGCTTTTGCTGGTTACGGCCATACTATGGCTTTAAAAAACGATGGAACGCTCTGGGTAGCTGGGCTGAATGACTACGGACAATTAGGTAAAGGCAATAATATAAATGTTGGCGTTTTTGAAAAAGTGCTTGATAATGTTAAAGCAATCTGTGCAGGCAATTATCACTCGTTAGTATTGCTTTCGGATGGCAGCATTTTGTCTTCAGGAAGCAATGGCAGTGGACAATTAGGTGTTGGACGCGGACAAAGTGATAGTAATAAATTCGGAAATGTTAATTTTAATTAATTTATTACATAGAAATGAATAGATCTTCCATATACATTCTCATCGCAATAATGATTGTTATCCCTTTAAGTATTTCTGGCTACACCTTCTGGAAAACCGGAGCTTTCGATTTGGTAAATCAGGTTTTGGGTCCCAGCTTTTGGATTGGCGTTGTTGTATTTATAGCCTTTACCATTTCAATTTTATTTTTTGGAATGAGATTAGGACGAAAAATAATCAAGCCAAAAACCATTGCCAATGGACTTCCTGCTTCAGCAACGGTAATACGCAGTTATCAAGGAAATTTGAAAGTAACTTTTGGCGGGGTCCAGGAAAATTTTAAAATGATTATTGAAGTAAATGTTAGAAACAATAACGGTGAAACCTGGCAAGCAAAAATGGAAGAAATGATCCCAATACAACAAATAGGTATTTTTCAGCCCGGAGTGTGCTTCAACGTATTGTATGACCCAAAAGACCGTAGCGAAGTAGTTTTCGATCAATCGGAAAAAAAATAATTCAACTTTCATTAAGTTTCCAAAAATAGACCTATGGATTTTAAAAAGATGTTTCTTCGAAAAATAGCTATTCAATTCTTAATTGGCCTTTTACTTTTGGCTTCAATATTTGCCATAATATTTTCATCGGAAGCTTGGCGCATACCTCTTCTTGTTCTGATTGTGGTATTGTGTATTGTTGCGGCAATTATACCTGCTATAAAAGCAACGAAAATAGCGTCAAAACTTCTTGGAGGTAATCTGAGTCTTGAGGATATAGACCAATTCATGCCGAAAGGTTTTGAAAATCCCCTAAGAAAAAAAGAAATCCCCAACGGTCTTCGCGCTACTGCTACTGTTTTACGCAGTTACCAAGGAAATATGAAAGTAACTTTTGGCGGGGTCCAGGAAAATTTTAAAATGATTATTGAAGTAAATGTTAGAAACAATAATGGCGAAACATGGCAAGCAAAAATAGAAGAAATGGTCCCCATAAACCAAATAGGGATATTCCAACCTGGAGCAAGTTTCAGTGTACTATATGATCCCAATGATCGCAGTAGTTTAGTTTTTGATACATCGCAACAAACCAATCCTTCCCACGATATTCCTGGTTACGGAACCGTCGATCAACAAACCGTACAATCAGCAATGCAAAGTGCACCACAAGATATTACACTCCGGTTGCAAGCTGCAAATGCACTACTGCAAGAAATGAAATTGACTGGCGTTGCTATTTCTGCAACTGTTCTATCTAGTGAATTGATGTATGAAAATTATATGAATGGTATTGATGTTTATCTAATAAGATTAAGAATAAATGCTACAGAAATTCCATCTTTTGAAGGGGAAACTTTAGGGCTTATCCTTAAAACATCCGTTCAAAAAATAGCACCCAACAAAACGGTTTTTGTAAAATACGATCGCCACAACCCGCATCGATTTAGTATGACGGGAACAGACAAACCAGACAATACCGCCCAACTTTAAAACAAAGAACTATGTACACCATCGGAATTATAATCATCATTCTACTTATTATTAGTAGTACTTTGGTAGGAATCTTCAACCGTTTTGCGCGAAACCGAAATGCGGTAAAAGATGCTTGGAGCAATATTGATGTAGCACTAAAACGTCGATACGATTTGATTCCTAACCTAATTAGTACAGTAAAAGGATATGCAGCCCACGAACAGGAAACGTTCAACAATGTGGTTGCTGCAAGAAATGCCGCAATGGCGGTGCCAAAAGGCGATATCAATGCACAAATAAAAGCGGAGGGCGCACTTCAGCAGACCCTGCGCAGTTTGTTTGCTTTAAGCGAGGCATATCCCAATTTAAAAGCAAATGCAAATTTTCTGGACCTACAACAGAAACTTAGTGAAATTGAAGAAAACTTGGAACGTAGCCGTCGCTTTTACAATAGTAATGTCCGTGAAAACAATACTTATGGTGAAAGTTTTCCGGGTGTTTTGTTCGCGGGAATATTCAACTATCAACATTTCGAATACTTTGAAGCAGACCCAGCCGAACGCGAAAATATAAAAGTGGATTTTTCAAAATCATAATTATGAAACAAATCTATTTCATATTATTTTTTTTACTAACAAGTATTAACTGCTTTGCTCAAGGCTTCACCGTAAAAGAATTTACTGCGGAAATTTATATTAGCAAAGAAGGTTATTTTGATGTGGTTGAAAAATACGACATTGACTTCACCCAAGCAAAACACGGTATTTTTAGAAACATCATCACTAAATTCGAATTTAAGGATGAAAACGGAAAAGCATCAAAACGTGAAATGTATATTTCGAATATTGAAGTTCCCGGAAAAAAATTCAAGACCAACGAAATTTTTGGAAAGCAGTATAGTGATAATCTCAATATTCGCATTGGGGATAAAAACATTTTAGTGAGCGGCAATAAACAATACGAAATCCACTATCGAGTAAAAAACGCATTATTCTTTACGAATGATTTAGCACAGTTTTATTGGAATATAAAACCTTCCGATTGGACGGCAGATTTTAATAAAATAAACTTTAAAATACACCCTCCGGATGGCGCTACACTTTCTTATGAAAATTGTTTTGTTTATTCTGGAAATACTGGTAACACAGAACCTTCAACTGAATTTGATTATGAATATTCAAACAATGTATTTTCAGGAAACTCAAAAGATGATTTTTCTTCTTCTTCCGGTCAAAATGTGACGGTACTGGTTAAATTACCAAAATCATTGATTCAAGAAGTAGATTTTACGCCGCCTTTTTGGAAACGATACGGATGGATCGGAATTTTGGGATTGGTCTTTATCTCTTTGTTTTTGTTCATAAAAAAGCAAATGCAAGCTGATAAAGTAATTGCTGTTACCAGTTATTATCCGCCCAAAGGGATTGACCCGGCAATGGCGGGCATGCTGATAGATAATACTCCGGATTTTAGGGATATTACCTGTTTACTTCCGTATTGGGCTACAAAGGGCATTATCCGGATGGAAGAAAGTTCAAAAGTAGAAAAACCGTTAAGCAACGATTTAAAATTGATAAAACTCAAAAACCTGCCTGAAGATGTAGCTGAATACGAATCTAATTTCTTTCGAAAAATCTTTAAAGGAAAAGAGGAAGTATGGGCAAGCACGCTTCTAGGAGTCGCCATAGAATCGCAAGGTTTGTTATCTAAAAAATCCGAACAGTATTACACTTACAAAAAATCTAAGCTGAATAGGTTAAAATTGATTGCCCTTGCCCTTTCGTGGTTATGGGCCTTCTTCAGCATCACTTTCTTGCCTTTTATTTCAGCTCTTTTTATTAATATAGAATCTGTAATATTCATTCCTCTCCTAATTTTGAACTTTATTTTTTTCTTTGTAATTTTTCCTTTCATATTCGCATATATGGTCAATAAAATCAGAGGCAAAAATCAACTCGGGAAATCTATAATGCCTGAACTTTTAGGCTTTTATCAGTTCATTAAAATTGCAGAAGTAGAACGGATAAAGGAATTATTAAAAGACGATCCCTATTATTTCGAAAAAACGATGCCTTATGCGGTAGCTTTTAATTTTTTAAAAGAGTGGTCTGCCAAGTTTGATGGGTTAATCCAGCATGCCCCAGATTGGTACGGCAGCAGTTCTGGAAGCAGATTTACGATGAACAGTTTTGCCACTTCATACAACAACCGTGTTTCAGTGGCAAAAATGGCAATGGTTTCAGCTCCTTACAGTAGCAGTTCTTCACATAGCAGTAGTTTTTCGCATAGTAGCGGAGGAGGTTTTTCAGGTGGCGGTGCTGGCGGCGGCGGCGGCGGAAGTTGGTAAAATATATTATATATGAAAAAAACAATCATATTACTTACGTTTCTTTTTGTGAACACTCTTTTGTTTTCACAAGGTTTCATTGTTAAAAATTTTACCGCAGATATTTATTTGAATTCTGAAGGTTATTTTGATGTGGTTGAAAATTACGACGTTGAATTTAGTGAACCCAAACACGGCCTTTTAAGAGAAATCATTACCGATTATAAATTTCAAACTGCTGAAGGAAAAACTGAAAAACGAAAACTCGTTATTGAAAATGTGGAGGTGCCGGCAAATAGTTTTTCGTTTTCCTCCAAACGGGAACAGCGATTGGACGGGAAAATAATCATAAAAATCGGCGATAAAAATAAGTATGTAAACGGATTACAACATTATGAAATCAAATACAGGGTGTATAACGCGTTTCTGTTTGAAAATGATTTAGTCGAATTTTATTGGAATTTAAAACCACAAGGTTGGCTGACGGTTTTTCAGCAAATAAATTTTAATGTACACACTCCAAATGGCGCAGAATTATCTCCCGAAAATTGTTTCGTATATGCCGGAAATACGGGAACTACTTCACTTTCAACTGATTTTGACTACACCTATTCCGATGGAGTTTTTACTGCCAAAAGCCACGAATTTTTCATTTCTTTTCCTGGACAAGACGTTACGGTTTTGGTGAAATTATCCTGAAAATTAATCAAAGCAAATTTTATAACTGTTCTCATTTGGCAGCAATATGGGTGGAGTGGAATTTTAGGTCTGCTTTTGTTCGCTTTTTGGTTTATATGGTTAAAATACGGCAGGGATGATAAAGTTATTTCTACAACAAGTTACTATCCGCCAAAGAACATTGACCCCGCTATGGCAGGTTTTCTTATCAATGATAAAGATGATACTTCCGATCTGATTTCGCTCATTCCGCAATGGGCTTCGCAAGGTTTAATTACAATAGAGGAAATTCCAAAGAGCGAAATACTTGAAAAAGCTGATATGAAGCTGACAAGGTTAAACAATATATCAGTAAGCGCTCCGGATTATCAACATAGAATATTTAGCAGTTTGTTCAATATATGGGGCGATGTTGTACTCATTAGCAGCCTGCGCAATATATTTTATATCTCGATGGCTACAGCCAAAAAAGAACTACACGAAGCCGCTCAAAAATACTACGAACCCAGTTCTAAAAAAATAATGAAAATCACGATTATAATAGCGATTGTACTGGGCGTTTTGCTTTGTCCCATATTTCTATTTACTTACGGTCCTTTAGCTGCCGTTATGGCTCCAGTTGTCTGTGTTTTCATTGTTATTATGAGCTTTTTCCTTCAAAAGAAAAACAGTAAAGGCAACGCCGTTTTCTCTGAATTAAAAGGTTTTAAGCAATTTATAAAAATTGCGGAAGTAAACAGGATTGAAGAACTTATAAAACAAGATCCTAAGTATTTTGAAAAAACAATGAGTTATGCGCTCGCATTTGGATTATTGCAACAGTGGGCGAAAAAATTCGATGCCTTAAATCTGCAACCGCCAAGCTGGTACACCAGCAGTGGAACAGGCATGATGGGAATGTATGCTTTTTCCAAATCTTTTTCGGGAAGTATGGCAACAGCACAATCTGCTATGGTCAGTTCGCCTTCAAGCAGTGGCTCTAGCAGCTCGTCTGGAGGAGGATCTTCTGGAGGTGGTTTTGGCGGCGGCGGCGGCGGTAGCTGGTAGTTGATAGTTGATAGTTGATAGTTGATAGAAAAAAATAAAATAATCAGTCATTATGAAAAAAATTCTTATCCTTTTGTTCGCTATTGCGGCTAATTGCGCATACAGCCAAAACACTAAAACTCTGAATCCTACTTTAGGAATAAGCCACGATCTAAGCGCCGAAGCGGAGCAAACCTTGAAAGTGCGCGACTCTTTAAATGATGAAAACTATAACGGGAAGTTGGACGAGAAACAAAAGCAACGATTGGATTCTTTATATGAAATTTATCCTGAAACCCGCTCCAGCATATGGGATGTAATAGGCGATGGCGCAGACTGGACAGACTACGGAGGACCTTTTGCTGTACGTGCTTCCTCTTCCTTAAAACCATCCAACGGAATAATCTACGAAGCCACAAATACAAAGGATTTAAGACTGGAAACTGCTTGGGTAGAAGGTGCAAAAGGCAATGGCGAAGGTGAATTTCTTGAGTATTATTTTAAAAACGATAGTCCTCGGGTTACAAAGGCAATTATTATAAATGGATATGTAAAAACCCCAGAACTTTGGGCTGCAAATAATAGAGTCAAAGATTTGGATTTATACATCAACGGTGAATTTTATGCGAAACTTCAGCTAAAAGACGTACAGGCAGAGCAAATATTCGAATTGCCCACCCTTGGACGTAGAGAAGATGGCAAGGATTTAATATTGACATTTGTTATCAAAAGTGTTTACCCAGGAACGAAGTACAACGACACGGCGATTACGGAAATTTATTTCCAAGGGATGGATGTTTATTGATTTAAAAAGCAAAACTGATGGAAAAGAGATTATTTATTTTACTCGTTGGATTCGTTATTAATCAATCCATTTCAGCCCAAATAAGTATGAAGGCATTGGAACATTTCGTTGAAGGCCGAAAGATTATTGACACTTTGGGCCCCGGACTCAAACACGATTCTGAAGATATTTTAATAGTTCTTTCAGCTGTGGAAGAAGATGAAAACGAAAACTTAATGTTACTTCGAAATACAAAAGGAAAACTGACAAAAATAGCCGAAAACGAAGGATTGCAGATGAACCCTAATATGCTTGGCGTTACAGGGAGTAATTATCCTTCATTTTATAACAATACCATTTTTGTTAATTATACACTGGGCAGTAACAGTGCCACTTCAGACGTTTCCATTCAATTTGAAAAGAGCGATGATGGCAATTATTATTTCAAGGAATACACTTCCAAAACCAATAATTTTGGTGTTGAAAATCTCTTCGAAAGACTAAAAATAAGCAGCTCCCAAACTGGTCAAATCAAATTTTCAGATGCAACCGAAAATGATATACTTAATAAATCCAAAGTAAATCAATTGCCAGAAAATACTGCGGAGTCTTTATATGTAGCCGCCAATCGGTTTGCAAAATACATTCCCGAAGATTGGAGAC
>DAIMFZ010000059.1:0-11815 GCA_036724225.1 Aequorivita sp.
GTTCGCAACTTTGTTATACCGGCCGTCATCCAAATCTTTCATGGACTGCATAATGCGGCGTTAAACGGGCTTGAAACCGTCCTCGATGGCAGGCACGGCACGTTCTAAAATTACGTAACTAGCGTAATCCAAAAACCAATCGCGGAACATTCCGGGAACTTTTTTAATGGTATCACCCGAAGTATCGTCGTTTACGCCCAAATAGTCTGGACCTGTGATTTGTTGTTCTTCGTTATTGTCGAGTTCGTCACTCATTTATTTAGTTCCAAGTTTCAGGTTTCAGGTTCCAAATTTGGAATTCTGTTAATTTCTATTTTTGAATAATATATGAATAAGAATCATTATCCAATTGAATTTCTATTCCATTTACGTAAAAAGCCTCAACAGATAAAAAGTCAAAACATTCACCTTCTATATTTTTCAATTTTAGATTTAAAATATCAATTTCTTGCTCATTCAATTTCAACTGATAGTCTTTTTCAGACTCCATTTCGGGATAATATAATCTAATGTATGTCTCGCCATCATTAGCATCTTCAAAAATTAAAAAAATTGTTTGACTGCCTCTCGACAGCTTAATTTCAGACGGTTTGTAAATTTTGTCTTCACCAATGAGTGAATTTCCTTCAGCGTCCATGATTCTAATATTGAAAGCAGGTTCTTTTGGGTCAGTTGCCGCGCAATCATCGCTTTTTTTACTACAGGATGATAACATCAAAAAACTAAAAATTACTATTAAAATATTTTTCATGTCTAAAAATTATGATTACTGCCACTGAAAACTATTCTTCCACCCTATCAAGTTCCACCTTCAAATTATCAATAATAAACTCCTGCCTATCCGGTGTATTTTTCCCCATATAAAAAGAAAGCAATTCCTCAATACTCATAGATTTATCAAGCATTACAGGATCTAAACGAATGTCGTTCCCAATAAAATGCACAAATTCATCCGGTGAAATTTCCCCCAAACCTTTAAAGCGGGTGATTTCCGGTTTCGGTTTTAGTTTTTCTATGGCGTCAATTCGTTCTTGTTCCGAATAGCAATAAATGGTTTCCTTTTTATTTCGAACGCGGAACAACGGTGTTTGCAGAATGTACAAATGCCCTTCCTTTATCAGTTCAGGAAAAAATTGCAGGAAAAATGTGATGAGCAACAACCGAATATGCATTCCGTCAACATCCGCATCTGTTGCGATTACGATATTGTTATAACGCAAATCTTCCATAGAATCCTCAATATTCAGCGCAGCTTGCAATAGGTTGAATTCCTCATTTTCGTAAACGATTTTTTTGGTCATTCCGTAAGTATTCAGCGGTTTTCCACGAAGTGAAAAAACGGCCTGCGTATTTACGTCGCGGCTTTTGGTGATACTTCCGCTCGCAGAATCTCCCTCGGTTATGAAAAGAGTGGATTCAAGATTTCGTTCGTTCTTAATGTCAGCTAAATGCACGCGGCAATCGCGCAATTTTTTATTGTGAAGATTCGCCTTTTTCGCGCGATCTTTTGCTAGTTTTCTAATTCCACTTAATTCCTTTCTTTCCCGCTCAGCTTGAACAATTTTCCGCTGAATTCCATCAGCAGCCTCAGGATTTTTATGGAGGTAATTGTCGAGCTGTGTTTTTAGGAAATCGTTTATAAATGTTCGCACTGTTGGAAGTCCGCCACCCATATCGGTGGAACCGAGTTTGGTTTTGGTCTGGCTTTCGAAAACAGGTTCGGTAACTTTTATGCTAATTGCCGAAACGATAGACTTTCGCACGTCGCTGGCTTCGTAATTTTTATTGTAAAATTCGCGGATGGTTTTTACCAAAGCTTCGCGAAAAGCTGCCAAATGTGTTCCGCCCTGGGTTGTATTTTGACCGTTCACAAAACTGTGATATTCTTCGCTGTATTGCGTTTTACTGTGAGTCAGCGCCACCTCAATGTCTTCGCCTTTTAAATGGATTATTGGGTAAGCGCAATCTTCTTCGGAAATGGTTTCCATCAAAAGATCTTTCAGCCCATTTTCCGAATAGAACTTTTCGCC
Source organism: Aequorivita sp. (assembly GCA_036724225.1). GTDB lineage: Bacteria > Bacteroidota > Bacteroidia > Flavobacteriales > Flavobacteriaceae > Aequorivita. The sequence continues at coordinate 2,031 of DAIMFZ010000059.1, forward strand.
GTTGAAATCTATCGTCAATCCAGGGTTGAGATAGACGTAGTTTTTCAACATTTTTTGAACGTACTCGCTTCTGTATTTGAAGTTTTTGAAGATGCTTTCATCAGGGATGAAAACTACTTTTGTGCCTTTTCGCTTTGTAGATTCTTCAACGGCTATATCGTTCGTCAATTCGCCCAAGGAAAACTCCGCAGCTTTCAGTTGGTTATCACGGATTGATTCCACCTTAAAAAACGACGAAAGCGCATTCACAGCCTTGGTTCCAACACCATTTAAACCGACAGATTTTTTAAAGGCACGGCTGTCGTACTTTCCACCGGTGTTCATTTTTGAAACCACATCTACCACTTTTCCCAGCGGAATGCCACGGCCAAAATCGCGAACCTTCACTTCTTTGTCCTTGATGCGCACTTCAATGGTTTTTCCGGCGCCCATCACAAATTCATCAATGCAGTTATCAATAATCTCTTTTAGAAGAATATAAATACCGTCATCGGGCGAGGAACCGTCGCCAAGCTTCCCAATATACATCCCTGGGCGCATACGGATGTGTTCCTTCCAGTCCAGCGAGCGTATGTTGTCTTCGGTATATTGCGTTTCGGTCATGGGATTTGGTGTAGGGTTGCTAATATAAATATAGGTGAGCACTTGTGAAACCAATACCTTGGAAAGTAATTAACAATAAAATGATTATAATTGTTAGTAATTTGGTATACGCCACCAATGTACAAATATTGGGTTTTCTTTAATAAAATACTATTTATTTTGGACATAGAAAACTAATAGGAATAAATTATCCTAATTCGAATCTAAAACGTCTTCTAAACCATACAATTAGGATAAAAGTTCTTCTATTTAAGTTTTGTATACTGCTAAATTTTTGTGAAGAATGAGAATTGTCAATGGCTTGTTGGATTACTTTTCATAATTTCATCACTCAAACAAAATAGATTGATGGAATTTATAGACTACTACAAAGTTCTTGGGCTGAATAAGTCCGCCACAGCGGCCGATATAAAGAAAGCTTACCGTAAGCTTGCGCGAAAATTGCACCCCGATTTAAACCCAAACGACAAAACGGCACAGCAAAAATTTCAGCAAATAAATGAAGCGAACGAAGTTTTGAGCGATCCCGAAAAGAGAAAAAAATATGACCAATACGGAAAAGATTGGCAACACGCCGACGCTTTTGAAGCAGCAAAAAAACAACAAGGTTCGCAAGGTTTTGGTGGCGGGTTTGGCGGTCAGCGCACTTATTCGGGCGGTGGACAAGGTTTTGACGAAAGCCAGTTTTCAGATTTTTTTGAATCGATGTTTGGCGGTGGTGGCGGTTTCAGCGGTGGAAACAGAAGACAAACTGCACAATTTAAAGGCCAGGATTTGAGCGCTACCCTTCGATTAGATTTGACTGATGTTCTAAAAAGTCAAAAACAAACTATAAGTATTGGGGAGAAAAAGATTCGATTAACAATTCCTGCTGGAGTTGAAGATGGACAAACAATAAAAATTAAGGGTTACGGTGGCGAAGGAATGAATGGCGGCCCAAAAGGCGATTTGCTAATCACTTTTGAAATTTTCAACAATACGCGTTTCAAAAGACTGGAAAGCGATATTTATTCAACCGAAGAAATCTCACTTTACACTGCACTTTTGGGTGGCGAAATAACCGTTGAAACGCTCACTGGAAAAGTGAAACTGAGCGTGAAACCCGAAACCCAAAACGACACAAAAGTAAAACTAAAAGGCAAAGGGTTGCCCAAATACAAAAAGGAAGATCAGCACGGCGATCTTTATATTACTTATAAAATTATGCTACCCAAAAATCTTTCAGAAAAAGAAAAAGAACTGTTTAACGAACTTTCAAAACTGAGATAATGGCACGAGAAAAATATATATTGGTAAGTCACTATTGCAAACAAACCCATATTGAAGATTCCTTCGTGAAACAGCTTCACGAATACGGATTGATTGCTTTTGAAGAAAAGCAAAACGACGTTTTTATCGATGAAAAGGATATTTCGGAAATTGAACGAATGTTTAGACTACACCATGAATTAGGAATCAATTTTGAAGGTTTAGACGCCCTGAAACAAATGCTGAAACGCATGCGAAAACTGGAAAAAGAAATGAATTTGCTTCAAAAAAGATTGCGTTTATACGAGTAATACTTTAGAAGGAAAGTCCCCCTTAATCCCCCAAAGGGGGAACTCGGACGAACACTTCTCCCCGTTGGGGAGGTCGAGAGGGGACTATTTAAACGTTAAAACGGAAATGCATCACATCGCCATCTTTCACGATGTATTCCTTCCCTTCCACCCCCATTTTTCCGGCTTCCTTCACTTTTGCTTCACTTCCGTATGTTGCAAAATCTTCGTACCTTATAACTTCGGCACGAATAAAACCTTTTTCAAAATCTGTGTGGATAACGCCGGCAGCTTGCGGAGCAGTGGCACCAATGGGAATGGTCCAAGCACGGACTTCTTTCACACCAGCTGTAAAATAGGTTTGAAGTTTTAATAATTTATAAGCACTTCGAATCAATTTTGCAGAACCGGCTTCAGTAAGACCTAAATCTTCTAAAAACATTTGGCGCTCTTCAAAAGTCTCCAATTCGGTAATATCTGCTTCTGTTCCAACAGCAAGAACTAAAACTTCGGCATTTTCATTAGCAACGGCTGCTTTTACTTTTTCAACATAGGCGTTTCCGGTTGCGGCTGAGCCTTCATCTACATTACAAATGTACATTACAGGTTTATCTGTGATAAATTGGGCGTTCACTATAAATTCTTCTCGTTCACTATCCGATAAATCTATTGCACGAACTGAGATACCTGCTTCCAAACCAAATTTCACTTTCAGCAAAGCAGTTTCTTCTTTTTGGGCTTCTTTGTTTCCGGTACGGGCGGCGCGTTTCACTTTTTCAAGTTTTTTGTCCACCGTTTCCAAATCCTTCAGTTGTAGTTCAATATCGATGGTTTCTTTGTCGCGGATTGGATTTACGCTGCCATCCACGTGAACGATGTTATCATTATCAAAGCAACGAATCACGTGCAAAATTGCATCTGTTTCACGGATATTGCTCAAAAACTGATTTCCCAAACCTTCGCCTTTACTTGCTCCTTTAACTAATCCGGCAATATCAACGATTTCAACGGTTGCGGGAAGTACACGCTCTGGTTTTACCAATTCTTCAAGTTTGAGCAAACGAGGGTCGGGAACGTTTACCACGCCCACATTTGGTTCAATGGTACAAAAAGGGAAGTTGGCACTTTGCGCCTTTGCGTTACTCAAACAATTAAAAAGGGTTGATTTCCCTACGTTTGGCAATCCTACAATACCTGCTTTCATTAAATATATTTTTTTTAAATGTCAACCTAAATTGAAAATATCTTCGATTTACGAGGGTGCAAATATACATCTTCAAAGTAGACTTTCAAGAATTGGTTTGAAAATGCTTTTTAGATAAAAGTTTGGGTTTTATTTCACTAAAAATTCACAAGAATTTAACTAAAATAGGTCTATGTTTACAACTTAATCCCTAAATAACCGATAATAATGAAAAAAGTATTGATGAGTTTTGCTGTTGCAGTTTTGACAATTGGAGGAATACAAGCACAGGAAAACAAGACCGTTAAGGAAGAATCCACCATTAAACGGGTGGTTACAAAAGAAGGAAGTGATGTTAAGGTAAAGGAAGTTAAAAATACCAAGACAGAAAAAGGCACTGTGATTGTGGAAGGTAATGATAAAACAAACCAAGAATTCAGCGAAGCCACAAAGAAAAACAGCGATAAAAAAGTTCTGATGAATGAAGTTAATATCGATGAGCAAAATGTAGCTTTGATTGCTGATAAAAAAGCACAACAAGCCGCACAACTTGAAGCATCCATAAAAGAACAGGCAGACATGGCAGCCAAAAGGAAAAGAGAATACGACGAAAAAAATGCCCAGATGCAGAAGGAACTTGCCGAAAGAAGGGCTCAATTGGAATCAAGACCAAAAGGAATGTCCAAACTTAAAAAAGATTAAATATTTATTATTCTAATTTCAAAAATCCATCTCAATTTAGTGAGATGGATTTTTTTTATAAAATAGAATCAAGTATCTGTTTATAAATTTCCTGATCTACCAAATTTTGGTGTGTGCCACCGGGAATGGTTATAAATGTGAGTTTCTCTTTTGTATTGATTTTTGAAAGTTTCTCACTGTTTTCATAATCTACTGTTGTATCATCGGTTCCGTGAAAAATAGTGATGGGGCACGAAACTTCTTTTAAATATCGATTTGTTGGGAAATGATATTTCAAAAACCAACTTACCGGATAGATGGGAAAACGCTCGCTTGCCACTTCATCCAAACTGTAAAAAGGGGCTTCGAGAATTAATTGTTTCGGATGGTTTTTTGCGGCAACATAGGTTGCGAAAGTGGTTCCCAAAGATCTGCCGTAAACCTCTATCTGGTCTTCCCTATAATTTTTCAGTAAAAAATCATAAAATAACTGGGCATCATTGTATAGTGCCTGTTGGCTCAGTTTTCCCGTACTTTTCCCATAGGTTCTGTAATCCATTACCAAAACATCGTATTGCATTTCAATAAATTTTTGAACCACTATCCCCCAACGGGAAAGTTCTCCAGCATTTCCGTGGAAATAAAGTATGACTCCTTTTGGGTTTTCAACTTTAAAGTGGAGTGCATTCAGCACTGCTCCATCTTCAGTTTTTAAATTTATTTCTTCAAAATTTTCTGGGAATGAATACGAATAATTCTGAGGAAGCGATTCCGGCATAAAAATAATTTTTTCTTGAAAGAAATAGAGTGCGACAAAAATGACAACATACAATGAAACAATAACAATCAGAAATTTCTTTAGTCTCGGTTTCATTATTTTGCGGAATGTTTTACACCAATGCTGGTGGTGGAAAGATCGATTTTCTTTTCTTTGGATTTGATTATTTCTGACAAAATTTTGTGGTAGGATTCAAAGTTATTTAAATTTTTATGACCACCCTCGATTATGGGATGCAGCCGCGTGAGCTTCGCATTTACTTGCGATAATTTAACACTGCTGCTGAAAGGTATTAACCTGTCTTTAGTGCCGTGGATTATATGGATAGGACACTTCACATATTTCAGCCATTTGTAGGTTGGCATTGGGTATTTCAGAATTACGGAAAGCGGCATAAACGGCATATAGCGGCCAGTTACTTTGGTTAAACTATAATAAGGTGCATCTAAAATCAACATTTTGGGACTGTTCATCGAGGCGAGTTTAGTGGCGAAACCGGAACCCAATGAACGCCCGTAAATGACAATGTATTTTTCACTGACTTTTTCACGGATTTTGTTATAAATAAATTGCAGATCGTGTTTTATGGCTTTTTGCGAACGCTTGCCTGTGCTTTTCCCAAACCCTCTGTAATCTACCATAATCACATCGTAATTATTTCGGGTAAAATCTACCGCAAACTTGCCCCAGCCTTTTATACTTTTTGAATTTCCCTTCAAATAAAGCACCACGCCCAATGGTTTTTCAACACTAAAATGAAGTCCATTAATTATTGCGCCATCGCGGGTTTCAATGTTATATTCCGAAACTTGCTGGTTTTCGTAATAAAAGTTGAAATCCTTCGGAAGTTTTTCCGGCTTGAACAAAAAGTAGTCTTGTAAATAATAGAGCAGCACACTTATCACTATATAAGCACCAAGTAAAAGCAACAAAATATGTAACCACAATGGCATAAGTTTACTTTCATATAAAAATACAAAAATAAGATATCGTTGTTCGTATTTAAAAAAGTTATGCTTACAACTTTGTTTATAAAATGGTTACGTAAACATTTAACAGATAAATTAAAATATTAATTTTAACATAATACTAACAATTAAACCAATAAAACCATGAAAAAAATTACACTTTTATTACTTTTTATCTGTGGAATTTCATTCTCACAGATTAATGTTTCCGGATTGGTAACAGATGCTTCTGGAGTACCGCTTTCCTTTGTAAATGTTTTGGAAAAAGGAACTTCAAACGGGACCACAACATCAATAGATGGAATGTTTACTATTGAAGTAAACAATAATGCCACTTTGAGCTTTAGCTATGTTGGGTTCAATACACAAGAAATTGAGGTGAATGGACAAACCAATATTCAGGTAACACTTGCAGAAGGAGAATCACTTGAGGATGTTATGGTTGTGGGCTCGCGTAATCCGAACAGAACTGCCGTAAATACAGCAGTACCCATTGATGTGATAGATGTGGAATCCACAACAATGCAGGTAGGAAAAGTTGAAATAAACGAGCTGTTGCAATATGCGGCACCATCCTTCAATGCAAGCAAACAATCAGGATCAGACGGAGCAGACCATATAGATCCTGCTTCATTGCGGGGCTTAGGGCCAGACCAAACCTTGGTTTTGATAAATGGCAAAAGAAGACACCAATCTTCATTGATTAATATATTTGGAACCCGTGGCCGTGGAAACACAGGGACCGACCTAAACGCTATTCCCGCAACTTCCATTAAAAGGATAGAAGTGCTTCGCGATGGAGCTGCTGCGCAATACGGTAGTGATGCCATAGCAGGAGTAATAAATATAGTGTTGAAAGACAATGTGGATGAATTATCCGGAAGTGTTTCCTATGGAGCCTATAGCAATAATGCAGATGTTGATACAAGTGCTTTTGAAGATGGAGCTTACGGCCTTTGGAACACAGACGGATATCGCCTTGATACTGAAAAAGATGGAAACGCTATAGGGAAAGATAAAAATTTCGATGGAGGCTCCGTGAAATTTGGTGCCAACTACGGGTTTGGCATTGGAAAAAAAGGTGGTTTCGCAAATTTTACAACTGAATATATCAATAAAAACAAGACATTGCGGCCTACTTTCGATTTCAGAAAAGGTTTTGGCGAAGCCGCTATTGAAGGTTTTAATTTAATGGGAAATATTGGAATTCCCGTAGGCGAAAAAACGGAAGTCTATGCCTTCGGCGGAAGAAATTATAGGGACACGGACGCCTATGCCTTTACCAGAAATGACGGAAATCGTGTGGTTGTATCAATTTATCCAAACGGTTACACACCGAGGATTACTTCAATAATTACAGATAATTCAATTGTTGCGGGCGTTAAAACCGAAACTGATTCAGGTTGGAAAGTGGATATTAGCAACGCTTATGGAATCAACAATTTTCACTATTACATAAAAGGAACTCTAAACGCATCTTTGGTAGATCTTTCTCCCACTGAATTTGACGCAGGCGGTCATAATTTATCACAAAACACCATTAATTTAGACTTTTCAAAATATTACGAAGACGTTTTAAGCGGAATGAATTTAGCTTTCGGAGCGGAATACAGAACAGAAAACTTCAAGATTTTTGCTGGCGAAGAAGGATCTTACGCTACTTATGATGTTAACGGAGTGCCTGTAAACGCAAATACTCCAGAAGAAGATATAGTAATTTATAGGGATGAAAACGGCAACCCAATTCTCGACGATGATGGCAACCAAATCCTAAGACCTGGCGGCTCTCAAGGTTTCCCAGGTTATGGCCCAACAAATGAGGTGGACAGGAGCAGATCCAATGTTTCAGTATATGCAGATGGGGAATTTGATTTAAGCGAGGCCTTTTTAATTAGTGCAGCAGGACGTTTTGAAAATTACAGCGACTTCGGAAGCACCATCAACGGAAAACTCGCAATGCGCTTTAAAGCAACTAAAAACATTAACGTTAGAGGTTCTGTAAGTACTGGATTTAGGGCTCCTTCCTTAGCCCAGCTCTATTACAACCTACGTTTCACTAATTTTATTGGTGGTGTGGCAAGTGATCAACTATTATCGCCAAACAATAGCCCAGTTACAGCTTCCTTTGGTATTGGACCTTTAAAAGAAGAAAAATCTACCAACGCTGGTTTAGGTTTCACCGCAAATTTCTCAAAATTCAGTGCAACGGCAGACCTTTATTATATAGATGTCCGGGATCGAATTGTACTGACCGGTAATTTTCCTGCGCCACAAATTGAAAATGTAGATTCTGCACAATTCTTCGCAAATGGTGTGGATACAGAAACTACAGGACTTGACATTGTTCTAACTTATAAAGATAATTTCAATGATAATATTATTGGAGTTTCGTTATTAGGTAATTTCAACAATATGGTAATCAAAGATGTAAAAAACGGAAATCTGGACGAACAGACATTTTTTGGCGAAAGGGATAAAGCATTTTTATTGGCTTCAGCACCTGAAAGCAAATTGGTTGGAAACCTTACCTATGAAAGAAAATGGTTAAGTGCTGGACTGACCGTTACACGATTCAGCCAAGTAGAACTTTTGGATTTCCAAATGTTTGAAGACACTGCGGATTATGGCAGCTTTGAAAATCAAATTATCGCCGCTACAGATACGTATACAGCAAAATTTGTAACCGACTTAAACCTTGGTTTTGCTGTTTCAAAAAATATAAAACTGAATGTGGGGTCAAACAATCTTTTCAATATTTATCCAGATCAACAAGATGACTGGACTGAAGGCGGTGGATATTGGGATTCAGTTCAGATGGGTTTTAGTGGAGCTTTTTATTATGCCCGTATAAATTATAATTTTTAAAGCTCAGAGTTTAATAACAATACTAAACCCTGTCATGAATTTGACAGGGTTTAAATTAAAATTTTATTAAAAAGAATTAAAATTGTTTATTTTTTTATGAATTTCTTATCATTTAATATTCCTTTTTAACTCGTTCAGATGGTATCTTTGTAAGTATTAAACTAATAAATAAACCATTATGAAAAAAATATTGATAGTTTTAGCTTTAGCAGCATTTACAACTGGTATTGCACAGGAAAATAGAAACGAAAAAAAGGAAACTGTAGTAACCAAAACTGCCGTGAAAAGCGAAAAAGGAACTGAAGTTTCCACAAAAGCGGTAACACAAACCCAGAAACAAGTAATTGCTTTGGATGCAAGCGAAGCCAACCAAACAAATCAAAGCATCCAAATGGAACCTGTAAAGGTGAATACCGAAGTAAGTTATGATTACGATGGGAATCGGTTTAAATTCTTAAACCAAAAAGATGAGGATGGCTACAGATTGATGACTATAAAGGATAATGCAACCCAAGAAGAATATGCGGTTATCAAGCCTACATCTCAGAATGGATATTATATTATGTCCCAACAAGGAAAATCCTCTTTTGGATATTTCAATGCCGATGGCAACTTTGTTGTGGAGCGATACGACCCGGATTTGGATGTAATCGTTTCAGAAATCTATAAATTGGAAATGAACAAAGATTCTATGAAAGACAAACAATAAAATTTAATACTTTAACTATCCCCACAAAGGAAATCGTCCCTCAAACTTTGGTTTGAGGGACGATTTTTTTTATTGCTAATTATTGTTAATGATGACATTTTTAAAAATTCTCGATGATATAATGAATAACAAAAATAGATTGGAACTAATCTACAACTGAAAACTTTTACTATATTAAATATAACTAACTGATTACAAATTTAAAACAAAAAAAATGAAAAAAATCGCTACACTTATCGCAATGCTTTTTATAGCATTATCTGCATTTTCCCAGGATTGTAATATTGGCAATTCTGACGGCACTGACCCTAATTTTATTCCTGGTAATATTCTGCCTAATTATTTGTTGGGTGTAAGTTTTAATCTTTCGCAAGTAGGTGTTTTACATTCTTTAAACATGATAGGAAATGGTACAGGAGCTAACTTCCAAATGGCCATATATGACGATAACGCAGGAGTG
>DAIMFZ010000059.1:11825-12443 GCA_036724225.1 Aequorivita sp.
GTGCCAAATAACCTTGTTACCTCTACTGCTATTTCATCCGTGGGAACCGGCATTATGAGCCTTCCTGTTACTCCTGTTCAACTGGCGGCTGGAGATTATTGGATTATGGCAGTTTATGACAACAACGGCTCAAGCACTAACCACAGCAATGTAAATTATTCCGCTACTGGAAAAGTAGTTTATTACGACGATTTACCTTTTGGCAATCCAATACCCAATAATGCATCTGGTTTCCTATCTTATACAGATCAAGATTTTCTGTACTTCGCGGAAATAAGCTGCGGACCATTATCTGTAAATGAATTCCAAGAAAACATTGTTTACATTTCGCCCAATCCAGCAACAGACTATATTGTTATCGGTAACTTAAAGGAAAATACAATGTTTCAAATCTATGATTTAGCAGGAAAAAAATTAATTGAAAAAGAACTAAGTGCCACTAATAATCGAATTGATATCAGCCAACTTGCAATTGGAACTTATTTAATGAATTATGGAACCAGTTCTACGGCAAAATTTGTAAAAAATTAAAACACTATACTAATAAAAAAAGCAACCCAAAAGGTAGTCATGGTCGGAAGAAATTCCGACCATTTTTTTATGTTTCAAAATGGTCTA
>DAIMFZ010000060.1:0-11210 GCA_036724225.1 Aequorivita sp.
GTCGTGCAGTTCCCACGCAATGTTTTTCAGTGTTTGTTCCTGGATTTCTATTTGCGAATCTGCAAGTTCCCTTTGGTAGCGCTTCTCCGCTTCATAGCGTTCTATAAGGAACTTATTTTTTCGGCGTTGAAAGGCGATAACGAACACAATTGCAAAGACCGCGAAGAACAACAGTACTGCAATAAAGTAAATTATTAAAAGTTTTTCTTGGGGAAGTAAGGGTCCTTGGTCCGTAAGCATATTAAAAATCCAGCTATATAGATGGAGTAAAGTAAGTAGTTAGTCCCAAAGATAATCTGTCTGTACAAACTGACAAAGCCAGGGTCAACAGAATTACTGTAATAGATGCTATAAAGAAATAAAGGGGTGGTGCATAGATGAAAAATCAATGCCCCGACCGATACATAAAAAGGTAAGCTTTTTTGCACCTGCAATATTTGATCACTTTTTAGCAATTCTAGATAATAAAATGCGATGCTTAGGAAAACAAACAACGTCCCAAGAATATTTGAAATTGGCATAAATTTTATAAAGAATCCATCAGATAAGAAAATTTCTAAAATACTTACAACCAAAAAAACAATCGAAACCAGATTGAGAATCTTTATTGATTTTTTAGTCGACAAATACCACTTAAAATAATTTATATAAAACAAATAACTTATTATGGAATAAATATTTGCCCACCAGTAATTGCTTTGGAATGGTGTGTTCTTCAAAAAACTTAAAAATCCAGTTTCCACAAAATAAGCATACCAACTGAAAACTTCCGAAAAAATAGTAATACCTAAAAACCAAACCAAATAGAAAGTAGGTTTGGTTTTGTTTTTTTGATAATAGAATATTCCGACCAGAAAGGTTAGAAGCTCTAAAAAATTTGCGAAAAGGGTTGCTGTCAAATTAATAATTTGTTGGAGGGAATCCGCTAACGGTTCGATTCAAAGGTTCCAATAGATAATTATTAGGCGAACCTGCAGTAACCCCTAAAGTTGGCGCTAAAAATACAGTTGCCTTGTCTGAAGCATCAGTATCATATGCAGCAAAATAAATGCGAACGCCCGGATTTTCAGTGCCAATGGAACCTGCTTTTATATAATTCAAAAACTGTTGAATCTCCTCAACACTAAAAAGGAACTCCCGAGTGTCTACAGTTCCCATGGCAACTTCAATGTCCACAGCGCGGGTAGCGACCCAGTTGTTCTGCAATTGTCTTGCTTCAGCCACGGTAATACAATTTGATGGTTTTGACATAATTAAAATTGATTTAGTGATTTTATAAGGAACGAATTTAGCAAAAACATTCAAATAACTATTTCAGTAAGCCAATAAACAGGGAAAATCCCTTTTAAAAAAAGGGGTTTTCCCTGTGCCGCATTAAGGGTTTTCCCTATTAAAAAAAGTGAAATACTTTTAAAGGGTGAAACGCTTACTTCAGAAATTCTACAGCAGGGAATAAAGCGGGAATTTTTAAAGGAAAACCACTCGCACTAAACTATTTTCCATGCAATGTGTTCAGTGCATTAATGGCAAAACTGCCCAACCAGTGACCTCCTTCATAACTATCGCCAACCAGATTCGGAAATGAGTAGGCCACGTGTTCATTGGCAAGATTTTCAAGATGTTTGTATTTTGGATATTGTTTCGCCAAGCCGTAAAAAACCCATGCCCTGCTGAAATTAAGACCATCCAAATGCACCAGTTTTCCATCGGTTCGGTCGCTCACCTCCCCTACTTTCAAATGATAATTTTCATCAGCAAGTTGTGGCAGAAAAGCATCCATCCAGTTTGTGAATTCTTCTGTAGAAAGCACACGGCGCATAATATCCATTTCTTCCAAACAGGGCGAAAGGAAATCGTAGCCACTGGGCTCCCATGTTATTGGGCAATTTTCATCATTGAAATAAAAATCGCGGGCGCGCTTTTCAATTAGTTGTTTCAGTTCTAAATCGCCAACCGATACGGCATAATCATAGGCGAAGGTAAGCCCAAAAGCAGTATTGGTATGCTCTCCAACCCGAATTGGATAATTCAATTTTGGCAGAAATTCCTTATACCGAAGTATGATAATATCAGCCAGCGGTTTTAGATTTTCTTCCAGTTCCTGGGCCATCGGGTCATCCCAATTGTGAAGCTCTTCGGAAAGTTTTAAAAGCCATGCCCACCCGTAAGTTCTTTCAAATGATTTGTTGATGGGTTTTTCAAAAAATACTACCTCTGTTGCGACGTTCGTAGCCGTGATCTTTTCCTTCAAAAGTTTTCGCACTTCCTCCGCCTTGTCCATTTCTGGAAATTGCCTAAGCAGTGTAACCATAGACCAATAGCCGTGCACAGCACTATGCCAATCAAAACATCCGTAAAAAATTGGGTGAACGGTTTCAGGTTCAACCAAATCTGCTTCACTTTCCAAAGTCTCACCCGGTTTATAAGGATATTCCGTGCCAACACAATGCAAAGGAAGTTCAATCAGTTTATTTGCTTGAGCCAAAGTAAAGGTTGGTTCCTTGAATTTCTGAATAGGATTTTCTTCCTTTTGGGAAATGTCTGAATTTTCGTCTTGATGATTTTTACAACCGAAAATCAGGATTAGGGAGAAAAAAAGAAGACAGAATTTATTCATAATATTGAAAGATATAGATAAAGGTAATTAAATAAAAAGCCACGAATTCACGAATTTTTATGTAAAAATACTCGTGAATTCGTGGCCATTACATTCTTGGATGAATTTTTACTTTTTCACATCGTCAGGTTTCACTTCCTCACCATTTTTGTCTAGTAGTTTCACTTCGTCAAAGCCCATATTTTTGAACTGTTCATATTGAGTTGCGGCGTCGCCAACTACCAAATAAGCCATTTTGGAAGCATCCAAGTATTTATTGGCCAATGCCTTGTGTTGCTCCAAAGTCATATTTCTTACGGTTGTTTCTTCTTTTTCAATATAATTTGCTGGAAGGTTATATTCATTTATTTCCTGCAACATTCCCAATAATGAACCTTGGGTTTCAAAACGTCGCGCGTTCGATTTTATGAGTGCATTCTTTGTAAACTCAAGGTCTTCGGCTGAAATGCCCTCTTTGTATTTTGAAATTTCATCCCTGAAAATCTGAACGGATTCGCCTGTGGTGTTTGTTCTAACACTTGAAGAAGCAGTAAAAGTTCCAGGAATTTTGCTTCCGCTGAAATTGGTCCTAGCGCCATAGGTATAACCCTTTTCCTCGCGAAGTATCAAATTCACATTCCCCGAGAAAGAACCACCCAATTTGTAATTCATCACTTCCAAGGGATAGAAATCCTTATCTGTTCTTGGCAAAGCTATATAACCAATATCGATAACGGATTGTTTGGCGTTTGGCATATCAACAAAATATAGTGAAGCCTTGTTGCGGTTGTTTGTAGCTGTATATTCCGGAATGATTACTTTTTTGGTGGCCCAACGTTCTTCCAAACTTTTCAAGTCATTCAAAACAGTGGGTTTATCAATTTTTCCAACTACTTGGAAACTGCTTACGGAAGGTGAAAAGTTCTTGTTGTAAAATTCCTTCAAATCGTCCATTGATATGGACTTAACAGATTCCACAGTTCCCGAAGTTGGATAGCTGAAAATATGGCCAGCCCCATAAAGAATTTTGTTGTAAACCCGATTTGCAACAGCATTCGGATTAGCATCTGATCGTTCAATAGCATTGATAGTTTTAGTTTTAATACGTCCTAGTTCTTCCTGGTCCCATCGTGGCTCCAAAAGTATTTCAGTAACCAAATCCATTGTTTTTCCAAAGTTGCGGGTCAAAGTGTTTCCACGAATAACGATAGATTCATCAGTAGTGTACATTCTGATACTCGCTCCCAAAAGATCGATGGCTTCTTCCAATTCTTCCGGAGTTTTGTTTGTCGTGCCTTCCATCATTATGTCACTCATTAAATTTGCAACACCATTGTTTTTCATATCGTCGAGCAAATGGCCACCTTCAATTACCAAACTAAAGTTTACCGTCGGGATTTCATCTTGCTCAATTCCGGATACTTTAATGCCGTTTTTTAGATTTGTTGTCCACATTTCGGGAATGTGAAGTTCTGGTGCAGGTCCTTGTACGGGTGGTTTTGAGCGGTCAAAACTGGAGGGTGTTTTTACAATTTCAGCCTTTGTTTCCTCCACTTTTTTGGTGACGTTTTCCTTGATTTCTTCCTCAACAACTTTTGCTTTTTCAGAGTTTTGAGTAATCAACTCAAGTTGACCTTTCGGAACAAAGCTTGTCATTACATAGGGTTTGTCCTTGATATATTTGTTGTAAACCCGCATTACATCTTCTTTCTTAACTTTTTTGATATTTTCAATATCTTGGGTTATAAAACCAGGATTACCTGTAAAAACATTATATCTCGCAAGTTGAAATGATTTCCCCAAAACACTACTGATGCCGTTGTAAAATTGCGTTTCAAGTCCTGCTTTAATCCGTTCAATATCGCGATCAGTAACGCCGTCTTTTTCGAAAAGCGCAAAGGCTTCATAAATTCCGCTTTCAACAGAATCTAAGTCAACACCATTATTTGCCGTTATAGAAATTTGAAAATCGCCTGCCAATTCATTTGAACTATTGTAAGCATTTGTTTTTGCAGTTAAATCTTTTTCTTTCACCAAAATTTTATAAAGCGGAGCTTTTTTTCCATCGGAAAGAATTTGGCCCAGAAAGTCTAAAGCATAGGCGTCGTCAGTGTATTGTTCCACCGTTGGCCAAACCATATTTAGTTGGGGCGCGGTAGCAAAATTATCTTCGTGATACAGTCTTTTGGTTTTTGAAAGCGTTACAGGTTGTGGTTTAAGAGGCTCCACCTCTTTGCGACGCTTAATTTCTCCAAAATATTTTTCAATCATTTTCTTGGCTTCGGCGGTATCAAAATCGCCCGCCAAAACTAAAGTTGCGTTATTCGGACCATAAAAACGATCATAAAATTCCTTTACGTCTTTCACTGTTGCATTTTGAAGGTCTTCCAATTCGCCAATTACTTGCCAATTATAAGGATGGCCTTCGGGATATAAGTTTTTGTCAATCACCCAACTGGTGTGGCCATAGGGATTGTTGTCCACCCGCTGGCGCTTTTCGTTTTGAACCACTTCCTGCTGGTTTTCAAAGGCAGATTCAGTTACGGTATTAATTAAATATCCCATACGGTCACTCTCCAGCCACATCACGGTTTCCATAGCGTTTTTTGGCACCACTTCATAATAAACCGTTCCGTCTTTCCAAGTTCCGCCGTTCAGCGTTCCTCCGGCATCTTGGATGGTTTTGAAGAATTGATCCTGCGGCACGTTTTCAGATTCCTGAAAAAGCATGTGCTCAAACAAGTGGGCAAAACCGGTACGACCCGTTTTTTCGCGATTAGAACCCACTCCATATTGAATGGCGAGGGAAACAATTGGATCACTTTTGTCTTGGTGAAGAATTACATCAAGTCCGTTAGCAAGTTCGTATTTTTCATAAGGAACGGATAATTTGCTATTTTCCTGATCAGTTGTGGAATTTTGAGCTTTACTGGAATATGTAAGCAACACAAGGGATGCGAAGACGAGTGCATTTTTATTAAGAGATATTTTAAACATATTTAATTGATTTTAATGAAAGTTTTAAAGATACTATGCGAAGTGGGTATAAATCTTAAAAATAAGTTAAAAAGAAGCCGTTATTAACTTTAGGATGTATGATTACCCAAACCACCCATCCCGATCCAAACTCCTATACTGAATTGCTTCGGAAATGTGATTTCCAGTTATATTTTCTGAAGTTTCCAAATCTGCAATTGTTCTTGCTACTTTTAAAATCCGGTCATACGCCCGAGCAGAAAGATTCAAACGTTCCATTGCGGTTTTTAAAAGGGCGAGCGAAGCTTCATCCAGCTTACAAAATTGGCGTATTTGCTTCACCCCCATTTGGGCATTGTAGTGTATATTTTCAAACATCAAAAAGCGTTCGGACTGTAATTTGCGTGCATTGGTAACCCGTTCACGAATAACGATACTAGACTCGCCACGGCGTTCTTCGCTGAGTTTTTCAAAAGGAACAGGCGTAACTTCAATGTGAATATCAATTCTATCCAATAACGGTCCAGAAATTTTGCTTAAATAGCGCTGCATTTCAGCCGGTGAAGACATTACAGGTGCATTGGGATCGTTAAAATAACCACCCGGACTTGGGTTCATACTCGCCACGAGCATAAAACTGGAAGGATAGGTAACCGTAAATTTCGCTCGCGAAATGGTTACCTCGCGATCCTCCAACGGTTGGCGCATCACTTCCAAAACGCCACGTTTAAATTCGGGCAGCTCGTCTAAAAACAAAACGCCATTGTGCGCCAAGCTTATTTCGCCCGGCTGCGGATATTGGCCTCCGCCAACCAAGGCAACATCAGATATGGTATGATGCGGACTTCGGAAAGGTCGCGAAGTCATAATCCCTCCCTTTTCCATCGTGCGTCCCGCAACGCTGTGGATCTTTGTGGTTTCAAGGCTTTCCTGTAACGTCATTGGCGGAAGAATACTTGGCAATCTTTTAGCGAGCATTGTTTTTCCCGAACCCGGTGGACCGATCAAAATTATATTGTGTCCGCCCGCTGCGGCAATTTCCATACAGCGTTTAATGGATTCTTGTCCTTTCACATCGGCAAAGTCGTGTTCAGGATGTTCGAGGTGGTCGTAAAATTCAGCTTCAATATCTACTATTGTATGCTCTAACGGGACACCTTCATTAAAAAAATCGATTACTTCTTTTATGTTTTCAATCCCAAAAACTTCAATGCCCTCAACTATGGCAGCTTCCTTCGCATTTTGCTTCGGAAGTATAAATCCTTTAAAACCTTCTTCTTTTGCTTTTAAAGAAATGGGGAGAGCTCCACGAATGGGCTGCAGGTTTCCATCGAGCGAAAGCTCGCCCATAATTATGTATTCGGAAAGTGGACTTTTCTCTTCAATCTGTTCCGTGGCAACCAGAATTCCCATAGCCAAAGGGAGATCATAGGCTGAACCTTCCTTTCGAAGATCGGCGGGAGACATATTGAGAATCAATTTCTTTCCGGGAATTTTGTAGCCGTTGTTTTGTAGCGCGGCGGCAATTCGAAAATTGCTTTCGCGGATAGCGTTATCGGGAAGGCCTACCAAATGATAACCTATACCAATGTCAACGTTAACTTCAACAGTAATTGTTGTGGCCTCTACGCCAAAAACTGCGCTTCCATAGACTTTTGTCAGCATAATCCAGTTAGTATAAACGGGGAGTTTACAGTTGAAAGATATGAAAAATGTTGGAAATTTGAGACTATAAGTATGAAGTTTATGCTTTAACGTTTTTCACGCTAGCAAAAACTTTCAAATCTGTCTTGCATTTGGAGCTTCTCAATTTCTTTCAAATGTTTTCTAAGCTTTGATTTTTAGGATTTACTGTGGGTACTGATATTTTGGAAGTATGATAATAGGTCTTGACTAGACTAATGATTAATTTTTAATTAGAAATTTTGTTTCTATAATATTCAATCAACCCATCAATAGGACGTTGAACAATATTCCCAAGTGTTAGATTATTCTCTTTGAAGCATTCCCTAATTATTTTTTCAGAAAAATATGCTATGGAACCAATAAAATGAACGGGGACTTCTTGTGCTTTTTCATAACAAAGAATCCTACATTCAATAAAATTAGAAATGCCTTCCTTTATTAGCGCATAAAAATATGGGGTTATTGTTGGCTGGTTAAAAATAAATTCAGCAAATGAAGCCAAATAAGCATTTGGATTTTGTTTTTTATACAGATTCATTTTTATGTCATCGGCTTCCAAATTGAATTGCCTTTCAAATTCTTCAGCAATTTTCGAAGGCATTCGTTTGTAATAATAATCGCGAATCAATCTTTTTCCGAAGTAATTTCCGCTGGCTTCGTCCATCAAAATATAACCCAAAGCTGGGATTGGCGCATATATTTCGCTACCATCAAAATAGCAACTATTGCTGCCCGTACCTAAAATACAAACAATTCCAGGTTTGGTAGTTGCAGCAAAAACCGCGGCAGACATATCTTCGGAGACGCTCACTTTTGCTTTAGGAAATAATTCAATCAGTACTTCTTTTAAAATATTTCGAGGAGTTACTGTGCCGCAGCCTGCACCATAAAAATCAAGCACTTCAATAGTATTGAAAACGTTTTTCAAAGTTTCGTTTGAAGCAATGCGAGGTATTAATTCCTCTCTTGAAACCACTGTAGGATTCAAACCCGAAGTAGCGGTTTTAAAGACAACATTGCCGGAAGCATCCAGCAATACCCAATCGCATTTTGTAGAACCGCCATCGGTTATTAGAGTCATAATTTATAGCGTTGCAACGTGAGCAGCCATATCCACAAGTTTTGCAGAGTAGCCATATTCATTATCGTACCAAGCCACTAACTTAAAGAAATTATCATTAAGCGCAATGCCTGCTTTTGCATCAAAGGTGCAAATATATGGGTCTGAAACGAAATCCTGTGAAACAACTTCGTCTTCGGTGTAGTTCACGATTCCTTTATATTTAGTTTCCGAAGCCTTTTTGAAAAGTGCTTTTATTTCTTCATAAGTGGCAGATTTTTTAGTGCGAACAGTCAAATCTACTACCGAAACATCTGTGGTTGGAACCCGAAAGGCCATACCCGTCAATTTGCCTTTTAGTTCGGGAATTACTTTAGTAACTGCAACTGCAGCGCCTGTGGTGGTTGGAATAATGTTGCTCAAAGCACTTCTTCCCATGCGATAGTTTTTCTTTGAAGGCTGGTCCACCGTGGATTGTGATGCAGTAACAGCGTGAATAGTAGTCATCAAAGCTTCAACTATTCCGTATTCATCATTGATTATTTTTGCCATAGGCGCCAAGCAATTTGTAGTGCAGGAGGCGTTTGAAATTATTGAATCAGTTGCCTTTATTTCCGTGTGGTTCACACCCATCACAAACATTGGGGCCGTTTTGGAAGGAGCAGAAATAATTACTTTTTTAGCGCCAGCTTTTAAGTGTGCCGAAGCTGAATCCACTTCCTTGAAAATTCCGGTACAATCAATTATGATTGTTGCGCCAACTTCGTCCCACTTCAAATTTTCAGGGTTTTTTTCAGAAGTAACTCTTATCTTTTTTCCGTCTACCATCAAATTTCCATTTTTCACTTCAACAGTGCCGGGGTACTTTCCATGAACTGAATCATATTTAAACAAGTATGCAAGATGATCAACCTCCAAAAGGTCGTTTACGCCTACTATTTCTAAATTGTTTCTTTGTAAAGCAATTCTGAGGACCAGTCTCCCAATTCGGCCAAAGCCGTTTATACCTATTTTTGTCATATTTATTTACCGATTCAGCGGATATTTATTTATTTCCCACGATAGTGGAAATCTCAATTATTATTCATTATTCATTTTGAAATTTTTTCTTTGAAATTTTCACATCAAATAGAAATAATATCGGCCACACGAATCAATTCCAAATCAATTTCATTGCTGCCTTTTGTTGCTACCGAGAAAGGAACCGAGGTTACTTTATTGTGAACTATTCCAATCATTACGTTGGATTCGCCCCGCAAAAGTGCATCAACTGCACCTACTCCCAAACGGCTTGCGAGTACACGGTCAAAACAACTAGGCGCACCGCCTCGCTGAATGTGGCCGAGGACTGTTACCCTAACTTCGTATTCTTTCAAGTTTTCATCTATGAATTCTGCAAGTCCAAAAATATTCTTTCCTATCTGATCTCCTTCGGAAACCACAACAATACTTGAGGTTTTTCCAGATTTTTTACTTCTGCTCAACGATTCCAATAAACGTTCGCGGCCCATATTTTGTTCGGGAATCAAAATTTCTTCCGCTCCTGCTCCTATTCCAGCGTTAAGGGCAATATCACCAGCATCGCGGCCCATCACTTCCACCAAAAAAAGTCGGTTGTGCGAATTTGCGGTATCGCGAATCTTGTCAATAGCTTCCACAACAGTATTTAAAGCAGTGTCATAGCCAATAGTATAATCGGTTCCATTTATGTTATTATCAATTGTTCCCGGAAGGCCAATAATTGGAAAATTAAATTCGTTTATAAAAACGGAAGCCCCAGCAAAAGTACCCTCGCCACCAATGACCACCAAAGCATCTATATTTTCATTTTTAAGATTATGGAAAGCTTTTTTTCTTCCTTCAACTGTCCTAAATTCGTTGGAACGCGTAGATTTAAGAAAAGTTCCGCCACGGTTGATTATGTTTTTAACTGACCGGGCATCCAATGGTTTAAAATCTCCTTCCATCAAACCCTGGAAACCACGGTAAACACCCACACATATAAGATTGTGATATGCACAGGCCCGCACCACGGCACGAATGGCTGCATTCATTCCAGGGGCATCTCCACCGCTGGTCAAAACACCTATTTTTTTTGGCAATTTCATAAATGGAAAGTTACTACTATTGTTTGCAATTCAATATGATATTGATCAGGAAAAAATACGTGTAAGTACGTATGGTATAAACCGATTTCCCGCCTTATATTTGAATCATAGAATTAGTGGATAATGCACAAAGTAGTATTTTTTGTGGGGATAGAAAATATTCTTCGTGCATATTAAAGTTTACTAAGTTAGGTTTGTTAAAGAATCCCGGCCATTGGTCGGGATTCTTTTTTATTTCATTTACTCTTCCCAAAATATCTTCAAGATTTGTTTTGTGTTTTCTGTTACTTTGAAGTGGTCATCTATCCGGTGGTCGATTATCCAAACTATCTTTCCATTGCTTAAAAGTACCCAGATTTTATCTTTTTCATTCAACGGAATTTTCTCGTCTTTAAAAAATTTGCTCAACTTCTTTTTTCCCCTCATTCCGAAAGGCTGAAAAGTATCGCCACGCTTCCATTTTCTAAGCTTTAAAGGGAAGTTCAGTTTTTCAGCATCAAAATATTGTAAGTCTTTTTCGGTTTCTCCTAAGTATTTTGAGGGCTCTATTGTCAAAATTATAGGTGAAACAATTCCTTCTTCGGAAACAAAATATTCTTCGCCGTTTACTTCTAAATTGATTTCCGTTAGCAACAGTTCGTCTCGATTTTTCAGAAGTCGATGTGTTTTTGAAAAAACCTGCTTACCAGTTTGTGCTTTGAGTAAATTTGAAACATCATCCCATTCTGTAAACCCGAAACCGTTCAAGAGTTCATATAGCAATGCTTCGGTGTGGGGCAATTCC
>DAIMFZ010000060.1:11310-12378 GCA_036724225.1 Aequorivita sp.
AAACCCGAAACCGTTCAAGAGTTCATATAGCAATGCTTCGGTGTGGGGCAATTCCTTGAGTTTTTGAATATTGATTTTATAACAATCCGTGGATTTCGAAACAACCAATTTATAGACCAAAGCCATATAATCATCTATGAGGTTTCGGGAAGATTGTAAGTTCTTTTGGGTTTTTTGAAAATTTTTCAACAACGCTTCATTGGTTTCCTTGAATTGTGGCAATACTTCCAACCTCAGCTTATTCCGAAGATAATCGGTTTTTTTGTTGCTGCTGTCTTCACGCCATTTCAAATTATTTTCCTCAATATACTGCAAAATTTCTTCTCTTGAAAAATTTAAAAGTGGTCTTATAACTTTGTTATTTTCCTTCGGAATTCCTGTAAGTCCGTTTAAACCTGTGCCGCGGGAAAGATTGATAAAAAATGTTTCCAGATCGTCGTCCAATTGATGGGCGGTCAAAAGATAATCGTATTTAAAATTGTTCAAAACTTCATCAAACCAATTATAGCGAAGGGTTCTGGCCGCCATTTGGGTTGATATTTTATGATCTTCAGCGAACTTATGGGTATCAAAAGTTTCTGCAAAAACTGGAATTTCCAAGTTTTTGGCCAAACCGATCACAAACATTTCATCGCCATCACTTTCCTTTCCGCGGAGTGAAAAATTGCAATGTGCCAAAGCGATTTCAAAATCCAATTCTTTCATTAAATGTGTCAAAACCACACTGTCCACTCCGCCGCTACAGGCGACGAGCAGTTTTTTTCCGATTAAAAAAGGAAAAATAATTTCTATATTTTTTTTAAAACGAGTGAGCAATCTTATTGTAATTTATAAGAAATTAATGATTATTCCAGCAATCACGGCAATTCCGAAACTGAGCATGGTGCCGATGAGCACGTATTCCGTTTTTAGGGTTTCATTGTTTCCGTAACGCAAAATGGACTTGGCCGCTATCAAAAACCCAACTGCCGAATATTGTGAAACTATGATTAAAGTTAAGGTTAAAATACGCTCCAAAACACCGATTACCTTTCCAGCATTGGGCATTTCGTTGTCGCTGCTAACCTG
>DAIMFZ010000061.1:0-6184 GCA_036724225.1 Aequorivita sp.
ATATTTATGAAACAAAAACCCGTCAGCTTATTAGATTTTTTGAATTTATTAAAGTAAATCCCGCCACGAGACAAGATTATGTTATATAAAGAATATGTATGTTCTGCATACACAAACGATGAAGTTATGAGTAAAGTATCTTATTACACTGCCGAAGGATTAAAAAAATTGAGGGAAGAAGTTGACCAACTGCGCGATGTGGAACGTCCAAAAGCTTCCAACGCTATCGCCGAAGCCCGAGACAAGGGTGATTTAAGCGAAAATGCTGAATATGACGCCGCCAAAGAAGCGCAGGGAATGTTGGAAATGCGAATTGCAAAAATGGAAGAAGTACTGGCAAATGCCCGGTTGATTGATGAATCGCAATTGGATTTGAGCAAGGTTTTGGTACATTCCACCGTGAAAATCAAGAACCAAAATAACGGAATGGAGATGACCTATAAGTTAGTGGCGCAAAGCGAAGCCGATCTTAAAACCGGAAAAATTTCCGTTGATTCTCCTATCGGAAAGGGATTGTTAGGAAAGCAAAAAGGCGAGATAGCCGAAATAAAAGTACCTAATGGGGTGCTTAAATTCGAAATATTGAAAATTTCAAGAGATTAAGTATGGCTTCTATTTTCACACAAATAATTGAAGGCGAAATTCCTTGTTACAAAATTGCTGAGGACGATAATTTCATCGCTTTTTTAGACATAAATCCAAACGCCAAAGGACATACGCTCTGTGTTCCAAAAGAAGAAATTGACAAGATTTTTGATATGGGTGAACATATGTATCTGCAACTGATGCAGTTTTCGCGAAAAATTGCCCGTGCACTGGAAAAAACCGTTCCCTGCAAACGCGTGGGAATGGCCGTGGTTGGCTTGGAGGTTCCTCACGTGCACGTACATCTTATTCCGCTGAACGAAATGGACGATATGCGTTTCACCAAAAAAGTGAAAATGACCTCTGAGGAATTTGAATTTTTGGCCGAAGCAATTTCCGAAAAACTTAAACCTTAGGGATCAAAACATAAACTACAGCGGCAAACAAAACTATTGCCACAACAGTCAAAATATAAAATAGCGGTTTTACCTTTAAATATTGTTTATTGGTTTCTGCTATTTTTTTATTGTAGTCGAAAACTCGCTCAATATCCTCGGTCCAGTTTACGGGGTAAATGTTGTTTTTGCAAGTATGGCAGTATAGTTTGCACTCAATTTCTATATCTGGGTTTTTAACGAATGGTGTTTCTTTCTCTTCCTGTGTAAAAGTGATTTCAAGGCCATCTGTGCCAAAACATGTTGGACAATTATTTTTTAAGCGTGCTGTGTGTAGCGTGTGGGTTTTATGTTTCATTGTTAACTCTGGGTCTTTAGTGCTATTTCCATAGTTGTGCCTTGGTTTGGGGTGCTTTTCAGAACACGGATTTTTCCGTTGTGATATTCTTCAATAATACGTTTTGCCAACGAAAGCCCCAAGCCCCAGCCTCTTTTTTTAGTGGTGTGTCCGGGCGTAAATATTTTTCGGAATTCACTTTTTGTCAATCCTTTTCCAGTGTCGGTTATATGCACCAACGCATATTTTGAATTCTGTTCGATGGAGATGGTTATTTTGCCTTTTCCCTTCATAGCATCGATGCCGTTTTTTACCAAATTTTCAATAGTCCAGCTGAAAAGTTGCGGGTTCATTTCAACGTAAACAGGTTTTTTGGGTACGTTGAGCTGAAAATTTATGAGTTTTGAGGTGCGTTTTTGCAAGTAATAAAAAGTAGCTTTTGTTTCTTCAACCAAATCGTGCTGCTCAAGTTTTGGTATAGAACCAATTTTCGAAAAACGGTCTGTAATGGTTTCCAATCGGGAAATGTCCTTCTCCATTTCAACAATATATTCCGGGTTTACGTTTTCACTCTTTAAAATCTCCGTCCAGCCCACCAAAGAGGAAAGTGGGGTGCCAATCTGGTGTGCCGTTTCCTTCGCCATTCCTGCCCAGAGCCTGTTCTGTTCGGCGGATTTGGAGGTTTTGTAAAAGAGGTAAATCGCTAAAATGAAAAGAAATAGAATTAAAATCAAAGCTGCTGGATAATATTTCAGCTTATTGATCAGCGGTGAGTTTCCAAAGTAAATTACCGAAAGTACTTGGTCTTTATATTTAACTTCAATGGGTTGGTATTCCGAAATAAATTGATTGATTTTCTTTTTTCGGGCATTTTCGTTTTTCAGAACCGCATCTTCAATGTTCCTACCTTCATAGTAGTCTTCTTTCAGGGTGTGGAGAATCATCGGCGTTGTGCTATTGCTCCTTATGATGGTCAGCGCAGTTTCGCTTACAGAATTCCCTGTGCCCTCTAAACTTTGTTCCAATTCCTCCTGAGCAACAGCCCAAATCTCCATTTTCGTGCGTTCATTCGCCTTTAATTGTGTGAAAAACACATATGTATTCCACAAAATAAGACTGATAACAATAAGAGAAGCCAAAATAAAACCCCAACGGGAGAATGTTTTTTTACGCAACATAAAGAATTTTTTTCCTGAATAAATATAAAGCAAATATGTTGATATTATTGTACAATCAGGTTTTTACAAGCTATAATCTTTGGGTACATTTGTAGCCAATGATCTCTATTGAACCACACGAGCTTTCCACGGGAAAACTGCACGGCTACCTTTTGGGAGCAGTTGCACCAAGGCCCATATGCTTTGCCAGCACCGTGGACAGTGAAGGTAACATAAACCTTTCGCCCTTCAGTTTTTTTAATGTTTTTAGTGCACGGCCGCCAATCTTGGTATTTTCGCCAGCGCGTCGAGGCCGCGATAATACAACGAAACACACTTACGAAAACGTTTTGCAAGTACCCGAAGTGGTTATAAACATTGTGAGTTTTGAAATGGTGCACCAAGTTTCACTTTCCTCTACCGAATACGCCAAAGATATAAACGAATTCACAAAAGCTGGTTTTACTGAATTGGCTTCCGAAATGGTAAAACCACCCCGTGTGGCCGAAGCTCCCGTTCAATTGGAATGTAGGGTGAACGAAATTATTTCGCTCGGAAAAGAAGGCGGTGCAGGCAATTTGGTAATTTGTGAAGTGGTAAAACTTCATATAAAAGAAGAAATTTTAGCCGAAGATGGCAGCATAGACCCTTTTAAAATTGATACGGTTTCCCGTCTTGGTGGCAATTGGTACAGCCGCGCCAAAGCGGGGCTTTTTGAAGTGCCAAAGCCTCTAACAACATTGGGAATTGGGGTGGATAGCCTTCACGAAGAAATTCGCAATAGCAAAGTATTGACAGGAAATGATTTGGGTATGTTGGGCAATGTAGAAAATTTTCCAAATTCGGAAGAAATTAATACCTTTATAAATGCTTCGAAAGAACTTAAAAAATTAGTTTCTTCCAAAAATAATGAGACAATCCATAAAAAAGCACAACAATTTCTGGGCGAAGGAAAAATAGTAGAAGCGTGGAAAGTTTTATTGTGGAATCAATAAATAAGCAATTTAGTCCGTGCAATTATTCAATAAAAAAATAGTTTAAAAAATAACATTAAAGAATAAATATTAAAACAATGGAACTACAAGGAAAAATCAAGATGATAGACGAAACCAAAGAATACGGTAACAATGGTTTCAGGAAACGGGAGTTGGTTATTACCACTGAAGAGCAATATCCACAAGTTATAATGATTGAATTCGTGCAGGACAAAACGGATTTATTGAATAGTTATAAAGTGGGACAGGACGTGAAAGTGAGCATTAATGTTCGTGGCCGCGAGTGGGTGAACCCGCAGGGCGAGACCAAATATTTCAACAGCATTCAAGGCTGGCGTGTTGAAAATGTATCACAAGCAGCCACAAGTGGCGATATGCCGCCAATGCCACCGGCAGAAGCTTTTGAGCCTGCAGACGATGTTAACGACGAAGAACACGATGATCTTCCCTTTTAAACAAGGGATTTTTGTCATAATTGATTTGTTAATGAATGAACCCCAGAAAGTTATGATTCTGGGGTTTTTTATGCTAAAAATTTAACCAATTTTGGAAGATGCATTTTCTAACTGAAAAACTTTGGTTTCCAAAACCTTCAGAAGCTAACATTGATGGAATGCTGGCCATTGGTGGCGATCTTTCTGTGGAGCGTTTGCTGCTTGCATACAATTCGGGAATTTTTCCGTGGTTTGAAGTCGACCAGCCTATTCTTTGGTGGAGCCCAGATCCGCGGATGGTTTTGTTTCCTGAAAAATTCAAGGTTTCCAAAAGTCTTCGGAAAACTTTAAAGAGCGAAAAGTTCAAAATCACTTTCAATCAAAATTTTGGGGAGGTCATTAAAAATTGCGCCTCTGTTCCTCGAAAAGGACAAGTCGGAACTTGGATAACCCAAGAAATGCAGGAAGCTTACATTGCAATGCACAAAGCTGGACACGCTGTTTCCATCGAGGTTTGGGAAGATGCAAAACTCATTGGTGGACTTTACGGAATAGAACTTCCGCAGAAAAAAGTGTTTTGCGGCGAGAGTATGTTCAGTTTGGCGAGTGATGCTTCAAAAGTGGCGTTTTATTATCTTTCGGAATATGTAAAGGCTAAAAATTATAAGTTTGTAGACTGCCAACTTTACAATGAACATTTAGAAAGTTTGGGGGCGGAGGAGATTTATAGAAAAAAATTTTTAGAAATACTTTCTTGATTTGGATATCATTTGAAAAGCAAAACGTATTTTTCAATATATTGTCGTTCAAACTCTTTTATATTTTTTTAGATGAAATACTTTAAAAACCTATCTTCGTAATCCACAATTCATTCATCTCATGAAAAATAATTACACAAAATACCTTCTGGTATTGTTGATGGCTTTGCAAACCGTATTCGCCATTTCGCAGGAAAAACAAAACCTTCCCCACAACTTAACTGAAACTGAGAAAGGACTAATCTCGGATTTTCAGTTTAAAAGTCCACAAATTTCGTTGCCACCCTCGGGCCCTGTTCGCGCCGCTGCAGAGTGGGAAGAGGTGAAATATCTGTTAGTTACTTGGAATCCTTCTTACCCAAATATTCTTCGGCAAATAGTACAGGCCGGGGTGCAGGAATGTGAAGTGATAATCACCACCCAAAACCAGGCTTCCGTTTCAAATTATTTGACTACCAATGGCGTAGATATTACAAATGTTACTTTTTTAAATGTTCCTTGGGACAGCATCTGGATTCGCGATTACGCCGGAAACACTATCTATTCCAACGATGTGGGCGAACTTGCCCTTACAGATTGGATATACAACCGACCCCGCCCAAATGATGATGTGATGCCAATTGCACACGCCGCGCAAGCCAGTATTCCACTCTACACAACCAATACCGGAACCAATGATTTGGTAAACACTGGCGGAAACTATATGAGCGACGGTTTGGGAAACGCCTTTGCCTCAAACCTGATTTTGAACGAAAATGCAGCAGGAAACCCATATGGTGTAAGCACTAAAACTGAAGCGCAAATTGACGGAATTATGCATGAATACATGGGTATCAACCGTTTTGTGAAGATGCAAACGCTGCCATACGATCAAATCCATCACATTGATATGCACATGAAATTGCTTGATGAAGAAACAATTCTCGTTAGCAAATACCCTACAGGAGTGGCCGATGGCCCGCAGATTGAGGCAAATATCCAATATGTTTTGGACAATTTTCAATCGCCTTTTGGCACGCCTTATAATATTGAATGGATAGATGCGCCACCAAGTACAGGAGGAAACTACCCAAATACTGGCGGTCCATACAATACGTATAGCAATGCAGTTTTCGTAAACAAAACCATTATGGTTCCAACTTATCGCCCGGAGGTTGATGCACCAGCCTTGGCGCAATATCAGGAAATGTTGCCCGGTTACAACGTAGTGGGCATAGATGTGGACAATGCAGGGGAAAACTTGATTAATTCCTTAGGTGCCATTCATTGCATTACGCATACCATTGGCGTTGCAGATCCGCTCTGGATTGTGCATCAACCCATTGACGAAGCCAACGCAGGAAGCACCGTGAGCATAGAAGCAATGATTAAACACATATCTCTTGTGGAACAGGCAAAAGTTTTTTGGCGTGAAGAAGGTGCTACGGTCTATAACGAAATTGAAATGTCACCATCCAACAGCGATAATTGGATGGCAGATTTTACCATTCCAAACACCACTGCGAACATTCAATATTATATTT
>DAIMFZ010000061.1:6194-12338 GCA_036724225.1 Aequorivita sp.
AAATGACACGTCCCATTGTGGCGCCGGAAGGCTATTGGACTATTCAAGTGGAGAATCTTTCGGCAGATGAGTGGGCTCAAAACCATATTTCAGCGGCTTATCCTAACCCAACTACTGGGCAAGTATCGTTTAATATGAATGCCATTCAAGGCCCTGTAAATGTGAAAATATTTAATCTTTTAGGTCAAAAATTATATGAAGCAAAGGTTGAAAATGGCAATGGAAAAATAACGTTGGATCTTAACCAAAACTGGCAGGGAACGTTACTTGTAAGCTTTGAAGGCGACTTTGGGAAAATACATAAAAAAGTTATTAAGCTGTAAATCTTTCCATTAGAAAATAATATTTTTTAGAAAAACCACAAATTATTGTGGTTTTTTTTGTTTTTTTACATTATTAACCAAAACCAATAGCTGTAAACCTACAATACTGCAGCTGTTTGTTTATTAAATTTTAGCCCCAAATGAAATTCAAGTCCAACCTACTTGCGTTCCTGCTATTTGCAGGAATTAGCACCGTTTCCTTTTCCCAAACTAGCACTAAAACCGACGTCAATAAAGATATTGATGTGGTCCGCGTGTATGAACAAGTGGTCCAAGAAGGCTACGGCACGCCATTTATTTATAAAAATTTGGCGAATGCGTATTATTTCAGAAATGAATACAACAATGCTTTAATCTGGTTCGAAAAGCTTTCTGAAGCCGAAAAAAACGCAGATCCTGAAATTGCACAGCGCTATCAACAAACTCTAAAAGCTGTAAAAGCAAATAAAACTTCGGACGCGGTAGTTAAAATTTAGATCGTCAATATTCTTTTTCGAAAGAGAAGACCCCTGATTTTGTTAAATTTTCATGGAGCGGCAATATATTGGATTTTTTTTAGTTTTCTGCACAACAAACCTGGAGGACAACTGCAATCCCGATATAACTGCAAGCGTTCGCTTTAAACGCAATTTCCCCGATGATTACTAAGCAAAACCTGTTGGCCTTTTTGCTATTCGCAAGTATTTCAACCTTTTCTTTTTCACAAACAAGTCCGCACAAAACGGACGTAAATAAAGATATTGATGTAGTCAGTGTTT
Source organism: Aequorivita sp. (assembly GCA_036724225.1). Taxonomy (GTDB): domain Bacteria; phylum Bacteroidota; class Bacteroidia; order Flavobacteriales; family Flavobacteriaceae; genus Aequorivita. The sequence goes on from DAIMFZ010000061.1 coordinate 7,276, forward strand.
ATGAACAAGTGGTTGTAGAAGGCTACGGAACTCCTTTCATTTATAAAAAACTGGCAACTGCCTATTACTTCAAAAGTGAATATGGAAAAGCGTTGGCTTGGTTTCAAAAATTATTTGCGGAAGAAAGAAATACGGATCCCGAACTTGCCAAACAATACAACCAAACTTTAAAGGCGATTGCGGCTGGAAGTTCAGCAAATCCTATAAAAATTACTATTCTGAAATAATCACACCTCGTGGTAACGGAAGCAACTCTCAATGTGGTCATTCACCATTCCTGTGGCTTGTAAATGGGCATAAACCACGGTGCTACCCACAAATTTGAAACCGCGTTTCTTTAAATCTTTGCTCACAGCATCACTAAGAGCAGTGGTAGCGGGAGCATCTTTGTGCAATTTTAGGGTATTTTTCAAGGGTTTATTATCCACAAAACGCCAGATATAATTGCTAAAACTTCCGAATTCCTTTTGTATTTCCATAAATGCCTTAGCATTTGAAATTGCGGAATGGACTTTCAGTTTATTGCGGATAATACCTTCGTTTTGAAGCAATGAATCTATTTTGGATTGGTTGTATTCCGCAATCTTTTTATAGTCGAAATCATCAAATGCTTTCCTGAAATTTTCGCGTTTCCGAAGAATGGTAATCCAACTCAATCCTGCTTGAAAAGTTTCCAAAAGCAGAAATTCAAAAAGTGTACTGTCGTCCTTCACGGGCACGCCCCATTCCTCATCGTGGTATTTCACATATAGCGGATCTGTCCCACACCACCCACAGCGCACTTTTTCTGGATTCATATTTTTAAATTTTACTGATTTCTGAACACATATTTAAAGTTGTCCAGGAAAATTAAAAGTAATGGTCCCCAATTGTTTCACTTTTGAACCATCAGTAGTGAAACGCGCCTGAAGGGAATATTCCAATGCCGCATCAATCAGACATTCATTAGTAGTGGAGGAAGCTGTTTTGTTATAAGAATTCTTCTCTACTTTGCCAAGATTGTTCACTTCAATATTTATCACCACCTTTCCAGAGCCGTAACAAGTATAAACGGGATTGGGTAATGCTATGTCTTTTCGGTTTACCAATTGGTAGCTAATCGTGGTGTTGCGGTTCCCACCTTTTACAATGGCTTCATTGTTTTTACCACTTTCACTGTTGGAAAGTTTCTTCTTTTTTTCTTTTTCAGGTTTTGTTAAAACAGTTGTGCCATTGCCGTTATCACTATTTTTTGAATCTTCCATTGCATCGTTCATTTCCTGAAGTTTGCCCTCGGCGGTTTCCGTGATATCTTGGTTATCGTTTTCAACGGAAGAAATGAATTTTTCAGCTTCATTGTACGCTCGGTTGGTTTCTACCTTTACTTTCAAGGGCGTAAGCTCCGCAATGGCAAGATCTTCTGGTAATAAATCTTCGGGAGCCATTACCAGGTCAAAGGTTTCCTCATTGGTTTCAATTTTTACCTTTGACAGCTTAATACTATACAGAAGTAAGACCAAGATGCCCGTAAGCAGTGATGTTATAAGAAAAGCCTTATATGAATAGTTAAAATTCATTATTGCAAGTACTGAAATTTTCTGCAAAATTCCACAAACCTTATGAAAATTAAAACCGTATTAGCTATATTTTAACTTGGTAGGGAAGCTTCAAACTGCTCAATACCAATAGCATTTTCTACGGAAAATTCTCCAATCCTAGTTCTTCTCAAAGCAGAAAGATGGGCGCCATTTTCTAAAACTTTTCCAAAATCGTTCGCCAACGAACGGATATAGGTTCCTTTGCTGCAAACCACTCGAAAATCTATTTTTGGAAGCTCAATCTTCGTTATTTCAAATTCTGAAATAGTAACGTTTCTGTAGGGAATTTCCACATCTTCCCCGCTTCTTGCATATTCATAAAGGCGTATTCCATCTTTTTTCAATGCAGAAAAAACGGGCGGTTGTTGCCGTATTTCACCTATAAACTGCTTTGTGGCTTCCTTTATTTTTTCAGAAGTAATTTCTGAAATATCAAAGCTTTGGTCAATTTCGGTTTCAAGATCGTAGCTTGGCGTGGTTGCGCCCAAAGTGAAAGTGCCAGTATATTCCTTTTCCTGCCCTTGATAGGTGTCTATTTGTTTTGTGAGCTTTCCAGTGCAAATTATCAAAAGCCCCGTTGCCAAAGGATCGAGCGTACCTGCGTGACCCACTTTTATTTTTTTTATATCGAAGGATTTTCTGATCAGCCAGCGCACTTTATTTACCGCTTGGAAGGAAGTCCATTCCAGCGGTTTGTCTATTAAAATAACCTGGCCCTCTTTGTAATCTTCTGCAGTCATTAAATTACGGTAAGTTCTTGAACAAAAAAGTGAATCAACAAAACAGCGATACCGGCGATAATCCTATAATAACCGAATATTTTGAAACCGTGTTTGCTCAAATAAGTAATAAAAGATTTTATGGCAATCAAAGCCACGATAAAACCAACGACATTCCCAATTATCAAAAAATTTGCTTGTTCCGAAGAAAGTTGGAAGCCAGCTTCGTAATAATCATAACTCTTTTTCACAGTAGCTCCTAACATTGTCGGGATTGCCAAAAAGAATGAAAATTCCGCAGCCACGGTACGCGATAGTTTTTGGCTCATCCCGCCCACTATGCTCGCTCCACTTCTTGAAACACCCGGAATCATTGCCAGACATTGAAAAAAGCCAATTTTGAGAGCAGTTAAATAGGAGATTTCGGTTTGCTCGCCATCGCCAAACCAATCGTCTACTTTCAAAAGAATAAATCCACCAATAATCAATGAAACCGCAACGGTAATTGGGTTTTCCAAAAGGCTATCAATAAAATCACTCAACAGTAATCCTAAAAATACAGCGGGAAGAAAGGCAACAAAAAGTTTATAGTAAAAATCCATGCTTTGGAAGAAGCGTTTAAAGTATAAAACCACTACGCTCATAATGGTTCCGAGCTGGATAACGATGGTAAAAAGTTTCGTAAAATCATCGCCCGCAATCCCAAAAAAGGAGGAAGCGATAATCATATGCCCCGTGGAAGAAACGGGCAAAAATTCAGTTAAACCTTCAATAATGGCAAGAACGATGGCTTGTAATGTATCCACTAATTTTCTTCTTTGCTATCGGGTTTCAACAAAATGGCATATACTTCAATGGCGAAACCAAGTAAAACCAGTGCCGGAGCCAAACGGATGCGTCTCCAATTGTAAATCTCTGGGTTGAAAACATTGGGGTCGTCGCTTCCTCCACCGGTCATCAAAATGAATCCAAGGGCGATAAAAGCAATGCCGATGAGCATAAACTTGTAGTTTTTTCGACGGAAAACAAATTCCTGTTTTGTTTCCTCTTTTCGTTTTTTCTCTCCCATTTTTTTAAAGGTTTCAGGTTTCTAGTTCAAAAGTTCCAAGTTGCGTTTTTCATTTTTTGAATGCGCCAATTCCCCACAGCGGCGGGGCTAGGGGGCTTAATAGTACAAATCGTCCGTACGCAAATTCAAAAAGCGTTGCGTGGCTATAAAAGTACTTATCCAAGTTATGAGTATGCCCATTAAAAGAATAAAAACAAAAAGAATAGCAAGTAAAACAGGGTCGCCCAACAGTTGCAACTGCGGAAAACTTTGGTTGAGGTAATAAAGCACCAATCCCATCCCAATCATCGCCACAATGGCTCCGATTATTCCAAAACGAACACTTTTCCAAACAAAAGGCTGGCGGATAAATTTCTTGGTCGCGCCCACCATTTGCATGGTTTTTATTGTAAACCGCTTTGCGTATATGGAAAGACGGATGCTACTGTTTATAAGCAACACCGCGATAAAGGTAAAAATTCCGCTGATTACCAAAACCCAAAAACTGATACGTTTTACGTTTTCGGTAAGCTGCGCAATTAGAGGTTTGTCATAAATCACGTCGTCCACAAAATTCTTGCCTTTCAGCTCGTTGGTAATTTCCTCCATTTTTTGCGGCGTCACGTAATCTGCCAAAATATATACATCAATGCTATTTTGTAGCGGGTTTTCACCCAAATATTCTATAAAATTTTCTCCTAAGGTTTCTTGGTGTTCCTTTGCGGCATCTTCTTTTGAGACGAAGGTTGCGGACTTTGTGTATTCAGCCAAAGCGAGACTCTGTTTAAGCTGTGTGATTTCCACCTCTTTTGCGCTGTCTTTCAAAAAAACGGTTATTGCAATTTGTTCTTTAAAATAATCCGCAACTTTCTTTGAGTTCAAAACCAGCAATCCCAATAATCCCAATAGAAAAAGCACTAGCGAAATACTGATAACAACTGAAAAATAGGAAGAAATCAACCTGCGTTTTTGGTATTTTTCAAAAGAAGAACTCATAGGAATTGGAGAATTTTGTGGTAAAAATACAAGTAATTTTGCATCTTGCACTAAACAACGTTTAAAGTTTTGAATTTCGTCTTTATTCCTTATTTTTTTTAAAAGTAAAGACGGAATGCCCGATTTGTAATTTAGCATACTTTCAAAAAATGTTAATGGCATTTCGTACAATAGCAGTAAATTTGTCCGCAAACTCCGAAGCTTCAGCGTAGGAGTTCATTTTTTTACCTGAAATAATTATAATGAGCAAATATCATTTTAACGATATTGAAGCCAAATGGCAGAAATATTGGACCAATAACCAAACTTTTAAAGCCGATAATCAAAGCGACAAACCAAAATATTACGTTTTGGATATGTTTCCCTATCCGTCCGGCGCGGGTTTGCACGTTGGGCATCCGCTCGGCTACATTGCCAGTGATATTTACGCGCGATACAAACGCCACCAAGGTTTTAATGTTTTGCATCCAATGGGCTATGATTCTTTTGGTTTGCCTGCTGAACAATATGCAATCCAAACGGGGCAACATCCGGCTGAAACCACGAAAGTGAATATTGAAGGCGGTGTTGATAACAATGGAAATGAAATTGAGGGTTATCGCAAACAATTGGATAGAATCGGTTTTTCATTCGATTGGAGCCGCGAAGTGCGCACCTCAAACCCCGAATACTACAAATGGACACAGTGGATTTTCATACAACTTTTTGAAAGTTGGTATGATG
>DAIMFZ010000062.1:0-2120 GCA_036724225.1 Aequorivita sp.
TTTCCAATTTTGTATGTTTGGGAATCAAATTGAGTGATCTCTCTGATCACACTGATGGAAAGCCACTTATCCTAACACTAAAGGTCTTGGAATGGGTAATTGTTTGTTTTTGCAAATAAAAAAATTATTTATTAAATGGCAGATAAAACTGTATTGCCGTTACTATCGTCGATGGAAGCGCTCGCTGTAACGGCTTCCTTGTTCATGGTTGTCTTTTTTAAATTCGATGAAAAAGAAGTAAGAAGGGTAGGTATAATATTTGAAAATCTGATTTCACATGACGATTTAAAACGTTGAAACAATTAGGAAAACAAAGGAAATAAATCAGTAATTTAATCAGTACATTATGAAACAACACTCAATCTTATTATTATTTCTAGTCTTGGCCGGGATAGCGACCATCGTATTCTCCTATGTCTATTTATCTTCTAAAAAGGCAGAAAAATTAGAACAAGGAATGACCAATCCATTGAAAAAGCGATTTTGGTTTTCGCTTATCTTATTTGTTATACTGAGTATTTTTGCTTCGGTGACCATTCCAAAGTCTCCTTATTATCTCTTCGCCAATGAAACCCCCGTAAAAGTTGTGCACGTATTGGCAAAACAGTTTGCTTTCATTCTTTCAGAAAATGCCATCGATCCTGAAAAGCCAGTGGGGCAAACCATTGAACTACCTGAGAATGAGCTGGTTGAATTTAGGGTGACGAGTAGTGACGTAAACCATGGATTTGCCATCTATGATGAATCTAATACTTTGATTGCCCAAACGCAGGCCATGCCGGGGTATGTAAACCGTCTTCGATATAAATTCGATAAGCCTGGAACGTACAATATTTTTTGTTTGGAATATTGCGGAATGGCACATCAAGGTATGAGATCGTCTTTTATCGTTAATTAAGAATCAGTAAAATATATAAAATCATGGAATCATGGAAACTTAAAAAAATCACTTCGGTTTGGATTATAACCGTACTCGTTCTGTTCCTTGTCGGTATTGTTTTGGGGATACTTATGCGGCTCAATCAAGGCGGAATTATTGAACAATCACCCGTTACATTTTACTCAAATTTGACTACCCATGGGTTAACTATGATCGGTATTTGGTTTGTGGCAGGGATGGCGGCAGTCAATTATTTGATGGCGCGTTATGTAAAAACGAGCTATTCTGCAAACGCTATTGCCTTGGTGCTTACGGTTATTGGTGTATTAATGTTATGGACATCTACTTTCATAGGCGAGTTCCATGCTGCGTGGACTTTTCTTTATCCGTTGCCTTTTAGAGTAATGTGGGCAGCGTGGGCGACGCCTTTATTTTTGGCTTCGTTAACGGTGCTTGTCATTGGCTGGTTAATTTGGAGCATAAGTTTAATGACACAGATACTTAGAAAATACTCAATATCTCAATCATTTGCCTGGCAGCATTTTAAAAAGAACCCAACAGTTGAAACGCCACCATTCATCCTAATCACCATGGTTACTTTGATTGGAGTTATAGCTTGCCTTCTAGCCGCAGTTGTGCTGGTTGCTCTATTTTTTGCTGAATATTTTTCAAATGGCAATTTTGTGAACGACGCATTATTGATGAAAAATCTCACTTATTTTTTCAGTAATACTATAGCCAATGAAATGATCTATTTAGGGCTGGCGGTTATTTATGAGCTCTTTGCCGAAGTAAGTGGAAGACCTAAATGGAAAACCACTTGGTATGTGGCATTGGCTTGGAACCTTTCTTTGGTATTTATTCTCACCGCCTTTTTCCATCATATGTATATGGATTTCGTGCAACCCGAAGGATTGCAGATTGTTGGTCAGCTAGCTTCGTATTTGGCAAGTTTACCAGCTGCTGGAGTTACAGTGTTCAGTATTTTTATTGCAGTTTACAGAACTAAAATAAAATGGTCACTTACCAATTTACTTTTTTTTCTTGGGATTGCGGGATGGGTTATTGGTGGTTTGGGTGCTGTAATCGATGCCACTATTACAAACAATGTGGTTCTCCACAATACGCTTTGGGTGCCTGCGCATTTTCATACTTATAATGCAATGGGAAATGTATTGTTCAGTTTAGGATTTTTCTACTGGTTTACCACTCAATCATTGCAAATCGTTAAAATGGAAAA
>DAIMFZ010000062.1:2130-6644 GCA_036724225.1 Aequorivita sp.
ATTTATCCGGATGAATTATCAATAGGAACTACATTAGCCACTATGGGTGCGATGTTTGCCACGGTCTATTTAATCGCGATATTGATTTTCTTTTTTAATATTTCAAAAAGATGTTTAAAAATATTGTTCTCAAATTCCTAACAATAAACCTTTGTATTATTGCAAATGCACAAACTGCTTCAACTGTTGTTAAGGAGGAGATCAATATCTATGAAAAAATATACGACGCTCCTCTAAGAATTGATGGGGAAAACCAACTTACTTTCCACGAACTCTATTCCCAAAAACCATTGCTTTTGGCACTGGTCTTTACCCGTTGTTCGGGAGTGTGTAACCCATTTTTGTTGCGGTTGAAGGAAAATTTGCAATTTAAAGACAATGATGACTCCTTCAACGTTTGGGTACTGAGTTTTGATCCCCGGGACAGCATAGGTGATATGGAACTTCTAGCTCAAAGGTTTGGGCTCAATAATGATAAACAATGGATTTTTGGGGTAACAGACAGCATTGAAAACCTGAACCGTTCTATTAGTTTTACTCCAGTTTGGGACAGCCTGAGTAAACAATATGACCACGACGTCATTTTGGTGGGAATAAACAAAGAAGGATACATCACAAAAAAATTGATTGGGATCAGGCAGGGTCATGATATGGATTTATTGATAGCAAGTGTTAACAATGTTTTTTCACCCACCTATCGGTTGCCAAACAAAAACATATTGTTTTCATGTTTTAATTACGACCCGAAAACCGGCAAAAACAAACTCGGATTTGGATTGCTCTTTATTGCCCTCCCTACAGTTGTAACTGTATTGTTGCTTCTTTCTATCAGTTATTTTGTACGAAGATAAAAGTGGATAAACTTATAATCGAAGGAACGTGATTTGCAAAGGGGTTGAAGATTTTTTTTAAAAATTTTCAACCCCCTTTTTTTTACTGCCAACTGCAACTGAACACTGACACTTCTTCCTAAAGTTCATCCTTCGTCTCCTTCTGCCCCGCCATCATCAAATATGCTTTCAAAAACCCATCAATCTCGCCGTCCAGTATAGCGTCGGTATTTCCCGTTTCGTGGGCGGTGCGCACGTCTTTAACCAATTTGTATGGATGCAAAACGTAGTTTCGAATTTGTGAGCCCCATTCTATGGCAAGTTTGCTATCCTCAATTTCCGCCCGTTGCGCAAGTTGTTTACGAAGTTCTATTTCATAAAGCTGCGATTTCAACATCTGCATCGCCTTTTCGCGATTGTCAAGCTGGCTTCGGGTTTCGCTGTTGTGGATTATGATTCCAGTGGGGTGGTGGGTTAGGATTGCCTTGGTTTCCACTTTATTCACATTCTGTCCTCCAGCACCGCTACTACGTGCAAAATCCCACGAAATATCTGCTGGGTTTATTTCAATCTCAATGGTATCATCCACCAATGGATAGACATAAACACTTGCAAAACTGGTATGCCGTTTCGCATTGCTATCAAAAGGCGAAATACGAACCAAGCGGTGCACGCCGTTTTCACTCTTCAGCCAACCGAATGCATATTCGCCCTCAATTTCAAGTGTTACGGTTTTCACACCCGCCACATCTCCAGCTTGAAAGTTGAGTTCTTTTACCTTGTAATCATTTTTTTGCGCCCACATCAGGTACATCCGCATCAGCATTTGCGCCCAATCGCAGCTTTCGGTACCGCCAGCACCTGCTGTAATTTGTAGCACGGCACTCATATCGTCGCCCTCTTCGCCCAGCATATTTCGGAACTCCAAAGCTTCTATTGCGATTTCGGCTTTTTTAAAAGCTGCGTCTACATTTTCAGCAACTCCTTCGCCTTCTTTGTAAAAATCGAGTAGGATTTCGGCCTCTTCGGTAAGACTTGTTGCGGTTTCGTAGTCTGTGACCCATTTCTTTTTGGTGCGCAAAACCTTCATAAAAGCTTCCGCTTCTCGAGGGTTGTTCCAAAAATTGGGATCGAATGTTTTTTCTTCGTCGTTGGTAATTTCTATGCTTTTGCCAGCAATGTCAAAGATATCGCCTCAAGACATCTAACCGTGTCTTAAGGTCTTTGATTTGGTCTGTTGTGGTCATAATTAGGTAAGAATTTCAGCAAAAATACCATTAACTTCGTGAGCGTAACATATTTTTCGGCTAATTTTATATATTTAAAAAAATGTCTTTTTCTGAATTAATAAATACTAAAAATATTTCCCTAATGAAAAAAATAGTATTCTTTTTCGTATTCCTTGTTCCGTCTATCTGTTTCGCCCAAAATGATGAAGGCTTTGTGGATGCACTGGTTTCCCAAAAAATGGCGGAACTTGAAATGCAGGAAAACCCTGAATATTTTTTCAGAAAGGACTATTGCGATGGAAACATCCAAATGTTCATAATGTCTGACGGAAAACGCTGTAGCTCGAAATCAACTTATTACTCGGTTTATGTTTTTTGGAATGAGGATAAAGATAATTGGAAGTTCCAAAAATTTGATAATTGTGGAAGTTTTAAACCGGCAACTATCAGCATCAACAAAACGATGGCAAAAGTATTAAAAGACAAGCAAGCGCTGAAAACAGAGGAGGTAAAGCCTTATAAAACTGAAAAAGTTGACAATAACGCTTATGGCAATATGTCCGTGGAATCTTGCAATAAGGAATATAAATTTGTTTTTGAAGGGAAGGTTTATGAAAAGAGTTTTAAGGAATTTGATTTGACTGACGATTCTAAAAACAAAAACGTAAATGCGGATTACAACAATTCGCTAAACGTGATTAAACTTGACCATGAAATTTCAGAAATAGTAAAGAATTTTGAAGAAAACGGAAAATTTTTTCGGGAAAACTAAAACTTAAAAATGATTATAGATTTAAGAAGCGACACCGTTACCCGTCCAACACCGGGAATGATGAAAGCAATACAAAATGCTGAAGTGGGTGACGATGTTTATAAAGAAGACCCCACCGTCAACAAACTGGAACAAAAGTTAGCCGAAATGTTCGGGATGGACGCTGCTCTGTTTTTTCCCACAGGAAGTATGGCCAACCAAGCAGCGATAAAAATTCACACCCAGCCTGGCGAACAATTGATTGCTGATAAATGGGCCCACGTATACAATTACGAAGGGGGCGGCATTTCCTTCAACAGCGGGGTTTCCTGTAAATTGATTGATGGTAACCGCGGGATGATTACCGCAGCCCAGGTGGAGGAAAACATCAACCCTCCAGATTTTTATCACAGTCCGTTAACGAGTTTGGTTTGTTTGGAGAATACTACAAATAAAGGCGGCGGTGCATGTTATGATTTTTCAGAAATTGAAAAAATTCGAAAAGTTTGCAATAATCACAAGTTGGGACTTCATTTAGACGGCGCACGTATTTGGAATGCTTTAATTGCAAATAAGGAAAATCCGAAAGATTTCGGAAAAATTTTTGACACTATTTCCGTTTGCCTTAGCAAAGGTTTGGGAGCGCCTTTGGGTAGCGTTTTGTTGGGCAATAAAGAAATTATGAAAAAAGCAATGCGCGTGCGCAAAGTGCTGGGCGGCGGGATGCGCCAAATTGGTTTTATGGCTGCTGCCGGAATTTATGCATTGGACAATCACGTGGAAAGATTGGCCGAAGACCATAAAAAAGCTTCGGAAATTTCGGAAACGTTGGCCATGCAATCTTACATTAAAAAAGTGGAGCCAACTGAAACAAACATCGTTATTTTTTATCTTTCAGAAGGAATTTCCGAAGAAAAATTTATGAATGATTTACTTCAGAATAGCATAAAAATAAGTGGAATGGGGCAGGGGAAACTTCGCATTGTGACCCATTTGGACTATACCGATGCAATGCACGAACGGTTTCTGCAAATCCTTAAAACTTATAAAAAATAGAACTTCCCCTATGCTCGATATTTCAGCTTCCTATACCGATTTGTATCAGTTGACAATGGCCCAGGTATATTTTAAAACCAAACCTAAGAGTACGGCGGTATTTGATTATTATTTCAGAAACAATCCTTTTAATGGTGGCTATACCATTTTTGCGGGACTTGAAAATATTCTTGAAATTATTGAGAATTTGCGATTTACGGATAAAGATATTGACTATTTGAAGCGTCACGATTTTGAAGCGGACTTTCTTGAATACCTTCAGAATTTTAGGTTTTACGGATCTATTTGTTCCGCTGTCGAAGGTGATATTGTCTTCCCAAACCGTCCCATTTTGCAAGTGGAAGGTTGCATTATGGAAGTACAGATTATTGAAACCGTTTTGCTGAACATTCTCAACTTTCAAACTTTGATTGCCACCAAAGCAAACCGGATCCGGCACAGTGCCGGCGATAAAGTTTTGCTCGACATGGGTTTGCGGCGCGCTCATGCCACGGGTGGCTATTACGCAAGTCGTGCCGCTGCCATTGGCGGGTTTGACAGCACGAGCAACGTGAAAGCTGCGGAAGATTTTAACATTCCATCTTCGGGGACTATGGCCCATTCTTTTATTCAAAGTTATGCGGACGAACTGGAGGCTTTTCGTGATTT
>DAIMFZ010000062.1:6654-8636 GCA_036724225.1 Aequorivita sp.
AATTGCGTGCTTTTAGTGGATACTTATAACACTTTAAAAAGTGGAATGCCCAACGCAATAACCGTAGCAAAAGAAATGGAAAGTAGAGGCGGGCGATTGTTAGGAGTTCGTTTAGACAGTGGCGATTTGGCGTATTTGGCGAAAAGAACTCGTAAAATGCTCGATGATAATGATCTTGAATATGTGAAGATTGTTGCATCAAACCAATTGGATGAATACGTTATAAAAAGTTTGAACGAACAAAATGCTCCAATTGATATTTTTGGAGTGGGTACCAATTTGGTTACGGGCAAACCTGATGCTGCTTTGGACGGCGTGTATAAACTTTCAGAATACAACGGCGAACCGCGCCTAAAACTTTCGGAAAACATAATCAAGGTTTCACTTCCTTCCAAAAAGCAAGTATATAGAATGATTGACCAAAATGGAATGTTTTACGGTGCCGACGTAATTGGACTTGCTTCCGAAGAAAAAATTACACAGATGTTCCATCCGTTTGATGCCAATAAAAATTTGAATCTTCAAAACTTTGAGCACGAACCTTTATTGAGTGAAGTGATGAAAAACGGGAAAAGTACAATTGAAAAAAGAACAGTTGCCGAAATCGCCGAATACGCCAAAGCCCGTTTGGCACTGTTACCCGAAGAATACAAACGTTTTCAGAATCCACATATTTATAAAATTGGGTTGAGCGCAAAACTTAAAAACGAACGTGACCGGTTAATTGCAGAACATACTTTTTGAAACATGAAAACACTTATAATTGTTGACGCACAAAACGATTTTATGCCCGGAGGTTCTCTTCCCGTTCTCGATGGCGATAAAATAGTTCCAGTAATAAACAGAATTCAAAATAAATTTAATTTGGTAGTGGCAACGCAGGATTGGCACCCACAGAACCACATCAGCTTTGCTTCAAACCATCCGGGAAAATCAACTTTTGACGAGATTGTAGTTGAAGGTAACCCCCAAACCTTATGGCCAGATCATTGCGTTCAAAATACCGATGGCGCGCTTTTTCATCCAAATCTCCAAACAGAACGATGGGAGGCGATATTCCGAAAAGGAACAGATCCGAAAATAGATAGTTACAGCGCTTTTTTTGACAATGGTCACTCAAAATCTACCGGTCTCGCCGGATATTTGAAAGAGAAAGGTGCCAGCCAACTTTTTTTCTGTGGTCTCGCGGCAGATATTTGTGTTTATTACTCCATTTACGATGCTTTCAAGGAAGGTTTTGCCTGCTTTTTTATTGAAGATGCTTCCCAAGCTTTGAATATTGAAGGTTTTGAAGAAATCAAAAAAGAAATGGTCCATTTGGGAATCCAGATTATTTCTTCTAAAGAGATATAGAAATAACGAATGTTAATTGATTTATGAAGTTAAGGGAATGTGAAACCCATTCTTAATGATTGGTTTTTCGGTAAATTTAAAAATTATAAATTCTAAAAATTATAAGAATGTCTGAACAAGTTCAATTGATTCCAGGAAATACCCTAATAACTAAAACCGCTGAAGAAGGTCGCCAACTGGCCGTAAAAATGGCGCGGTTAAATATTAAATTTACACAACCCGATGCCGCCGTCCGTGAAAAACTGCGTCCTGTTTACGCCGAAGACGCGGCTATGCTTATTGCAATTGGACAAGTAGTAGCCACTGAATTTGCAACTATAGCTGCTGCTAATAATTATTGGAAATAATTTCTATAACCACAGAGTTCGCAATTCCGATTGCTATCGGCTTTGCGGATTCTGTGATTTCTTTTAATTTTCATTTCTAATGAATCCAAATCAATACCATCTTCGGGTAAACAATCCCAAAAGGGTTTTTGGGCTTATGGTTACAATAAACCGTACTTTTTCATCGTAATTCGGCAAACTCGGCTCGAAACCTAAGCTGGAATAAACGGGAAAATAAAGCTCAAAATAATCGGCCACCAAACTCAGACGGATTCCACTGTCGAAAACAGCATTTGTGCCACG
>DAIMFZ010000062.1:8646-12189 GCA_036724225.1 Aequorivita sp.
CGTCGCTGTGACCGGCCCCCACGAAGTGGTCCGTTTGGAATGTTAGTTTAGAGCTAGCATTTGTGCCACGGGCTTTGTTGTGGACTAATCCTACATCGCCATAGGCATAAATCCATTTCCAAATATTGGTGCTCGCATTTGTAGTAACTATCCAACTGTTGGCATAAGCTGGTTCCAACTGCGACTTGAAACCACCTTCGGCAATAATCAATTGCTGGCTGAAAAGACCCGAATCTTCGCTTCTTCCGTAATAATTATAATCAAAAAGATAATCGTTTGGGCGATCCAATGCAAAACTGAAAAAATCTTCGTTTTCACGAGTATCATTAAAAAGAAAGGCACCAGCAAAGAACCGCAGATTCAATTGCCGATTACTCAAAAAGAGTTTTCGGTATTCCAAATTCACAGAAAGCTTACTGAACTTTGATGAAATTTCATAATCCGCCACGCCCCTAAAATAATTGATAAGGTTTGGGTTGGAATACACATACTGCATATTGAAAACGCTGTAATTCGGTTCCTGTTTTGGGTTGTTTGGGTCCTCATCTTGATATACATTAATGTTCCGAAGATTGATGAACTGCTTTTCATTGTTGCGCAAATCATCATTTCTGAAAGCGAAAGTGATATAGGGTGTAAAGCGTTTATAAAACAAACCACGGTCATAGGAATAATAATTTCCAGAGAAACCATAGCGCATCGCATAGAGTTTTCCCTGCTCCACTCTTTGGGTATAACTTACTGAAGCCCGTCCCACCAGTGTTTTGGAACGAAACCCAAATTGGGGTTCCAAACTGTAATGTACCGCTTTGGGCAGCACCGTTTTATTGTAAAGCCGAAGTCCCGCCGAAACGCCATCATAAAGGTTATATTCAAAAATAGGCATAAAGAAAAATTGCGTATAGTTTGGGTCCTCCACATCTTGAAAAAGACGGAATTGAACGGGTTTGTCCAGCAAACCTGTTACGGCTTTGAAGTTGTTTCTGCGGTTGTATTCAGGCATTCTACCTTCGTAATTGAGAGCCAATTTTCGGATGTTTTCCGAAGGAATAGTTATGGAAGAAACACTATCAATGGGTTTGGTCCAGGTTTTATAAACAATTTCGTCTTTGTTGAGGCCATACAATGAAACGGGAAGTTCAGATTTTCGGTTGTTTTGGATGAATACTTCCAAAGAATCGCCTTGCTTCTTCACCTTTTTTATTTTGAAATCGATTGTGTTACGCGTATCGGCGAAATCTTCAAAAAACCAATTTATGGGTAGCGTCGTTCTTTCAGAAAGAAAAGCTTCAAAATCGGCAGATTTTATGGGCTTTAGCTTGTTTTCCGCATAAAATTCCCTGATGCTCTTGTTTAAAATGTCATCGCCCAAATAATCGCCCAAATAGCGAAGACCACTTGCGCCGTAATATGCGTTGGCTATGTTCATATTAAATTTTAACAATGAATCTTTGGGCGTCGTGAGCGATTGGTTAAGGTTGCTGCGCGCCATATTCAAATAAAGAATTGGGTATTGATCGTTGAATTCCAAGTCTGCCGCATGTGCCCAACGAATGACGAACCAATTGCTGAGGTTGCCTATTATTTTCATTTTGGGGTAATAGGTATCCACATATTCCATCATCAAATAAATCTGCAGCGCGTCCTGCAGCCAATAATCATTGCGTGAATTGAGTACCAATGTGTTGTTAATATAATGTCGGGTTATGGTTTTCAACTGTTGCATATCATACTCAAAACCATCAGGGAAAGGACTGATAAAACTGGGCAATTGGTTAAGGCCATAAACGGGATTGGTTTTGTAATCCGTTTCACTTATAACCATTTTATCAAAGGGATATGGCCCCAGTTTTTTGTTTAAAAACTGAACAACCCGGTCAATCATCAAAGCTTGGACAGGTGGATTTAATTTACTGTTTTGAAGGTTAGTAACTATCTTTAAATTATCGGTTTCAATAGTTTCAAAATTTGGGGATTTCTCAAGATATAAAACCGCGTTGTTTCTGTCTTTGCCGAAAAGTGTCGTGGTTTTTATTTTGCCTGAAATGGTTTCAGAAATCAAATCAAAATCTGAAATAACTATATAGTTATCCGGAAGATGGAGGGCAACGGAAAATTGTGAAGGTCCCAAAAATAAATCGTCCGTGTTTTTGTTGCTATACACTTGCCATTCACCATCGTAAACCGCTGGTGCAATGTACCAATAGCGCAGTTTGTAATCATTAAATTTATCTACTCCGTAGCGGGTAAACTTATCATCGGGAATCTTTAGGGTGTATTCCAAATTGACAGTGTAACTATCTCCAGGCAGAAGCGGTTTTTCGGGAATAATCCTTAAAATATCGGCAGCATCGCCACGTTGCCACTGCAAAGGAATTCCGGAATTGGTATAAATTTTTTCAATGGTAGTACTTCCTCGGTCTTTATCTTTTTCAAAATGGAACGCGCTTTCATAATTTTCGGAGAAACGTTTGCCAAGCGGCGTGGTTTTGGACGAAAAACTGTTTGCCCAATCAAAGAGATAGATTTCTTTTAAAGTATCATTTGAAGTATTTTTATAAGTAATCTGCTGTTTTATGGAAAGTGTTTTTTGTGAAGGATTCAGTGTGGCATCAATATTTATGGCGTGCTGAGCCTTTGCTTGAAACGCCAAACAGAAAAAAATACTGTAAAAAATTATTCGTATTTTCAAGAAATTTTTATGAAAATTAAAAGTTTGGGCTCAAATTATATTCGTCGTAGAATTCATTGAGAATTGTTAGAACTTCATCTTCGGTATCAACCAGATGGACCAAATCCAAATCTTCAGGGTTTATGTTATTGTTAGCTTCCAAAAGAGTTGTTTTTATCCATTCAAAGAGACCTTTCCAAAACTCAGAGCCTACAAGTATTATTGGGAATTTGTCAATTTTGTGGGTTTGAATAAGCGTCAATGCTTCGAATAATTCATCAAGCGTTCCAAAGCCTCCAGGCATTACCACAAAGCCCTGGGAATATTTCACGAACATTACTTTCCGTACAAAAAAGTAATCAAAATCAATACTTTTGTCGCTGTCAATATACGGATTGTCGTTCTGTTCAAAAGGTAATGCGATATTTAAGCCAACTGAAGTTCCTCCAGCCAAGTGCGCTCCTTTGTTTCCTGCTTCCATAATTCCTGGACCGCCGCCAGTAATAACTCCATAGCCGTTTTCAGTAATTTTTTTTGCGATATTTTCGGCCAGTTTGTAATATTTATGATTAGGTTTAATTCGAGCGGAACCAAATATAGAAACGCAAGGACCAATGCGGCTCATCTTTTCATAACCATTTACAAACTCTCCCATAATTTTAAAAATGGCCCAAGAGTACTTGGTTTTTACTTCATTCCAGTTTTTTGGTACTTGTTCGTTTCTCATTTCTTAAAATAACGATAATTGCTAATGTAACTCTTTTTTTTTTTTTTTTTCGGTATAGCTTTTTTTGTCTTCATTAATTTCTTCTGTTGTTCCCAGAGCCATGATTTTTCCACCTTGTTTGCCACCTTCGGGGCCGATATCTATT
>DAIMFZ010000063.1:0-12057 GCA_036724225.1 Aequorivita sp.
GAAGATTACAAGCTTGCTGTTCACCACACTATTTATGATTTCTTCCACAGTGAAAGTTATTGAGTTACTGAGTTATTTTTTTACTGTCAACTGCTACTGAGCAGTCTTGTCCGCAGTAGCTTTTTCAGTGTAAGAAAAGAACACTTTTTTACAGCATTCCAAGTTCCAATTTCGCTTCATCGCTCATCAGCTCTTGGCTCCAAGGTGGATCGAAGGTTATTTCCACTTCGGCATCTTTTACCATTTGCATTGACTTTACTTTGTCTTCCACCTCCATCGGCAAGCTTTCTGCCACTGGGCAGTTGGGGCTGGTAAGGGTCATCAATATTTTTACTTCGCGGTCCTCGTTTATAAAAACGTCGTATATCAGACCGAGTTCATATATGTCTACAGGTATTTCGGGATCGTAAATTGTTTTTAGTACGTCCACTATTTTTTTGCCGAGTTCTGCCATGTCTATTTCGGTTTCCATTTGTTTATTTTTTAAGTTGTGTTTGGTATGCTAAGGCATACATTTTCATTTGTTTTATCATGGAGACCAATCCGTTTGCTCGGGTAGGTGAAAGGTGTTCCTTCAACCCAATTTCATCAATAAAATTGGTGTTTGCGTCAAGAATGGCCTGTGGTTTTTGGTTAGAAAAGACGCGGACTAAAATGGCTATAATTCCTTTTGTGATTATGGCATCACTATCGGCAGTAAAAATGATCTTCCCATCTTTCATTTCCGAATTAAGCCACACTTTGCTTTGGCAGCCTTTTATAAGCTTGTCGTCGTTCTTCAGGTTATCGTCAATCAGCGGAAGCGATTTGCCGAGCTCTATCATATATTCATAGCGCTGCATCCAATCTTCAAACATTGAAAACTCGTCTATTAACTCTTCCTGAATCGCTTCAATCGTCATAATCCATCTTTAGTTATTCGTAACCTTTTTTGCGCTGAGAAGCACACTGCGATCTGTTTTGGAATACAAAGTAAGCACGTTGTTTTCCAAAGCATATGATCCCGTATTGTTGAGCGCATCCAAGAAGTCGCGTTCGGTTTTCATAGTATTTTTATCTGTACAAAACTTTTCGCTAACCGCTAACTCACCAAAATTTATTGTGTAAAGGTTAATGGCAAAGTTGCCAAAAACTGAATTGCAGCCCGTGGTTCCGCGGAAGGAATTATCTAAAGCGGAAAGTGTAAATGTGGGATTAGTAGTTTTTTCAAGTTTCTTTCCATTTATGCTTGAAACAATATAGTTACCTGTCAATTGAACGCTTCCTGCAACGTCAATTACTTTTTTGGTTTCGTCGCAACCTATAAAGATTACTGTAAATAATAATAATGATAATGTGGCAAGTGTTTTCATAATTTCTGTTTTAATGTTGAACAACAAAGTTCAAGTTTTAACTCTTAGTGAATGGTTAACTTAACATCATTTTAGCTTTTTTTACAGCGTTTACCAAAGCGTCCACTTCTTCCAAAGTGTTGTAAAATGCAAAGGAAGCCCGAACAGTTCCTGGAATTTTATAAAAATCCATAATTGGTTGCGCGCAGTGGTGGCCAGTTCTAACTGCAATACCCAATTTGTCTACGATCGTTCCAATGTCATATGGATGGATACTTTCAATGTTAAAAGAAACCACGGAAGTTTTATTGGGACCTGTTCCATAAATTTTTAGACCATCTATCTCCAAAAGTTTTTCTGTAGCGTATTTTAAAAGTTCGTTTTCGTGTTTTTCAATGGCTTCGAAACCAATGGCGTTTAAATAGTCTAAAGCAGCTCCAAATGCAATTCCACCACAGATGTTTGGTGTTCCCGCTTCAAATTTATGCGGAAGGCCTGCGTAAGTGGTTTTTTCAAAAGTAACTTCGGCAATCATCTCACCACCGCCTTGATAGGGCGGAAGTTTGTTGCCCCATTCCTCTTTTATATAAAGAATTCCAACTCCCGTTGGTCCGCACATTTTGTGGGCTGAGGTAACGTAGAAATCTACATCCAGTTTTTGGAAATCTGGTTTTATGTGTGAACAGGATTGCGCTCCGTCAACTAGAACAGCGGCTCCGACTCTGTGTGCTTTTTCAATAATTTCTGCAATCGGGTTAATGGTTCCCAATGCGTTTGAAACATGATTTACAAAAACTAGTTTTGTCTTAATGTTAAGCAATTTTTCGTATTCTGAAAAAATCAAAACGCCTTCTTCTTTCATCGGAATCACTTTCAAAATAGCTCCAGTTTTTTCACAAAGCATTTGCCATGGCACTATATTGCTGTGGTGCTCCATTGCGGAAACGATTATTTCATCGTCTTTTTTAAGAATTTCTGAAAAACCGCTCGCAACTAAATTTATTCCGTGGGTTGTGCCAGCTGTGAAAATGATTTCATAGGCTTCCTTCGCATTAAAATGTGTTTGTATTTTTTGGCGAGCAGCTTCATAAGCATCCGTAGCTTCCTGCGAAAGTGTGTGCACGCCACGATGAATATTCGCGTTGTAATTGCTGTAATAATCTACAATACAATCGATAACCTGTTGCGGTTTTTGTGAAGTCGCGGCATTGTCCAAATACACCAACGGATAGCCATTTACCTTTCTTTTCAAAATGGGAAAATCATTGCGTATTTTTTGGAGGTTGAAGGGCATTTTGAATTTTTATAAATTTGAAATTTCGTGTAGAGGTTTTCCCACGAATACACGAATAATTATATATTTAATCGTGTAATCGTGGTCATTTAATATTATAACTCAAACCCCAAACTAACCCCTATTTTATTGGCGATAAGCTTGTTTATTCGCATCTTCAATTCTGGAATTTTTACGCTTTCCAAAACGGTATTTGCGAAAGCATACATCAGCAAAGCGCGGGCTTCTTTTATGCCAATTCCGCGGCTTCGGAGGTAGAATAGGGCGTCTTCATCAAATTGTCCAATGGTGCAACCGTGGGAGCATTTTACGTCGTCTGCAAAAATTTCCAACTGTGGTTTGGCGTTTATTGTGGCTTTGTCATCAATCAAGATGTTGTTGTTCTGCTGAAAGGCATCTGTTTTTTGGGCATCTTTTTCAACAATAATTTTTCCGTTGAAAACCCCTATGGACGATTCTGCAAAAAGACCTTTATAATCTTGGTGGCTCTCGCAGTTTGGTGCAATATGATGTACCAAAGTGTTATGGTCAACGTGTTGTTTTCCTTCAAGAATGGTAATTCCTTTTAATGTAGAATCACAACGTTCACCCTTTTGATAAAAATTGAGGTTGTTACGAACCAAATTCCCGCCAAAGGAGAAAGTATGCACTCGGCAAACCGTATCGCGTTGCTGTAAAATGTATGTGTTGTCTATCAAGGAAGCGGTTGCCTCATCGTTTTGAATTTTGTAATAGTCAACATAAGCGCGTTTTTCGGCAAAAATCTCGGTAACCGAATTGGTAAAAACTTCGTTGCTGGAAAGGCTTTGGTGGCGTTCAATGATTTGAACGTGCGCATTTTCGCCAACCACAATCAAGTTTCTTGGTTGAAGAAACATTGCTGCCTCATTTCCGGTAGAAAAATTGATTATTTCAATAGGCTTTTCAACTTCTTTGTGCGCTGGAATGTTGATGTATGCACCTTCTTTTGTAAAAGCAGTGTTAAGTGAAGTTAGGCTATCACTTTTTGCTACTTTGTTGAAATAGGCCTCAATCACCGGTTTGTATTTGCTTTTGTTCAACGCGGCAGACATTAAACAAACGTCCAATGTATCGTGCGTAGTTTCCGAAAGGAATGAGTTGTACACTCCATCCACAAAAACAAGTTTGTAAGTGTCTATTTCGTGAAGGAAATACTGGCGAACTGTTTTCAGTTCTACATTTCGCTCTTTGTTTGAGTAGACGCTATAATCGGGTTTCAGCAATGAATTCAACGAAGTGTATTTCCAAGCTTCCTCTTTTTTGGTAGGAAATCCTTTTTCCTCAAAGATTTTAATGGCGTTGTTCCGCACATCGTGCAATGGCGAATCAAACTCCAAATAATCTTCGAGGGCGATGTATGATGATAATAATTTGTCTTTAAAACTCATTTTTTTTAATTCAAGATTCAAGGTTCAAAATTCAAGATTCCAAATTTTGAACCTTGAATTTTAAATTTTGAATTGTTTAAACCAATTCTTCTTTAATCCAATCGTACCCTTTTTCTTCCAGCTCGTAAGCGAGTTCTTTGGTACCTGATTTAACTATTTTTCCATTCATAAGTACGTGAACGAAATCTGGCACTATATAATCCAAAAGACGTTGATAATGCGTAATTACTACAATTGCGTTGTTTTCGCTTTTCAATTTGTTAACGCCATTTGCTACAACTTTCAAAGCATCAATGTCCAATCCGGAATCGGTTTCGTCAAGGATTGCGAGTTTTGGTTCCAACATTGCCATTTGGAAAATTTCGTTCCGTTTCTTTTCGCCACCAGAAAAACCTTCGTTCAATGAACGAGAAAGAAACTTGCGATCTATTTCTAGCATATCTGCCTTTTCCTTTATCATTTTAAGCATTTCGGAAGCGGGCATATCTGTCTGCTTCTTGGCTCTTCGAGTTTCGTTGATTGCCGTTTTTATAAAGTTTGTCACCGAAACACCTGGAATTTCCACTGGATATTGGAACGAAAGAAAAATGCCTTTGTGCGCTCTTTCCTCGGGATCCAATTCTGAAATGTCCTCGTTTTCAAAAGTGATGTAGCCACGGGTTACTTCATATTCATCTTTGCCAGCAATTACTGCCGCCAACGTGCTTTTTCCAGAGCCGTTAGGCCCCATTATTGCGTGTATTTCGCCGGCCTTCACTTCCAGATTGATACCTTGTAAAATATCTTTTCCGTCAAATCCGGCGTATAAATCCTTAATTTTTAACATGTTACTTTTTCTTTTCTGTTTCGTTTAATTTTATATCTACTGCGGAAGGTTGGTCATTCACTTTCATAATTTCCTTGATTGTAATTTCCTCTTCCCATTCGCTTTCTTTATCGGTGTTTTTTGAAACCGCACCACGAACAATAACGCCAACCATGTCGAAATCATTTTTTTTGACTGCCGCTACTTGTTTTGAGAGTTTGTCGGAAAGCGAATCGCGTTTTACCCCGTAAATAAAATTGGTACCCATCAACACCAGCGCTCCTTCAGAATTGATAAAATCGCCTTTATAGATTTGATAATCCGCTGTGTTTTCAACGGTTGTTTCCTCCTTGTTTTTTTCTTCTGAATTTTTACAGGAAAAAATTGCTGTTGAAAGCATCAACAAAAAAATGGTTTTTTTCATAATAAATTGATAGTTTAGTTTTTGAAATAGTGAATTTATTTAATCTTCAACCTTGCCAGGATTCTCAACTCTGGAAGGGTTAGTATTAACCTACCGAACCTTCTAAACTTATTTCCAACAGTTTTTGCGCTTCCACGGCAAATTCCATGGGAAGCTTGTTCAACACTTCTTTGCCAAAACCGTTTACAATCAGGGCTATCGCTTTTTCGGTATCTATTCCGCGTTGGTTGCAATAGAAAATTTGGTCTTCCCCAATTTTACTTGTGGTGGCCTCGTGCTCTATTTGTGCGGTTTTGTTTTTTGCTTCTATATACGGAAATGTGTGTGCGCCACATTCATTTCCCATCAACAGGGAATCACATTGTGAAAAGTTACGGGCGTTGTCGGCATTTGGTAAAATCTTTACCAAACCGCGATAACTATTTTGCGATTTTCCGGCTGAAATACCTTTGGAAATAATGGTACTTCGAGTGTTTTTCCCTATATGAATCATTTTGGTTCCCGTATCGGCCTGCTGAAAATGGTTGGTAACTGCAATGGAATAAAATTCGCCAATGGAATTGTCGCCTTTCAAAACACAACTTGGGTATTTCCAGGTTACGGCACTTCCGGTTTCCACTTGGGTCCACGAAATTTTGGCTCTGTTTTCGCAAAGGCCCCGTTTGGTCACAAAATTGAAAACGCCGCCTTTTCCGTTTTTATCTCCCGGATACCAGTTTTGTACGGTTGAATATTTTATTTCGGCATCGTCCATTGCAATGAGCTCCACCACTGCAGCGTGCAGTTGGTTTTCGTCACGGCTTGGGGCGGTGCAACCTTCAAGATAGCTCACGTAGCTTCCTTCGTCTGCGATCAAGAGGGTTCTTTCAAATTGTCCGGTTCCACCTTGGTTTATCCGGAAATAGGTTGAAAGTTCCATTGGGCAACGAACGCCTTTCGGAATGTAACAGAAAGAACCATCACTAAAAACGGCACTGTTTAAAGCTGCGTAAAAATTGTCGCGTTGCGGCACAACAGTTCCCAAATATTTTCGCACCAATTCGGGATGTTTGCGTATCGCTTCGGAAATGGAGCAGAAAATAATTCCTCTTTCAGCTAAAGTTTTTTGGAAAGTGGTTGCTACGGAAACAGAATCCATCACAATATCAACGGCAACTCCGGCGAGTTTTTTTTGTTCGTCCAACGAAATTCCAAGTCTTTTGAAAGTGTCCAAAAGTTCGGGGTCCACTTCGTCAATGCTGTCGTATTTTGCTTTTTTGTTGGGAGCAGAGTAGTAGGAAATGTTTTGAAAATTCGGTTTTTCGTAATTCACGTTTGCCCAATTCGGCTCCTCCATTTGCAGCCAATAACGGAACGCTTCTAAACGCCATTCGGTCATCCACTCTGGTTCTTCTTTTTTTAAGGAAATAGCTCTAACTACATCTTCATTCAACCCAACGGGAAAGGTGTCGGATTCTATATCGGTATAGAAACCATATTCGTATTCCTTAGTTTCAAGTTCTTTTTTTAAATCGTCTTCGGTGTATTTAGTCATCAGTGTTCAGTGTTCAGTGTTCAGTAAATCAGTTGTCGGATATCTGTTTTCAGTTAAAATCACGACTGTGTTCCCCCTTTGGGGGGTTAGGGGGCTTTTTAAAGTGAAAAACTCTCTCCACACCCACAAGTCCTATTTGCGTTTGGATTGTTAAAAACGAAACCTTTGCCGTTAAGTCCACCGCTGTATTCAAGTATTGTTCCCACTAAGTACAAAAAGCTTTTTTTATCTATTGCGATTTTTACATTCTCTTCTTCAAATAGTTTATCGTTTTCGCCTAGACTGTGATCAAATTTCAGCTCATAGCTTAGCCCGGAGCATCCTCCACTTTTTACACCAACGCGAACAAAATCTTGAGCAATATTGAAACCTTCTTCGGCCATCAGTTGCGCTATCTTGATTTTCGCAGATTCACTTACCTTAATCATATATAGATTAATTCTAAATTAGAAGGCAAATATACATCAAATAGAACTTTTAACCATACCGAAGCTTATTTTTAAAACTATTGTAACATAGATTTAGACAATATTGAAAGGAGTGTGTTATCCACTCTTAAATATTACAACAAAAGGAAGATTTGCTCTTTTTCGTGATTGGATTTGAAAAGCGTATTTTTGCCGAAAATCTATAAAATGTTTGAAAACAAAGATAACGCTGGTACAAGTATTGCAAATCTGGGCGAATTTGGCTTGATAGACCATCTTACCAAGAACTTCAAAATAAAGCAAAAGTCAACCGTTAAAGGCATTGGTGATGATGCTGCTGTTATT
This sequence comes from Aequorivita sp., assembly GCA_036724225.1. Taxonomy (GTDB): domain Bacteria; phylum Bacteroidota; class Bacteroidia; order Flavobacteriales; family Flavobacteriaceae; genus Aequorivita. The sequence goes on from DAIMFZ010000063.1 coordinate 7,571, forward strand.
TCTTGTGATTCCAAAAAGGAACTGATAGTTTCCACAGATTTGCTTTTGGAAGGCGTTCATTTCGATTTGAGTTATATGCCGTTGAAACATTTGGGCTACAAAGCTGTGATTGTAAATCTTTCCGATGTGTATGCCATGAATGCTGAACCAACGCAGATAACGGTTTCTATAGCGGTTTCAAACAGATTTCCTATAGAGGCTTTGGAAGAACTCTACGCCGGGATTACCGCTGCGGCAAAATTCTATAATGTTGATGTAGTGGGCGGCGACACCACTTCTTCAACAACTGGCCTGTTAATAAGTATTACTGCTATCGGGTCTGTAAATAAAGGGGAAGCAATTTATAGAAGCGGTGCCAAGGAAAATGATTTATTGGTAGTTACTGGCGATCTCGGCGCGGCATATATGGGCCTTCAGGTTTTAGAGCGCGAGAAAGAAGTTTTTAAAGTGAACCCAAATTCCCAACCGGACTTGGAGCCGTATTCCTATTTGGTGGAACGGCAATTGAAACCCGAAGCCCGAAAGGATATTTCAGGTTTGTTGAAGGAACTAAACGTGAAACCTACGGCTATGATTGACATTAGTGATGGGCTTTCGTCAGAAATAATCCATATCTGTAAAAACTCAAAAGTGGGTTGTAATTTATTTGAAGACAAAATTCCGCTGGATCCGCAGGTTATTTCTACTTGTGAGGAATTCAATTTAGACAGTACCACTATAGCATTGAGCGGGGGCGAAGATTATGAACTGCTATTTACTATTAAAACCGAAGATTATGCAAAAATAAAGGCCAATCCGCACCTAACGGTGATTGGACATATAACTGATGAAAATGAAGGAATCCATTTGATAAGCCGCTCAGGAACAAAAATACCTTTGATAGCAAGGGGCTGGAATGCGCTGAAAGACAATGGATAAGTTTTTACGAAAAGGCACAGAAAGCCTTGTTCCCTAATTAAGAGAAAAAGATTCTTGAAGAAAGTTGCAGATTTCTAATGGATAGAAAGTCTTTTCTTTTTTCTGAAAAAAGAAGATAAACACTCGTTTACTTCACGCTGTTTGCGGGTAAGTAATTCAAATTTACCAGAATAACTGTTTGATACCTCTTTACCACAGCATACACATTGGTATTCGTTTATGTGGTCAGTAATTTTTCGGGTAATAATGTAATCATGGCCAAATGCGGTGCAGACAAGGCTCAAGATTGGAGGTCGGCTTTGGGGCGTAACTTTATCCATCTCTGTTAAATTATTTGGGGTTAATACCTCAATATTAACGAATATTTAGATAAAGTGCAAATATTATCCGATAAAAAGCAAATGTTTTGTCACTCTATCCCAATTTTCTGTCAAGCTCATATGTCCTCCTTCAATAATTTTCACGGAACAACCACATTGCTCGGCTAACTTTTTTGCTTCCAAAACTGGCAAAATAGGATCTTCTTTCGCTAATATCATATATTTCCCATTGTTGAAATTCTTCAAGACCTCTGTTCGGTCCTTTCGGTCGCGCATTCCTTTTATGGTGGCTTTAATACCTTCAACTGGAAAAGAATAAGCTTCATTTTTCAAAATTTCAATTTCCGCAGCAAACTTATCACGGGAAGATTCAGCAAACAAATTTCCAATAGCCATACTAATATAAGCGTTTGGATTTTGGTCAATTGCCTTTAAGGAACGGTTGCGGTTTTCTTTTCGTTCTTCTGAATCTGCTGCGGATGTTGAATTTAAAAGAATTATTTTTTCAATTTTGTGAGGATAGATTTCAGCATATGCCAATGTAACGTAACCACCCATTGAATGACCGATAAAAGTTGCCGAGGAAATTTGTAAATGTTGCAATAGTTGATCTACAACCTCTGCCATCAATTCCATGGAATGGATTTCTGAAATAACCCCACTTTTTCCGTGTCCGGGAAAATCAATTGTAATTATTGTATTGTTTTTAGACAACTGCGGAAGTAATGGTTTCCACATGGTGGAACTTTCCAAAAAGCCGTGAAGTAGCACAATTGCTGGACCTTTTCCGAAGGTTTCGTAAAATATTGATGTATTGTTGTGTAGTAAAATCATAATTTAAAAAACCTACAAGGTTTTGAACACTTGTAGGTCTAAAAGTTTTTTTTTGGTTCTTTATTCTTTCTGCTATTTATTCATCAACTCCTCAATCTCTTCCGCTTCAATGGGAATATTGCGCATCAGGTTGAAAGGTTCGCCTTTTTTCTGGATAACAACGTCGTCTTCCAAACGAACTCCAAATCCTTCTTGTGGAATGTAGATTCCCGGTTCCACGGTGAAAACCATGTTCTCGGTCATCTTTTCCCAAAGAATTCCATAATCGTGGGTGTCTAAGCCCATGTGGTGGCTGGTGCCGTGCATAAAGTATTTTTTGTAGGCAGGCCAGTCCGGGTCTTGGTTTTTTACATCGGCTTTGTCAATAAGTTTAAGATCCAAAAGTTCTTTGGTCATTAATTTACCCACTTCTTCGTGATATTCCTTCCAGAAATTTCCGGGAACTAGCATTTTTGTGGCATCGTCCTTCACGCGTTTTACGGCATCGTAAACTTGGCGCTGGCGTTTGCTAAATTTTCCGCTTACGGGGATGGTTCGCGTCATATCACTTGAATAGTTTGCGTATTCAGCACCCACATCCAAAAGAATTAAATCGCCTTTTTTGCATTGTTGGTTGTTCACAATATAGTGAAGCACGTTTGCATTGTTACCGCTGCCAACTATGGGCGTGTAGGCAAAACCGCGGGAACGGTTTCTTATGAACTCGTGAATAAATTCTGCTTCAATCTCATATTCCCAAACGCCTGGTTTTACGAAGTTTAAAATTCGTCTAAAACCTTTTTCGGTGATGTTGCACGCTGTTTGAATTAAATCGAGCTCAATTTTATCTTTTACGGCACGCAAGCGCTGCAAGATTGGGTTGCTGCGTTCCCAACTGTGTGCAGGGAATTTCTCTTTGGTAGTTTTTATGAAGCGATCCTCGCGGGTTTCGGTTTCCACGCTTTGGCGGTAATGCTCGTTGGTGTTGAAATAGACACGCTCTGCCTGCGTCATTACTTCATAGAAAATCTTGTCGAATTCCGCTAGCCAGTAAACTGATTTTATTCCACTTACTTCAAAGGCTTTTTCTTTGGTAAGTTTTTCACCTTCCCAAACGGCAATATGGTCGTTTGTTTCGCGTACAAAAAGCATTTCACGGTGGTCCTTGTTTGGGGCATCGGGGAAAAGCACCAGAATACTTTCTTCCTGGTCAACCCCGCTTAGGTACAAAATGTCGCGTGCCTGTTGAAAAGGCATCGTGCTGTCTGCACTGATTGGGTAAATATCGTTACTGTTGAAAACCGCGACGCCCTTGGGTTTCATTTGGGCCATAAAGTTTTTGCGGTTTTTAATGTAGAGTTTGCTGTCTATTTGATCGTACTTCATAATGTAGTTTTCTGAATTTCCTCAAAATTAATTATTTCAAAGTTATCTGTGGGCAAGGAAGGGTTAAAAGTGTATTAATTGTGTATGTACGTTGGCAGATTATTCCTTTTCTAGGATTGACTAATGAAGAGATTCCAATCCTGGGGAATAAAATCAAATTTGAATTTGACTCATCTACGTTATCAGTACTCGTAAATTTCAATTTTTTAAGAAGATTGGTTGAACTTTGGCTATCCTTATGTGTATAAGCATCAATTGTTTTTAGTCCAAGTGTTTGAATTGCATATTCAATTATTTTTTTTGCAGCCTCTCTCATAATTCCTTTTCCTTGCAATTTCTTGACAGTTTGAAATCAGCATTTCGTAATATTTGTCGGCTTGATTTTCAGACCCAAACTTCGAATGTATATTCCCAAATTTTTGATAAATCCTCGATAGCTTTATTCGTCAATTTAAATTCAGCCATTTGAGTGCTTTTTTGCTTTTAGAGATTCAAGATGTTTTTTAGGGTCAAAATCGTGCACAATTCCGCTATCAATTCCATCTTGAATTGCGTTTCTCAATGCAATTACTTTACTTTCTTCTTCTTCTAAAAGTCTTAAACCCGCGCGTATGACTTCGCTAACATTTTTAAATCGACCTTCTTTTATTCGACTTTGAACGAATTGGTCAAAATAATTCCCGAGTGATATAGATGTGTTTTTGTTCATTTTGATACTATTTACCTCAAATACACCAAAAATTGGTATAAAAGACAAATTCTCAAATTACACACAACGTTCCGCGGCTATGCGCCGGTCGGGCCTTTTGACCGGAATTGTTCTTTTTGAAACGAAACCGTTCCCGCATCCGTAATCTGTCAACCGAAGACGACTTCCCGCCTGGCGCATAGCCGTTGTTATAAGTTTGCCCTTCGTTTTGGTTTGTCAAACTAAATGCTGTTCCCAGCTAAGTAGGGTTTGTCTGATTAGTATTTAAAGACTTTGGACCACTTGTATAAAATCGTTCCTGCTCCAGTGGTCTGTTATTTTTCCGTCTTTTAAAATATCTA
>DAIMFZ010000064.1:0-11962 GCA_036724225.1 Aequorivita sp.
ACCAAATACTTGAATTGTAAATACCAGATTGATACTGAAAAACTAAAACTTTTTTCCTGCGAACTTGAAGTCGAAGAGATAGAAAACAATCTAAAAGCTTTTAAAAATATCTGTTCCGGTTCCAAAGATGGCGGACCCGTAGCGCAATGGGAAATTCCAGACAGATTCCGATGGCTTACTGCACAGCGCAGTGCTTCGTTACAAACCTCGCGACCACACAATGGGTTTAGCGATGATCTTGATGCTACTTTAAAAAGGCTTTTTACGGAATTGGTGCTTTAAAAGCTATTGCTTTTTAGTTTCCACAATTTCCCCTTGATAACTAATGGTGCCCCGATCGTTACTGCTAATGGCAAGAGTGGCATATCCAGAATTACTCACTGACAGCGATATTTCATAAGTGTCATTTTCTGCATTTACGGTTGCGCTCCCTTGGTATTCCTTATTTTTTTCAATGATGAAATTTTCGGGAATTCCTTGAAATCGCATGCCTTTGTCGCGGCCCAAAGCCATTCCGCTATAGGCCCTTCCATAAAAAGGCAGATTACTTACAATCTTTTCTGGGGAAAACGTAATGGAGTAATTACTTCCCACTAAATTTTTAGGAATACCACTTGACGGATATGCAGTATTTGCAACAAACTCAAAAGTTTTGGAATTCATCAAGCTTTCAATATTGCTGATATTTTCTATTTCATTGGGTGATTTTGCTTTTAATTCTTTCTCTTGTGCTGAGACATTTCCGAATATAAAACAAAACATTGCAGCTATTATAATACTTTGTGTTTTCATAAATTACTTTTTATGTTGAAGTTCTGCTAACTGAGACTGAACACTGAACACTGATTACTGCTTCCAGTTTTGCAATTCTTTCAAATAAATATAGGAATCAACAAAATCAACCTGCTCTTGTCCCGCCATTTTTTTCAACAAATTTAATGCGGAAACATAGCTTATTAAATTGCCGTTGGATGACAGAAATTTACCGTCTTCAGAATATCTAACTAAACTATCATTTTGAACTTTTAGGTTTGGATAGTCTTTTTGAAGTTGCTCCCCACCGCCTATGTAGGTTACAATCTTTTTTCCGTCCGCAATTCCACTTGCACCAATGAGCTGTGCACCGGCACAGTTGCTCACAGTATATTTCGTGTTTTTGTTCTGCTCTTTTATGAAGTTGACAATTTTTTGGTTGTGAACCTGGGTGTACATATCATAAGCACTGGGTACAAAAAGCACATCGAGTTTTGGGCAGTTTTCAAAAGTGTAATCCGGGACTATTTTCAAACCTTCTTCACTCACAATAGGATCGGAAGTTTCTGCAATAGTGATTACGTTAAAAAGTTGTTTTCCATCCTTAGTGTGTTTCGTAAACACATCGGCCGTAGCCGTAACTTCGGTGGTCAAAACACCGTTGTACATCAATAAACCTATAATAGGAAGGCTGTCGTTTATTGGCTTTAGTATTTGCTGTTCAGACTCTGCTACAATTTCAGAGTCTGCTGGGCTGCTTTCGGGACTGGTAGATTTATCTGTGCCTGAATTACAACTTATAAGAATAAGTGAAAGAACGATAAAGGAAATACATAATTTTTTCATGATATTTATAAAAATTATCTGTTTTTTTGATAATTCAAAATTACAATTTACTAGTAGAAATCGCTCCCAAACAACCGTTAAAAGCCTTCTCAACTTCTAAATTTTTTAAACTCATCGACACATCAACTCATCGACTAAAGCTTCAAATCAATCAAATTTGTATCCCCAAAAATAGGCAACCACATAACCTTCGTTCAAATGAAAATTCATACCTGTGTTACAGTCTGTAAAATCCATGTCATCCAATTTAAACCATACTTTCAAAACTTCCGAACCCACATGCAGGCCTTCTTCTGTTTTAAGTATTTCTACTTTGCTACTAGACATAGTTTCACAAGAAATATAATCTATACCACCATAATTAATTTCTAGATAAAAATCTGACTCTGAGTTTCCTATCGATTTTTTTCCCAATCCAAAAACTTGATTAAATTCATTTTCAGAAGTAATATTGTAACGCGGAGTCCAAATGAAAAAATAATTGGTGTCAAATAACAAACCAAACTTCAAAATTCTCTCGGGACTGTTAGAGTCGCCATTTAAACCGTTATAGGAATAAGCTACTCCATAAGCTCCCACAAAGCCGGAATACCACGCAAAATCCTCGTTTCCAAATTTACCAGTGATACGAGGTGTATCATCATCCAAAAAGAATGAATAATCAACAGCTACAGGGTTATCATCATCACTTCCGCATCCCAAAAAGAGCGATATGCTAAGTAGGAAAAATAACTTTTTCATAAAAAATGGTTTAATATAAGGATAAATAAATGTGTTACAAACATAAAATAATTTTGTGCATAAAGCATAAAATTAAACCTTCAAATCAATCTCCTTCAAATTCTCAATTCTATTTCGAAGAAGGAAATCGTCTATGCTTTCAAAATGTTCAATAACACGTTTATCCTTGAATTCGAATACTTTTTCCGAAAGACCCTGCAGGAAATCGCGGTCGTGGGAAACCAGAATCAACGTGCCATCAAACTGAAGCAATGCTTCTTTCAAAACATCTTTTGATTTTAAGTCCAAATGGTTTGTTGGTTCATCGAGAATCAAGACGTTTACCGGTTCCAACAATAATTTTACCATCGCTAAACGCGTTTTTTCACCTCCGGAAAGCAAGCCAACTTTTTTGTCAATATCATCGCCACTGAACATAAACCGGCCGAGAATATTCTTTATCTGTGTGCGGATATCGCCCTTTGCAACTTCATCCACAGTCTGGAAAACGGTGAGTTCCTTGTCTAAAAGTGCGGCTTGGTTTTGGGCAAAATAACCCACTTTGGCGTTGTGGCCCAAAACACAGCTTCCTTCAAAATCTATTTCGCCCATAATGGCTTTGATCATTGTGGATTTTCCTTCGCCGTTCCTGCCCACAAAACTCACTTTTTGGCCACGGGAAATACTCAAATTAGCATCGTTAAAGACAACGAGATCACCGTATTTTTTCGTAAGACCTTCCGCTACAACCGGATAATCGCCACTGCGTTGTGCAGGCGGAAAGCGAAGTGCCAATGCCGAAGTGTCTATTTCATCAATTTCTATAACCTGCAATTTTTCCAGCATCTTCTCGCGAGAGTTCACTTGGTTGGTTTTGGAATAGGTTCCTTTAAACCGCTCAATAAACAACTGTGTTTCCGCGATGAATTTTTGTTGCTCTTCGTAAGCCTTTATTTGATGCGATCTTCTATCGGCCCGCAATTGCAGGTAATGGGTATAATTGGCTTTGTAATCGTAAATGCGTCCCATTGTAACTTCAATAGTTCGGTTTGTTATATTGTCAATAAATTTTCTGTCGTGCGAAATTACGATTACGGCTTTTGCTTTATTAATAAGAAAATCTTCCAACCAAATTACAGATTCAATATCAACGTGGTTGGTGGGCTCATCCAGTAAAATCAAATCTGGTTTTTGGAGCAGCAGTTTTGCCAGTTCAATCCGCATACGCCATCCACCGCTGAATTCACTTGTTTGACGGTGCAGGTCGCTACGTTTAAAACCAAGTCCGCGCAAGGCTTTTTCTACTTCCGCTTCGTAGTTTATTTCTTCGAGAGCGTAGTATTTTTCACCGAGCTCCGCCACTTTGGAGATGATGTTCATATAAGCATCACTTTCGTAATCGGTGCGGGTTTCCAATTCATTGTTGAGGCGATCCATTTCGTCCCGCATTTCAAAAATCTGTCTGAAGGCTTTGGAAGCTTCTTCAAAAACGGTGCAATTGTCATGAGTCAACAAATGTTGTGGAAGATAGGCAATCACAGCATCTTTTGGGGCACGCACATTGCCACGGGTTGGAGTCTGTTCGCCAGCAATAATTTTCATCATCGTACTTTTTCCTGCGCCGTTTTTCCCCATTAGGGCAATTTTATCATTCTCATTCACCACGAAGTTAACATCACTAAAAAGTGTATCGCCACTAAACTCAACCGCTAAGCCATCTATTGAAATCATATGTATATGGAATGTTTGTGCATTTATTAAATGACAATGGACTAAATGATATAGGATATAAGATTATTGCTTTCAATACAAATATGTCTTACGTCCCTAAGTCCTTTCGTCTTAAGTCCTTTTTTTAAGGCTGCAAAACTATTAAAAAGAAGTGGATTGGCGTTTAAATTGAAGATAAGTTGTGCTCCCACGAACTTTTAAGTTTTATTTAACAGCGAGTAGTCATCTTCGCACACTTTTTTTTGTGGAGGTATTAGTTACAATTTGTAAATTCACGATTCTTAAATTTTTCTTCCCCAGATTAATTCTGCCCTTGATTCCTACGCAAAAACCTATGTGATTTGTAGAATTTATTCGCATTAGTTATGCCATTACATTATTTTTTAAGCAAGCGGCTACTCCGATTGGAGGGAAGGTTATACAGTGGTAATCTTTCAGAAGTCCAATTCAAAATAGAATCAGCCTTGGACAGGACCCAATCCTTAATTGTAGATTTGGATCCACTGGAAAAAATTGATGTTGCGGGGGCATATATGCTCTACATCGCTTCAGAAAAAGCACGCGAAAACAACAAAGAAATCATCCTGTTCTGCAGGAATAATGAAATTGTAAAACTTATATTTTCCTTCGCCGGCATACATTATTCCACTAAGCTTCCAATAACAACTTTATAAAGCAGTTTTATTTGCTTTTCACACAAAAATTGGATATGTTTACCCAGTAATCAAAAACTTCCGTTATGCTTGGTTTTCATTCCATTAATAAGAGCATTTGTAACTTGACCGAGTTGCGGAAATCGTTATTTTCATTCTTTAAACTGAAAATCATCTTCCCGAATTAAGGCGCACTTGCGGGTGTGCAGTATCGTTTTCCTTTTCTATAAACTTACATCCAACCTGAAACACTAAAAAATTTGGTGTTGACAACTCGCTTTATAATTTATTTTGAAAAGGAAACTGGGATGTTAATTTTCTAAATTTTTAAAGAATTGTATCATGGCAAAAGGAAAAAACCTTAAGACTTCCTCTAAAGATGCAAACGCATTGAAACAGGAAAAAATATTGAAAAAATTGGAAGATAAGAAAATGAAAAAACGCAAATCGCGCGTGTAATTTTTTTGCTTTTGATTTGTTGGTTTGATGACCGAGAAAGGCCGGGAACAGTGCCATTTATTTACCCGGCCTTTTTCTATTTTTAGTAATAAAAATCAGCCATTTTTCAAAAATTTCATTCTAAAATTCAAAAACCCGCACTCAAAAAGTGCGGGTTTTATCAAATTAATTGGGGAGAAAATAAGCCTAAGGCTCTACCCAAATATAATAAAAAAGTTAATACCTATAACCTCTTTATGAAAAAGACGGCTTTATTTTCACTAAAAATGTGCCGTTAACGCAAGCATAAAATTTCTTCCAGCTCCCGAAATACCAGAACTGTAGGGACGGTAACGTTGGTCTGTCAAGTTCTCAATGCCACCGCTAACGTCAAAAGTATCGGTCATTTTGTACAATGCCTTAAAATTTAGAGTGTACCAGGACGGGGAATAGGGATTCCCGTTTTTGTCTAAAGCATAAAACTCTGTTTTGTCTTTTTCTCCTTCGGGTAGGTCGTCAAAATCACGCTTAGCTTGATAGTTAACATTCAACTCCATACTCAATTTGTTGGCCATGTAGTTTAAACGGGAAACTCCGAAAAATGGAGAAGCGTGCCGCGATGGGCTTGTTTCGCCATTGTCCAGTTCCTCTTCCCCTTTTTGGAAGTTCACATCGGTTGAAAAACCAAAGCCCTTTGGCAATTTTACCTCCACGCCAGCCTGAACTCCATAAACTTTAGCAATCGCGGCGTTTTGGATGGCCTGTACTTGGCTCAATTCACCTTGGTACACAATGCTGTCCAAACCGTTTAATTGAAAATCACGGCGCACAAGGGCGTCTTTAAGATGGGTATAATATCCAGTAATATCAACTTTCACTACATCTCCAAAAACCTTGGCAATTCCCAAATCGGCATTATAGGCGTATTCGGGTTTTAAATCTGGATTGGGAACCACAACGCTTCCGGGCTCCGAATCAAAAACTTTCCCCAGATCGTCCACATTTGGTGAACGGAAGGCCGTGCCCAAATTGGCACTGATAACCCATGAACTATCTGGCCGATAAACACCACCCAAACTTCCGGTAAGTGCGCCATTGCTCAAATTTGCTTCAGTAAAAGGAAATGGATAAAAAGTAGTATCAAATTCGGCGTCGAGCAAAATATGGTTGTAACGTGCGCCGGCGCTCAAGGTAAATTGGTCCGAAACCTTAAATTCGTCAGTAACATAAGCCGCTAACGATTGCCATTTTGCTTGCGGATAGCGGGCTGGACCCGGTTCAGAAATTCCCGTAGAAATATCTGTCAACTCCCCTTCCGAATTCACATCGTCCAACACGTATTCAATGCCATAGAAAAAAGTGTTTTTTGCGCCTGTAGCTTTTTTAAAGTCAAGATTTACTGAATATGCAGCTACTTCCTCACTTTGGGTGTTGCGCTCGGTTTTATTAAGAGATCTATCAATTCTGCTCTCTTCAAACCATTGATGCGCAAGACGAAGACTCATTCCATCAAAAACGGAATTGTTGGCGTTGTAGCTCACATTAAGATTGTTCATCATCCAAATCTGTGGGCCGTAATCCCATTCGGCGTAACGGGCGGTTCCATTGCGAACGCGTGTGTGCCTGTCATATCTTCCGTAAGAAGAAGTTTCTGAGTAGTGGAAACCGTATTGAAAATCCCAACGATCGTTTGGTTGAAAACGGATTTTCTGCATCATGTTTATTTGGGAATAGGCGGAAGGAATTTGTAACAATTTATCTTCCTGTGTTATCACAACATCTGTACTGTCCTGTCTTTGCACGTAATAATCTTTTATGTAATCCTCGGGGCCGTGGCTTCCTTGGCGCAAGTTGTCATAATCCCAAGAAGTAATGCTGGTTAAAAATGCCCATTTTTTAAAGCCCAAATTCACATCAAAATGGCCTGTTTTTTCTTTGTTGGCGGAAGAATAGCGCGCATTCGCTTTTCCTGTGATAAGTGGTTTTTCGTCAAGGGAAAGGCTTGGCGTAAGTGTTTGAAAACTCATTACGCCGCCAATGGCATCACTTCCGTAAATTACGGAACCGGGACCAAAAAGCACCTCCGTATTTTCTACGGCGAAGGGATCTATATTGATTACATTCTGAAGGTTTCCAGAACGAAAAATTGCAGTGTTCATCCGAACGCCATCGACGGAATAAAGCAACCGACTGGTAGCAAAACCGCGTATCATCGGGCTTCCGCCGCCTTGCTGACTTTTTTGGATAAACACTTTCCCCGAAACGCCTAAAAGGTCGGCCGCCGTTTGTGGGTTTTGCAACGCTACTTCACGAGCCGAAATGGAAATGATTTTTGATGGTACATCATCACTGCTTTGTCGCCAACGTGAACCTGAAATCACCACTTCGTCTAAACTAAAATTGGAGTTTTCGAGTGAAATTATAAAGCTATCTGCTTTCAATTCGGAATAACTTTTTATAAGTGTTTTATGGCCTAGACTGCGTATTTCAATCTTTTCCACATCCTTAAAAGCTGAAATGTCCGCCTGTCCCTTGGCGTTTGTTGTGGCGTAAAGTTTTGAATTTGCACTGGTAAGTGTTGCCAGTTCTACAGGCTCATCGGTTTGTTGATCTTTGATGGTTATTGTTTGGCTATAGGAACTACCTGCAAAAGCCAACAATAACCAAAGTATGAATGTTTGTTTCATTTTGGTTTGAATTTTAGTTAACGTGTTCCTCGGGAACACAATAGTTCTCGCTGCCCTGTTTGAAGGGCAACGATTAAATTTTGAGCTATTGGAAAAGTTAACTTAACTTGGGAGGAGGTGTGGGCGGGCTTATGCGGATGGAATTGAATATGTCCGCATGCATTTCATCTTGATATACAATTTCAGTTTTTTGGAAAGTTATGGCGTGCCAATCAATCAGTTCTGTGCAGAAAAAGGAGCAGAGATAATTATAGAGGTTAAGATGTGCATCACAATTACTTCCGTTTTCGTCCATAGCATTGGCAACCAGTTTCTGCAGCTTTTTGTTGAGGTCGGTTTCCACATAATCCCACCAACAATGGAAGAAGATGGAATCGCCTTTTATTTCTTTTGAAACAATGTCATACATCTGCCCATTGTATTCAAATTCCTTGGAATGTTCCCAACGCAGTTTTGTTTCGGTCTCTTCTTTTGTGAATTTTAAAAGGACTAGTTCTTCCCGATCCATTCCCGCAATCATCTTTCCTTTTATTTCGCGGCGTACAGCCGATTTTTCGTATTGAAGATATGAATATATGGTTGCAACAGGTGCAAACAATACAAACAACAATAATATGGCGATTATTCTTTCTTTCAATGCGGAATTCAATGTGGGCTCAAATGTCGTAAAATTGACTTAAATAATTGATAGATTCAATTTACTTTTTTATATGTGCTGGCTTTTTAAATACAGTGATGTTTCCCATCTGGTTATTAAGTTGAGTGTTCAATAAAAAAAACCACCCCGTAAATTAGGGTGGCCCTTGAATTATTCGAATAACATAATTTTAAAATCAATACCAGCCGCGAATATTGTACATAACCGTATTGGGTTGGTTTTTGGCATAGGCCATCAAAACTTCTTGAGCACCTTTGGCTATTGCAATGTTGGCATCCAATACTTTCAGTTTGTATTCCCATGGACGATCGCTTAGGGTCTTTACCCTTCCTTCAATTTTTGAAAAAAGTGATTTTACGTTTGGATAACAGGATGAAGTAGGTTCAATGCTCGCCAATATGGCCCCAGCTTCATTCGCGGCTGCCAAGTCTTGGTTGGCATTCCATATGGCCGTAGCCTCTGCCAATTGAAGCTGACAATCACGGTCTATGGTTTTTTGGTACATTGTTTTTAAACTTTTACCAACTTTATCATAACAGGTACTGTTCACAGGAACATTTACCAACAGTCCCAAAGCTTCTTCATATCGGTTTTGGTTAGCCAATGTATTTGCTTCCTTTTGGATCAACTCACAATTGTTGTTGAAGAAATCAATGATCTTTTGTTTTCCTTCGGTTACAAACTTTTGAACATCCTCGCTATTGGTTTTCATATTCTTGATAGCCTCAATATATGCCTTGGTTTCGTTGGAACCCACACCTTTTACATTAAAACTTTTGCTGGTATAGAGCGTGCCATTTACGCCATCGCCTATATAAAGAGTAATGTCTAAGTTAAGTACGATTTTTGGAGGTGCAGTCCCTAATATATCCTTACTCATCACAGACACGTTTGGGGTGATGATGAATCGCGAATTATAGGAAACATCGCTAACACCATTTTTGGTTACCATTTGCCCCAGTTTTGTTTCCAGGATTTGTCTGGCGGCGGCTGGAACCTGTTCCATTTCGTAGGGAATGTATGTGCCCAGTGCAATATTGGAATCGCTGCTTTGTGCTGCCCCAAAGGCAACCGTGAAAAGCACACCGATTGTAAAAAATAAATTTTTCATAGTTTAGTGTTTTTATTTGTGTCCTAAAATTATAGTTGCGCGACCCAATCCTTTCATGACTGGTTTGTTCGGGATATTGTAAGGAGCACTACTCAAAAATTTACCCAGTTCCTTTACATATCTATTAGCGTCTAAGGCATTTCCTTTGTCATTGTATAACGGAATCCGTACCTGTTCAAAAAGCGCCATATTCTCTGTCATATCAGTAGTGTTGAACCTTCCCTTTACCGTATTGGCTTGCAGCCAATCCTCAATCACGACACCAAGTTCTTCGCCACCATATTCGGTTTCCAGGTCGCCATCCCAGTCGTCCCATTTTTGGATTCGGACAATGATTTCACGCCCGTTTTCAAACATGTCGTCAAAATGAGATTGTAATGAAGCCGTAAAATTGTCCATATGCGATAGTACCGCTTCCGAAAGAAGAACTGGGGTTTCTGCAGAAAACGAAGGTGCCCCAGTACCTGTGGCAGTAGCTATTTGTTTATCTGTATAGGAATCCAAACCTTGGAGATTAAAGTTGATGGATTTTTTAGGCCCGGTTTTGTTGATCGTCCAGGTAAGTTGAATGATTATATCAGCTTTTGCAACTTTTTTTAATTCATCAATTGGACTCTCGGAAATACCAGATCCAGATTCCTTAGACTGTCTCAGGTTGTCTTCGGCGCTATTGGACTCTAAGGTTTTTATGGCCGATTCCATATTTTTCAGCGGAAAGCCGCGGTCTGCCATCATCCCGTTTATTTGGCTTATAACCTGCAAAACTTCGGTATTTTCCTGAAAGGCGCGCTTGTAATCAGGTATTTTCTTAGTGGAACCCTGATCATCAAAAGTTAGTGAATATCCATTTTGTATGCACCACGCATCACTGGGAACAACCATCAAGGTTGGTTTTTTGGCCTGTCCGAAGCTAATTGTAATGCTAAAAATTGCCAAGAGGCACAGTATTAATTTTGGTTGTTTCATTTCTAAAATTTTTTAAAATCCACTGGTTAAGGATTTGATGATATTTTCTTTTTCGAGTCTTTTTCTAAGCTGGTCGCTCATTACGGTAACCACAGCGCCTATTTTATATTCGCGTTTGCTTACTTTCAATCGGTCTCCTGGCCCAATGCTACCATCCGTTGCGGCAGATACATATTTTAAATACTCGCCACCTTCGGCAAAAAATTCATCAAAAAATTCTTTGTATTTCTCTTCAACAGAAGGGTCATTCACTAATGGCTGGAAAGAAGTACATCCTTGGCCACCACCTGCATATCCTTTAAAGATTACGCCATGCACCGCATTGCGCATAGAACTCGCAATTGCATGTTTCGGGTTTTTTGAATAGGACCAAACTTTTACAAGTTTTGCTCCTTGTTTTGCAATGCCCTCACATTCAATATCGTAACGCCATATTTTGGTGTCCTCAAGGGCTTTTTCTTTTTTAAATTGAGCCTGTGCGCCAAAGTTGGCAATAAGCACAAAAAAGATGGTTGTAAATAGATGAGATAGTTTCATAAAGGTTGGTTGTTTTTAGTTTATTTGTCTGATTAGCATCCCTGCATAATATTTATTTTTTGAACCACTGAAGGTGGTGTATTCCAATTCCGTTGGGTTCTCTTCGTCTGCCAAATAACGGTTGTCCCAAATCATATTTTTCTCAACTTTAATAAGACCTACTTTTTTGTATTCTGTTTTGCCCTCATCATTGATTACTTGTTCCAGTACTTCATATTTATCGCCTTTTTCCAACCCTTCTTTCATACCGATTTTTGCCGAAATTGGATCTCCACTCATCAAAGGGGTTTTGGTGCGGAACACCTCATAGGCTCTTTGAAGTTTGGCAATTACAGCATCGGTCGCTTTTTTTGTGGCCACTGCAATAAGTTCATCATCATTTTTTTGGGTAAATGCCGTACTCTGTAAATCAGCCCAAGCGGTCTCGGTGCCAATATACTCTAATGTAAAGATATTCGAATTTTCAAAAGCTGCAACTTTTTCTGGGTCAAGTGCTCCATTCTCAGTCCAGTAATCATTGTAAAAAATAGCGGCCACTTCATCGTTCCAAACCAGTTTGTACAAAAGGGCATCGGTTTTTATAACATATCCCTTGCCCATTACTCCAACGCCCACACTTGTGGCGTCTGCGGCCAAACTTAAACCATCCGCACCAGCAGCAGAAGCCGCAGATGAAACCACGGACAGCAAACCTTTGGTTTTATTGGCCACTTCTTCCTTGCTGGTGTACTTAAAATTGTTGACTACCACAAAGGTGTTTTTTAATAATTCCTCACCCGCATCTGCTACCATTGCCAAATCTCATTCGCTCTGCTTTGCTATTTTAATATCCATAACACAAGCATTATATGATCCCCGCCCT
>DAIMFZ010000065.1:0-1526 GCA_036724225.1 Aequorivita sp.
CGGTAATACCGCCCTTGCTGAGTTGGACGCTTTTTATCACTTTGTTTGAATTGTTTAGATAGAGCACCCAAAACTCTTCGTGCGGAAGTTCGCCAATTATTGGCTGTACATACTCAAAAACAGAGTTGCTGGAAGTAATTTTTTTCCGCTCCAAAGCCTCGCCGGTTCTTCTTCTTCTACCCAGTTCCATTGCGGCAGCTATGCTTATCGCTTTTGCCTCGCCTATGCCTTTGAACTCCATCAGTTCGGGAATGGTAAGCCTTCCCAGTTCGCTTAAATTGTTGCCCACAGAAGCTAAGATGCGTTGGCTTAAGGAAACGGCGCTTTCGTTGCGGCTACCGGAACCTATTAGTATTGCAATTAGTTCTGCGTCGCTGAGGGCAATGCGGCCTTTTAATAGTAATTTTTCGCGTGGGCGGTCGTCTTCGTTCCAGTTTTTTATGGAAAAGAAATTGTTTTCTTCCAAAATTCTTGTGTTTCCCTAAAGATAAGAATGAATGTTTAAATGTGAATATATTTTTTTAAACAATTCTTTTTCGCAATTGCAGAATATCAAAAATTATAAATAAATTTAGGCGACAAAACCAAAAATGTAGTTTATGAAATCGCTGTTTGATATCACAACTTATACTGAAATCAAAAACAGACTCAGCGCGCTAACTGCCGATAGCCAGAGACAATGGGGGAAAATGGAGATTGGCCAAATGCTTTGTCATTGCGTGCAACCCTTGAATGTTTCCTTAGGAAAAGGGAATATAAAAAAGCAGTTTTTCCCTTTGGCGTTTCTTTTCAAAAAATCCCTTTATAACGATAAGCCGTGGCGCCAGAATTTGCCCACTGCTAAGTCCTTTAAAATTTCTGGTAGTAAAGATTTTGAAACCGAAAAGACGGAACTTCTAAAGTTAATCCATAAATTCCATGAAAAGAAAAACCAAACTGAATGGGAGCCACATCCCATTTTTGGGAAATTTACACCGCAGCAGTGGGGCCAAATGCAATACAAACATTTGGACCATCATTTAAAACAATTCGGGGTGTGAAATAGAAGTTGCTCTGCAATGCGAAATTAGTTGTTATCCTTTCCAAACCTTCAGCCATTCAAGGGCTTTCTGGCGTTCATTAAGTTCAAAACCTTTCATTGTCATTCCCGGAATGATAGCTCCTAAAGCTTCAATTGATTTTTCTAACCATTGTTTATCGGTTACGATAACTAATGCTTTTATATCGTGCCAATAGTGAAGTCCCGTTTTAAAATCCTCCCACATGGCTTTTGCGGTATAGTTCAACTCGTCTATTTCAACAAAAAACTTAATGGTGCCGTGTTCCATTTTGTGTTTTTCCAATAGCGGATTTAGTTGATCATAATCTTCTTCAGTGGTTTTCCCAGAAATAACTATTCCCAAAATATCCTCGGGAATTCCCTTGATAACTGTGAACATAATGTGCGTGTTTAGTTTAACTTCTTTTGAAGATTAAAATTAGAAATTGTTGGGAGAGGTTACTATTAAAGGAGTATTAATTAACAC
>DAIMFZ010000065.1:1626-10555 GCA_036724225.1 Aequorivita sp.
ATTAAAATTAGAAATTGTTGGGAGAGGTTACTATTAAAGGAGTATTAATTAACACAGTTTTAATGAAGGAAAATTTGATATATCTTCTTTGGGCAAGAAAAAAAGGGAGAAAGTCTCTTGAGCAAATTCCAAAGAATAACCTAAAATTTAGAATTCGCTATGGGCATCCTCAATGCTCCGCTTTGAAAATGAAAAGAGAGAAAAAAGTTTCTTGAGCAAGCTCAAAACTTTTATATTTCACGAAAGGATTACCTGCGGTGATCCCTCAAAGCTCCGCTTTGAAAATGAAAAGGGAGAAAAAAGTTTCTTGAGCAAGCTCATAACTTTTTTCTCCCTTTTCATTTATTCGTGACCCCGGAGGGATTCAAACCCCCAACCCTCAGAGCCGAAATCTGATGCGCTATTCAGTTGCGCCACGGGGCCATTTTCAATATTCAATATTCAATATTCAATATTCAATATTCAATATTCAATATTCAATATTCAATATTCAAAAATAAATTAATCAAGTTCATTCAAACTAAATAACACAATAACTTATTATTTCTAACTATGAAAGTTTCGCCTTTACTACAGTTGAGATTGTTTTACCATCAGCTTTTCCAGCTAGCTTTGCACTTGCCAAGCCCATAACCTTGCCCATATCAGCCATTGACGATGCTCCTGTTTCTGCGATGATTTGCTCCACAATTTTGCTAACTTCCTCTTCACTTAATTGTTGTGGTAAAAATTGCTCTATTACTTTTGCCTGTGCCAATTCTGGTTCAGCGAGGTCAAGACGGTTTTGTTCAGTGTAAATTGCTGCGCTTTCCTTTCGTTGTTTTACTTGTTTCTGAAGTAATTTAATTTCTTCTTCTTCACTCAAATCGGCTTTTGAACCTGTTTCGGTCTGTGCCAAAAGCAAGGCAGATTTAATGGAACGCAATGCTTCCAAAGACTGTGCATCCTTCGCTTTCATTGCAGTTTTCATAGCATCCATCACTTTGTCCTGTAAGCTCATTTCTTAATTTTTTAATAGCCCACGAAGATACTTAATTTAGCTGAAATGCGAAACTCGAATAAATAGATTTATAGATGAAAGTACTATTCAATAAAAAAGCCCAATCTCCATAAAGAAAATTTGGGCCCCTGCTTTAAGTGAAAAAATATCACTTAGTCCACATTGTCGTGAAGAAATGAATTGTTTTTGCGCAATTCAATTTCGTCCTCCTCTGTATTTACCGAAGTTCTTGAAATATTAGGTTCTCTTTTGGTTTCGTTTAGGTCAATTCCCATGCGCTTGTAGGCTGGCTGTTTTTCAATTTCATCTATGCGGGAAGGACTGTTTTTGAATTTATAATTGAACTCCTTCATCTTCATCTTGCGCTCTTCGGTGCGGTCGCTCAAAATTTTTGATATTGGTGAATTCAGCGGGTCTTCTTCTCCATTAATTTCCGTTTCCTTTGTGCTCGGCTCTGAAATGGTTCTTTTTTCAAAAACAATTTCTTCGTCATAGTCATCGTCAGTAACTGCTATTTTTGAAGGCTTAGCATTGGTTAAATGGTTTTCCATTTCTTGGTAATCATCCAAACTATAGCGTTTTATTCCATCACCAGAAACTTCGGTAATTGGAACAATCTCAACATGGTCCTGAACTTCTATTTCATTCAAACTGAGGAAAACCGTTTCTTCTTTCTCTTCATTTTCAACTGTTTTTTTTATGGTAGAATTGATAGGAAGATCGAACATCAATATCTGCTCATCACTTTCTTCGTAAATAGTTTCAGCAGTAGTCACTATTTCGGTTTCCAGTTTTTTAGCCGCTTCAATAATCACAAACTCGTTCACATTTATTTTATTGATTTCTACTTGGCTGAACTCTTCAATTTTCTCAACTTCTACTTCTTCATATGAAACTTTTAATTTTTTAAGCAATTCCGAAGTTTTGATATAACCTTCAAAAGGTGATTTTTCTTCCACTTCCACTTCATCAAATAGTGTATGTTTTACAACTGAAACCTCGGATTTAGGCTTCATAGTTAAGAGTGTATCAGGCAACCGAACAGAAGTGGCAGTCGCTTTTGGTGTAAGGTCTTGCTCTGCCTTTTGTTCATCCTCTAGGGTGTGAATGATTTTTTTGGTTTCTGTATTTACAATTTCGTTTTGTTGTTCCATATTAAAACCCGTAGCAATTACAGTGATAGAGATAGAGCCCTCAAGACTTTCCTCATCGCCAACACCCATAATTATGTTGGCGCCGTGGCCAGCTTCATCCTGAATGTGGTCACTTATTTCGCCAATTTCATCAATGGTAATTTCATCGGAACCGGAAACGATAAGCAGCAATACGTTTTTGGCTCCCTTAATTTTATTGTCGTTGAGCAATGGCGAATCCAACGCTCTGCCAATGGCTTCTTTCGCCCTGTTGGCACCAGAAGCTGTGGCGCTACCCATAATGGCGGTGCCGCTATTTGCAAGTACGGTCTTGGCATCGCGAAGGTCAATGTTTTGGGTGTAGTGGTGGGTAATAACTTCGGCTATACCACGAGCAGCGGTGGCCAAAACTTCATCAGCTTTTGAAAAGCCTGCTTTAAAACCGAGGTTTCCATAGACTTCACGCAATTTATTGTTGTTGATGACCACCAACGAATCCACATTTTGGCGTAGTTTCTCCACCCCAATCTGGGCTTGGTCGTTTCTTGTTTTTCCTTCAAACTGAAAAGGAATGGTAACAATCCCAACGGTAAGTATGTCCAAATCCTTAGCCATTTTGGCAATGATCGGAGCTGCTCCAGTACCTGTGCCACCACCCATTCCAGCTGTGATAAAAATCATTTTAGTATTGGTGGTAAGCATATTGCGAATTTCCTCCATGCTTTCCACGGCAGACTGCTCGCCTACTTTAGGGTTTGCACCAGCTCCCAGACCTTCCGTAAGGGAAACACCCAATTGGATTTTGTTTGGCACCGGGCTGTTTTCCAATGCTTGCGAATCTGTATTGCAGATTACAAAGTCAACTCCCTTTATGCCCTGGCTGAACATATGGTTAATGGCATTACTACCTCCTCCGCCAACACCAATCACCTTTATCACGTTGGATTGGTTCTTGGGCAGGTCGAATGAAATGTTGTCAAATTCTGTTTTGCTGCTCATAGTTTTATTTTTTTTCAATTTTTTTTCTTACTGCTTACTGCTACTGAATAATGAATACTTTTTTATTCCGCGTTATCGAGAAATTCCTTGAATTTCTCCGCCCATTTATCAAAAAACTTTTTTGAGGTCTTCTGCTCTTTTTCCTTGTTCATTTTTCCTTTTTTTCCAGTTTCATGTTTAGTTTCTACCTCGTCTGATTCCTCTTCTTTTTGTTGAAAGGATTCATCGTGCGAAAAACGTTTCATCAGTGATGATTTCTCTTTGCTTTCCAAACTGTTCAGCACCAAACCTACTGCCGTG
Organism: Aequorivita sp.; assembly: GCA_036724225.1. GTDB lineage: Bacteria > Bacteroidota > Bacteroidia > Flavobacteriales > Flavobacteriaceae > Aequorivita. The sequence continues at coordinate 5,059 of DAIMFZ010000065.1, forward strand.
GCGTACATCGGGCTGGTGGTTTCGGGATCGCTATCGCCTGCTAAATGCTCATTGGGATAGCCAATGCGAGTGTCCATTCCAGTGATGTATTCCACCAATTGTTTAATATGTTGGAGTTGCGCCCCGCCTCCGGTAAGTACTATTCCTGCTATAAGTTTCTTTTTTGGATCCTCGTGCCCGTAATTTTTGATTTCCAAATAAGCTTGTTCGATAATCTCGATGACCCGCGCATGGATTATTTTTGAAAGATTTTTTAAACTGATTTCCTTGGGCTCTCTTCCGCGAAGACCCGGGATTGAAACAATTTCGTTGTCTTTATTTTCTCCCGGCCACGCTGAACCGAATTTTATTTTCAGAAGTTCGGCTTGTTTTTCAATAATGGAACAGCCTTCTTTTATGTCTTCGGTAATCACATTTCCACCGAAAGGGATTACCGCCGTGTGGCGAATGATGCCGTCTTTAAAAATTGCCAAATCCGTTGTTCCGCCACCTATATCAATCAAGGCAACGCCAGCTTCTTTTTCCTCTTGGCTCAAAACAGCTTTTGCAGAGGCCAACGGTTCCAAAGTGATTGCCGAAAGTTCCAATCCAGCACTTTTTATGCAGCGACCCACATTTCTAATTGAAGAAACCTGCCCAACCACCACATGGAAATTAGCTTCCAATCGCGCGCCGTACATGCCGATGGGCTCTTTTACTTCGGCTTGGCCATCCACCTTAAAGTCCTGCGGCAAAACGTGAAGTATTTCTTCGCCAGGAAGCATTACCAATTTGTGCACTTGGTTGCAAAGTCTGTCTATATCTTCTTCGCTGATAACATCTTCACCATTGGGACGTGTAATGTAATCACTGTGCTGAAGGCTACGTATATGTTGGCCAGCAATACCCACCACCACTTCTTTAATCTTCATCCCCGAAGCGGTTTCGGCATCCTGCACCGCCTGCTGGATGGATTGAATGGTTTGGGTAATGTTGTTCACAACGCCACGGTGCACCCCAAGACTTTTTGCTTTTCCAATCCCCAATACTTCCATTTTGCCGTAATCGTTTTTCCTACCAATCATAGCAACTATTTTGGTAGTTCCTATATCCAATCCTACAGCAATATTATCGTTTTCCATGGCCTTACTTTTTTGTGGCAATTACCTGATTGTCAAATTTCAAGTTTACCATATTGTAGCTATACAGCGTACTGTCTTGTTTTGTTTTTTTATAAAAAGCTTTAAAATTTTGAAACTTTTTTTCTATGTTTTCAGGTTTTCCGAAAAGCACTTTAAAATCCGTTTTTCGCAACTCCAATTCTAAATCGCCATCTGCTTTTCGGTCTATCCCCACCACGATTGTTTTCATAAATTCATCATTCTCAATTTTCAATAAAAGCTGCGTAACTTCGTTGAAATTATTTTTTGAACTGCCTGTAATAATGGGCACTCTTGCAGAGTAAACATCAGACAATGGCATCTTCATTCCGTCTGCGTCCAAATAATAATCCGGTGAAGCGGACACCCGGCCCAAAGGTTTGCGTTGTTCTATTTTTGCGCCCAACGTACCGTCCACAGACAGATAGACCTGTGCATCACGAATCATAGGGTTTTCAAGCAGTCTGCGTTCCATCTCCTTCAAAACTAAAGTTTCTTTACCAATGCTCGTTACCTTGTCATGATTTTGTATCAACAATTTATTAACTGTATTATAAGTGATAAATGGACTGTTTTCATCCACAAATTCCACGTCCAGTTTCTTGATTTTTCTGGCGTCATTTCGCGTTTTTGTGAAGCTGAAAAGAAAAGCAATCAACCCCAGCAATACCAAAAATTTTAATATTTCAAGACTACGCTTCATTCCTCAATATTTTTGTTAGTTTATTTACTTCCACTCCAATATCTCCAGCACCTACAAGAAGTTTTATTCTGCATTTTGAGTTCAACAATACTTCAGGCAACGCCGATTTGAATACCAAACTTTTTTTATCTGCAATTATTTGGTCCAAAAGCCATTCTGAAGTGATCCCTTCAATGGGTTCTTCGCGTGCGGGATAAATATCCAGCAGCACCACCTCATCAAATTGTGAAAGACTTTTTGCGAAATCTTCTGCAAAATCTCTTGTTCTACTGAAAAGATGTGGCTGAAAAACAATTTGTTTATGATCGGTCGGGTACATTTCATCCACTGCTTGAAAGAGCGCATCTATTTCTGTGGGATGATGGGCATAATCATCTATCAAAACCAATTCATCAGTTTTGATTTTATATGAAAAACGACGTCTAACACCTTTAAAAGTTGCCAAAGCTTTGGGCAGACAATCGGTTGGGGAGCCTGCGAGAATTGCCATGCCCAAAGCCATAATGGCATTTGAAAGGTTATGTCGTCCAGGTAGATTGAAGGTTAAATTCTCCAAAATTCCGTTCGGGGTTTTTAAGTTGAAAAGATATGCACCATCTTTAATTTTTACATTCTGAGCTTCATAATCGGCTTTTTCTTCAACTGCTACGGTCATTCCGTCCAGTGGCAGATTTTTATTTATGAAAACATTTTCCTCCTTTTCAACCAATTGCGCAAAAGTTCTAAACGCATTTTCTATTTCAACCGCATCTCCATATATATCCAAATGGTCCGCATCAATAGAGGTTATGCAAGCAATATCGGGCCGTAACTGAAGGAACGAACGATCAAATTCGTCTGCTTCCACAACGGTTATTTCGCTGCCTTTATATATAAAATTTGAATTGTAATTCTCTGCAATTCCACCCAAAAAAGCGGTTACGGGCATATTACATTCTGCCAACAAATGCCCCAGAATTGCCGAAGTCGTTGTTTTTCCATGTGTTCCAGCAACTGCAAGACAAAGCGTATTTTTTGAAACTTCACCCAAAAGTTCTGCACGTTTCACGATGTGGAAATCTTCCGAAAAGAAATAATTCAAAATCTTGTTGTGCTTCGGAATAGCTGGCGTGAAAACCACTAATACGTTTTCCTTTACAAGTACTTCTTCTTGAATCTCCGAAATTTCATCAGTGAAAGTAACTGGAATTCCTTCGGAAATTAATTCATTGGTTAAATCGGTCGCAGTTTTGTCGTACCCAAAAACAGCCTTTCCCTGCATCTTGAAATAACGCGCAAGCGCGCTCATCCCAATGCCGCCGATGCCGACGAAGTAGTAGGTTTGTATTTGGTTTAAATCTTTCAAGGTTTGGTCTTTAATAATTTTTCGATTTCCTCAACTATATCTTTTGTGGCATTCGGTTTTGCGAGTTTTTTAATGTTTTCCGAAAGTGTCTTTTGTTTCACTTCGGAAGCAATCAATTCTGAAAATTCGCTTTCAAAAATGGAATCCAAATCACTTTCTTTTATTAGCAACGCAGCATTTTTTTCTGAAATTGCCATTGCGTTTTTGGTTTGGTGATCTTCCGCCACGTTAGGCGACGGGATGAAAACAACGGGTTTTCCAACCAAACACAATTCCGAAACCGACAGCGCGCCCGCTCTTGAAATTATAAAATCTGCCGCGGCATACGCCAAATCCATTCTATTTAAAAATGCGTGAATATGCACTGTTTTCATCGCTTTGTTTTTATAGGTTTCCTCATAAAATTTTCCGCATTGCCAAATAACTTGCAAATTGTTCCTTTCAAAAAACGGCAGTGATTTTTCAATCAATTTGTTGATCCTTCGCGCACCCAAACTTCCACCTAAAACCAAGAGCGTTTTTTTATCATTTTTTAAATTAAAAAAACCCATTGCTTCCTCCTTTTTTGAAGAAATTTCCAGTAAATCCTGCCGAACTGGATTACCAGTAAGTTTTATTTTTTCAGAGGGGAAGAACCTTTCCATCCCTTCATAAGCCACGCATATTTTTTGAACTTTACTACTTAGCCACTTGTTTGTAATTCCAGCGTGACTGTTCTGTTCTTGAATCACACACGGAATTTTTCGCAAGGCCGCCATTCTCAATAAGGGCGCACTGGCATAACCTCCAGTTCCTATTGCAACATCAGGTTTAAATTCTTTCAATATTTTTTGGGATTTCCGCAAACTGGAAACCAGTTTTAAGGGAAAAGCCAAATTCTGAATCGATAAACTTCTTTGCAAACCAGAAATCCAAAGACCTATAATTTTATAACCAGCTTGTGGCACTTTTTCCATTTCCATTCTATCTTGGGCGCCAACGAACAAAAATTCAGCATCGGGGAAACGGGTCTTTAACTCGTTCGCAATGGCAACCGCTGGGTAAATGTGACCTCCAGTTCCGCCGCCGCTTATGATGAATTTTGGTTTCAAATTGTTTCGCTTAAAATATCCAATGGATTTTCTTCTGCTTCCTCTTTAGCTACTACTTCACGTTTTGCGCTTACGCTCAACACCATTCCCAGAGCCAAACACGTCATCCATATAGATGTTCCTCCGCTACTGATCAATGGCAAATTTTGCCCCGTTACCGGGAATAATTCCACCGCAACGGCCATATTTATCATCGCCCGAAAAACAATGGGTAGGCCTACGCCAATGACCAACAGTTTCCCAAAAACGGAAGTTGATTTGTGTGCAACCACCACAATCCGGAACAATAAAAACAAGTACAGCACCATTAAAAATAGGCCCCCCACTAGGCCGAATTCTTCCACGATTATTGCGTAAATAAAATCTGAAGACGACTGCGGCAAAAAGTTTTTCTGAACGCTTTTGCCAGGCCCTACACCAGTTATTCCGCCGGACGCAATGGCTATTTTAGCTTTTTCTATTTGGTAATCCGCTTCGGTGTCTTTATTATCGCTAAAATTTTCAACCCTACTAATCCAAGTATCCACACGGTTGGGGAAAACGCCGGGAAATGCTTTCGCGGAGATCACAAATAACGTGAGAAAAACCAATCCTACGCCCAAGATTATTCCCAGATATTTTAAAGGATACCCGCCTATGAATACCAACAACACAACCATTGAAAAGAAGATAGCCGTGGTAGAAAAGTTTGCAGGAAGAATTAATGCAAGTACAATAAAAACTGGCACCCAAAGGGGTAAAATGGTTTCCTTGAATGTAACATCTTTATCCTTTATCCGTGATAAATAGCGCGCTACATATGCCATCAAAACCACCCCCGCCAAAGTTGAAGTTTGAAACGTAACCCCAACAAACGGCACGCGTATCCATCTACTGGCGTTGGCACCTTCAATGGTCGTTCCTTCCGCGATTGTTATAATTAAAAGCAGAATAATCACGGGAATTGCAATAATAGACAAGCCCCGAAAATAGTTATATGGAATTTTATGGACGCCGTACAAAATGGCTATCCCCAATACCAAATGTGCAAAATGCGTAAGCAGATATGGCAACGTACTTCCATCACCATACAAGTAAGCCAAATTGCTGCTTGCGCTGTAAACAGGTAAAAAGGAAAATAACGCCAAAAGGAAAACTATGCCCCAAATTGCCCTATCGCCCTGTATGTATTGGAAAATGTTTTTCACTTAAAAAGTTTATAGTTTCTGGTTTCTAAAAA
>DAIMFZ010000065.1:10655-11728 GCA_036724225.1 Aequorivita sp.
TGTCTTCCGCGGTCTTCATAATTTTCAAATAAATCAAAACTCGCGCAGGCTGGCGAAAGCAATACAGTATTGTTGCGTTCTGCCAATTTGTATGCAATTTGTACTGCCATTGCCATGGAATCGGTTTCTATAATTGTATCCACAATATTTCCGAAGGCGTTTATTATTTTTTCATTGTCAACACCCAAACATATTATCGCTTTCACTTTTTCGTTTACCAAGGGCAAAAGTTCGCTGTAATTGTTGCCCTTGTCCACACCCCCAACAATCCAAACTGTAGGGTTTTCCATACTGTCCAAGGCGTAGAAAGTTGCGTTTACATTTGTGGCTTTGCTGTCGTTGATGTACATCACATTATTGATTTTCAAAACCTTTTCAAGTCTGTGCTCAACGCCCTGAAAACCTTCCAAACTTTCACGAATAGTCTGTTTTCTCACCTTTAATAATGTGGCAACCATACTGGCGGCCATTGCGTTTTTTACGTTGTGTTCCCCTTGTATTCCTATTGTTGCGATTGGCATAGTAAATTTATTATTGTCTATTGTTATCATTATTTCGTTATTTCTTTTAAATGCTCCCTGCTTCACTTCTTTTTTGGTTGAAAAAGGAAGCAGTTGCGATTTGATTGTATTTTTCGAAAGCCATCTCAATATTTCCACATCATCTGCGTCATAAATAAAATAGTCCTGCGACGATTGGTTCATCGTTATCCTGAATTTTGAAGCGATATAATTTTCATATTTATAATCATATCTGTCCAAATGATCCGGACTCAAATTTGTTAAAACTGCAATGTGTGGCGCAAAGGTTTCAATACCGTCCAGTTGAAAACTGCTGAGTTCGAGTACGAAATTTTCATACTTTCCCTCAGAAACCTGTTCTGCAAAACTACTTCCGATATTGCCTCCCAAAGCCACATTTATGCCGTCGTTTTTCAGCAATTCGTAAGTCAGACTTGCGGTGGTGGTTTTTCCGTTACTGCCGGTAATTCCAACTATTGTCGCTTTCGTATACTTTGCAGCGAACTCAATTTCAGAAATTACTTTCACTCCTTTTTCGTGCAACTTTTTAAC
>DAIMFZ010000066.1:0-11608 GCA_036724225.1 Aequorivita sp.
ACAAACCTATATTCAGTACCATATCAATTTCATCAGCACCATCATTTACGCATTGCTCCGCTTCACAGACTTTGGCATGGCAGCTGCTTGCACCCAAAGGAAAACCAACTACCGCGGCAACTTTTACATCAGAATTTTTCAATTGGTTAGCTGCCAAAAGAATATAACAACTGTTTACGCAGACTGCGTAAAAATTATACTTTTTGGCTTCGTTGCAAAGTTTAATAATGTCGTCTGGAGTGGTGGTTGCTTTTAGTAAGGTATGGTCTATATATTGGTTCAAATTCATTAATTTCTGTGTTGATTTATTATTGAAATCAAATCGTTTTTCTGTAAGACGCCGCTTTGTCGCCAAAGCTGTTTTCCGTTTTTGAAAAGAATCATCGTTGGTACACCGCGCACTTGGAATTCCGCTGCCAGCGGTTGGTTTTTGTCAACGTCAATTTTCACAATTTTCACTGCATCACCCAGTTCGTCCTTCACTTGTTTCAGTATGGGAGCCAACATTTTGCAGGGGCCGCACCAATCTGCGAAAAAGTCAACCAGAACTGGCGTTTCGGAGTTTATTATATCTTTGAAGTTGCTTTTCATTTATCTGTTTTTCCAATTCTAATTAATGATGGCTAAACAATTTGATTGAAGTTTTTTTTTCTTCCCACTTTCTTCTTAATTCATTTTCTGTAATATCAGCCGAGCAAAGGGTTCTTTTTGTATTTTTTTAAAACAGGCATCAACAACTTCAAGGGAATTTTAATGGAATAGGTTCCGGTATAGGATGGACAAATCACGCAATCGTCAAAATAGTATTCCACAACATCATCGTTTATGACGAAATTGTTTTTGGCGTTGAAAAAATCATCTGCCGAAATTGCCCAGCAATCGTAATACATTTCGCCACTATTAATTTTTTCCTTTAAAAGTTCGTTCAAAATTTCGCGAAGTTCTTCTTCGGACCCATTGTTGAAGAAATCTTCATAGTTCATAAATGTTGCCCGTTCCAGATCAAAGTTCAAACAATCAAAAGTATAGGCTGCGTGGGCTGCACCGGTGTAATGGTTTTCTTTGTAAAAAAGTACGCTTATAAGCCGGTCGTTGAGGTTGTAGATTTTATAATCTACCATTCGCATTTCGTTTTGCTTTGGAATTCCCAAGGAGTCGCAAAGCCTTTTTTCTTCCAAAATTTGTTTTTCCACGCTTTTAACATCTACATAATGTTTGCTGATGTATTCGTTGAAATTTTCAAATTGAGGTTTAATTTTTTCGTTGAGGTAAGGATAATTAAAATCCAAAGTGTACCAATTGCCTTCCTTAAAAAATGATTTTGAAATAACCAGGTTTTCTAGTTCGGCTTTTGAATCTTTTTTCTCTAATAGTTCCCGCCGTTTTAGATTGAGGGTTTTTTGCTGCATCTCAAAATTTCTGTCGGAACCTCGCAAGGAATCTATATTTTCTTCGGTATTGGTATCCGTATTAATTTCAATATCCTCCTTTTTTGGATCGTTTTTACAGGAGAATAAAGTGAAGAGAATTAATATTGACAGAAAAATTTTCATGTTTTGGGTTTTAAATCATAAAAATAAGGAAAGAATGATGGTGAAAAAAATGAAAGGCTATGTTATTCTCATTAATCTTTCAATAGCATTTTCAGTTTTGAGAGCATAATCACTTCGCTTTTGTTTTTTCCTGCAAAGGAACTAGCAATGGTGTTTGCGGTTTTCCAAATCAGGTCTTTTCGCTCTTTGGTAAACAGCTTGGGATGTTCGTTTTTATAATCGGCAAAACTTTCAAAACAGTCTTTAGCATCCAATTGTTCATAATCAAACCAATCAAAAACTACTTCAATTTGATATGCGGCATCGGTATGGAAAGGGTCCTTGTAATCATCAAGGTTTTTCCATTCAGCCAACACCATATTTTTCAGTGCGTTGTATTCTTCCTTACGCACCACTTTGTCAGCCGCGGCAATTGCGTAAAACAGTTCCCCCATTTTTTGGTAAAACACAAGCTGAGGTTTGTCCACGAATCCCATAATTATTTTATATATGATTAATTAATATGTAAAACTAAACAGTTTTCTAATGGAATTTTATGATATAAATCAGTTCGCAAAAACTGTTTAAAATACTTACTTTTGGGGGATGAAGGTTTTTGAGGAAAAAAAAGATAATATTTTCAAAATTCTATCTGAATCGATTTCAGAGGGCATTGTCATTGTCAATAAAATGCAGGAAATAGTTACTTCAAATGAAGCGGCAGACAGAATGTTTGGATACGCACCCGGCGAGCTTTTGGGTAAGAATCTTAATATATTAATACCTTTGAAATACCATAACAACCACCATCATCAAGTAGATGAATTTATGGAAAAAAGCGATCCGCGCCAGATGGGCCACGGTCGCGATCTGTATGGCAGGCGTAAGGACGGAAGTACTTTTCCTGTGGAAGCTGGTCTCAACCCCTTTTCAATATACGGCAGCAGATATGTAATGGCTTTGGTAACAGATATTACAGTTCGCAAAAACCATGAGTTGGAAATAGTAGAACTGAACTCACATTTAGAGCAAAAAATTGAATTACGGACCCAAGTATTAAGTCAAACTGTCAAGGAATTAAAAGAAGAAGTAACAAAACGGCAAGAAGCAGAAAATAAAATGAAGGAATCGCTGCGTAAGGAGCGTGAACTAAATGAATTGAAAACCAAGTTTCTTTCTCTGGTTTCGCATGAGTTTAAAACACCCTTAACCAGTATTCTTATTGCTGCCACACTTGCCGGAAAATATATCGAAACCTACCAACAGGATAAAAGGGAAAAGCATTTAAAAACCATTCAGAACAAAGTAAAATACCTGAACAATATCTTGAATGATTTTCTGTCCATTGAACGTCTGGAATCTGGAAAAGCCACCTATAAGTTTGACACTTTCCCGCTGAGCAAGGTTATCAACGAGGTAATTTATAACGCAAATATGTTGCTGAAGGACGGGCAGAAGATAAACTATCCGACCAATATTGATGATATAACCTTAAATTTTGACGAAAAAATCCTTGAGTTATCACTTACAAACCTTATCAACAACGCCATAAAATACTCGCCGGAACATACCACAATTGATGTAGAGGTTACTTTTAAAAATAATTTTCTTACCATAAAAATATGTGATGAGGGGATGGGCATACCCCAAAAGGAGCAGAAATTTATTTTCAATAGATATTTCCGCGCAGAGAACGCACTTTTGGACCAAGGCACAGGCATTGGCCTTAACATTGTGAAGGGCCATTTGGAAAACCTTGGCGGCACAATTACTTTTGAAAGTAAAGAAAATAGGGGAAGTATGTTTACCATTTCTTTCCCCATAAAAAACAACGAAGAATAAACTATATTGGCGAAAAAGACCTCCAGGGATCATATTCAAACTCTGATAGTTATCTGTACAAAAAATCAAAACGAGGCAATGCCTTGGAAAATTAAATATAAAAAAGATTAAAAATGAAAACAATACTTCTCATTGAAGATGACACCGCATTAAGAGAGAACACAGCGGAACTTTTGGAGCTTTCGGACTATAAAGTTTTTACTGCACCAAACGGTAAAATAGGGATCGAAAAAGCACTAAAGGAAACCCCGAACATAATTATTTGTGATATTATGATGCCCGAAATAGATGGCTACGGCGTGCTTGAAGCAATTTCTGCAGAGGAAAGCACAAAGCACATTCCTTTTATTTTTCTTTCTGCCAAAACCGAACACAAGGAAATCCGCAAAGGAATGGAAATGGGTGCAGATGATTACCTAACCAAACCCTTTGATGAACAGGAACTGCTGAGCGCAGTGGAAAGCCGTTTGGCAAAGTCGATTATATTGTCAATGCGCCAACAAAGTTCTGAAGCTAATCACTCTGAAAATGATGACAATCCACGAAACCTGAACCAATTGAAAAACTTTTTTTGTGACGAAGGTGAACCGGCTATTTATAAAAAGAGCGAAGCCGTTTACCGAAAGGGCGACCACTCTAACAGTCTGTTTCTTATTTTGAAAGGCGTTGTAAAAACACACACAATGGATAACAATGCCAAGGAATTGATCACTGGACTCTACAAAGCGGATGACTTTTTGGGCTTCACTTCCTTTGACGATAATTTTCCCTACAATGAAACCGCCACTGCGGTTGAAGACACCGAAATTGTGGGCATTTCAAAAAAATATGTAAAAGATATCCTGAAAAAAAGCCAAGACATTTCTTTGGAACTTATGAACCTGCTCACAGACAATCTTTCCGATATAAAAGAGCAATTGGTTAAAATGGCTTATAGTTCCGTTCGTAAAAAAACCGCCAGTACCATCCTTCAGTTTGCGGAAATAATGAACAAAAGACCAGATGCCCCCCTGCGTATTTCACGCAATGATTTGGCCACCACTGCCGGAATAGCTACCGAAAGTTTGATTCGTACACTTTCCGATTTTAAAAAGGATGGAATCATAGAAATTGAAGGGCGCGATATTCGCATTATGGATATTGATGGTTTGCGTGATATTGAATAATTCGAAACTGCAAAGAATTTCCTCCTAAACTGATTTTTATCATTTTCTATCACAATCTATTCAGATATTTTTGTCGGTAAGAATTTGATGCAATGAAGAATATTTTGATCCCAACGGATTTTTCTGAAAATTCACACAATGCCATTAGGTATGCGCTGGACTATTTTGCCGATGTTCCCGTGAATTTTTATATTCTTCACGCTTCTTTTAAAAAGTCATTTTTTGTTGACGAAGTGGAGGAAGATTTATTAGATCCCTCCTCTGAAATGCAGATCGCACAAAATCCTACAGTGCTTTTGAAGGAGGAACTAAAGACGTGCAACTTCTTGGCGAAAAACCCCAATCACTGTTTTTTTTCACTTCACGAAGGTTTAAATTTAGTGGAAGCCATCAGAAAACAAGTTGCCGAAAAAGAGATTGATTACATCTTAATGGGCACGAAGGGAACTTCCAAAATGAACAGAAACGAAATGGGTAGCAACACCTGTGATGTAATTACAAAAGTGAAATGTCCCGTTTTGGTAATTCCTGAAAGTGCGAAATTTAACGGAATTAAAAATATAGCTTTTGTAACCGACTATAACTGCATTTATAGAAACAAGGTAATCAGTACGCTTTCCGAAACGTTGGACCTACATCAATCGCCACTTCGCGTGCTTCACATAAAATCCCAAAGTACGGGCCTCACGGCTTCGCAAACGGACAATAAAGGGTTTTTGCATTACTTTTTTAAAGAAAAAAAGCACAGTTTTCATTTTGTGGAAAATAAAGACATGGAAACAGGAATTCAGGATTTTGTGGAAACCTGGGAAATTAGTTTAGTCTCCATAGTGGCCAAAAACCTGAATTTTATTCAACGGTTACTCCTACGTCCAGCTGTAAAAACGATTAGATACTATACCGAAGTTCCATTTTTGGTCCTGCATGAGTAGCGTTCAATATTCAATACGAAGTCTTCAGTTATCAATAAGTTTTACGAATACCGAACCATAGAATCACAGATTCATTCTTCCATTCCAATTGGATAATCTTCATAAAAATCCTTAAAGGTTTTATTTGTAGTGTATGGGTCTGTCAACACTTTGAAGACCGAAAAGACCAATAACGCCTGCCCGAAAACAATAAGATAAAATACTAAATTAAAGGGAAAACCAATTGCTGCAAAAACAACCACTGTAATTAGCACAAATGTGGTCAGAACGATATAGGTAATTGCAGAAAGATTCATAATTTTTTTACTTCAATTTACAAAATATAAATTACCAATATTCTTAATTTTTCCTTAAATATCAAGCGCTTAGCTGATATTTATCATATTTTTTCTGCCTGATAATCACTACCTTTACTTGTTGATTTTTTTAATTTATAAAAACTATGCGAAAAATACTGATTCCCACCGATTTCTCCGAAAATTCAATGAACGCCATAAAATACGCTACTGAGCTTTTTAAGTACGGTCCTACTGAAATTTATTTACTCCATGCATTTGCTGATGCTGTTTATGATGCCAAGTCCCGCTTGTCTAATGTAATTTTTGAAGAGCTAAAGCAACAGACCCTTCAAAAATCACAAGAAGCTTTGGAAAAAATACGGGAGCAAATACTCGATTTTTCACCAAATCCAAAACACAACATACACACCATTTCAGAATTTGGATTATTGGTAGATTCAGTAAACGATTGGGTTGAAAAGGAAAATATTGATGTAGTGGTTATGGGTACCAAAGGAGAAACCTCTGATAAAAAAATGACTTTCGGCAGCAACACGCTTCAAGTAATCAAATATGTGAAATGCCCTGTACTGGCTATTCCCGCGATATTTGGCGATTTGCACCCTAAAAATATTCTGTTCCCAACAGATTTTCTGTTACCCTACAAACGACGTGAATTGAAATTGGTGGCCACAGTGGCTAAAAGTTTCGCCACTAAAATCAATTTTCTGCATGTTTCCAAATTTTCTTCCTTGTCATTGCGGCAGCTGGACAACAAAAACTTTTTGGAAGCTTCTTTCAGCGATAATCAAATCTATTATCATCAAGACTCAGGGAAAAATGTCACCAAGGCAATCAACACTTTTATTATTGAAAACCCAATAGATATGCTGGTGATGATAAACACTCGCCATTCCTATTTGGAAAAAATACTCTATCAATCTACCATTGAAAAAATTGGGCTGCACATAGACATTCCCTTTTTAGTGCTTCAAAATTTGCCTCGTTAAACTTTTTAAAAAACACTTAAAAAATGAAAAAAATTCTTGTTCCCACCGATTTCTCAAAAAATGCGTACGCGGCTTTGTTTTACGCTTCAAAACTCTTTAGTGATGAAGCTTTGCAGATAACCCTTCTCCATTCTTTTGGCGATGAAATAGACAAACTAACCAGTCGCGTGGACATAGGCCGTTCCGATAACATTATTAAAAAACTTTACAATCAGTCTGATGAGGACGGCGAAAAGTTAGTGCATCAAATTAAACTTGACTCAGGTAAAATTGCTCATAATTACGAAATCATTTCAACTCCGGCTAACCTTTCATTAGCCATCAATAAGTTGGTCTCCACCGAAGGCATAGATCTTGTGGTAATGGGAAGCAAGGGTCGCACCGGTGCAGAGAATGTGCTTATGGGAAGCACCACCGTTAAAATAACCAAAAGTCTGGAAGGCTGCCCGCTGTTTATCGTTCCGCGCGAAGTGGATTTTGTAATTCCATTAAAAATTGCGTTTGCTTCAGACTATAACGATTTTTACCAGCTTTCAAAATTAAGGCCTATTATCCGCTTGGTGCGCCAGTACAATTCAACTATAAATTTGGTTCATGTGGGTGCAGAAAATGAATTGAACCCCAAACAACAGCAAAACCTGGAACAATATAGAATTGACCTTACGGAATACGACACCGAATTTCATTTCATTCCAAAAAAGACCAATATATCAAAATCACTTCATAATTTTATAGATGATGAAAAAATGGATCTTTTGGCCTTGGTATATCACAAGTACGCCTTTATAAAACAGCTCTTCAGAGAGCCTGTTGTAAGCAGGGTAGGGAAGCATACCCACGTTCCCACCTTAGTAATTCCTATTAAAAGTTAAAACTTTATTGCAAAAAGGAAACAATAATTTAAAATCAAAAAGATGAAAAAGAGAATTTTGATACCCACAGATTTTTCCAAGAATGCATGGAACGCGCTTAAATATGCAATGGAACTATACAAACGTGAGGATTGTGAGTTTTTGATTCTACATACATATTATCATTCTGGTTATTCAAAGGACAACCTTTTGATTCCCGAACCCACCGAGAAAGCGCACCTTGCAGCAAAGGAGAATGCCGAAAGAAACATGGAAAAACTCAAAGTGCAGATGAGCCTATTTGAAGAAAATGATAAACACACATTTAAATATATTACTGAATTTGGGTCTTTTTTCGATGTTTTGAAAACAACAGTAGAAAAGCAAGACACAGAATTGGTTATTATGGGGACCCAAGGCGAAACAGATAATAAAACAATAGTTTTGGGGAGCAATGCCGTGAATGCAATGGAGAAAATAAGAAACTGCCCCGTGCTCGCCATTCCGTCCAATGTTGTATTTAAGGACCCGAACGAGATTGTATTCCCTACCAGTTTTAGGACACACTACAAAGAAAAAGAACTAGCAACTTTGGTTGAGATTTCACGCTGTACCAATGCTCCAATCCGGATCTTGCACGTTCAGAAAGACAAAATCTTTTCAAAGGCACAATTGGAGAACAAAGCCTTGTTGGAACGAATTTTAGATACAGCCACATTTACAAACCACACGCTATTCAATGTAGATTTGCAGGACGGCGTGCGTTGTTTCGTGCAAAGCCGGGAGAGCGAGATGATAGCCATAGTCAACAAAAAACACAATTTCTTCGACAGTATTTTTTCAAACCCAATGGTTAAGGAATTGGGAAAACATACGAATGTACCGTTGCTGGCGATGCACGATTTAAGAAACTGAGCAAACTGAGTATGTTGTAGCGTAGTTGTGTAAATAATTTAACGTGTCTATTTAAATAATATACATTCCTAATAAAAAATTTAGTTATGCAAAAACATATATTAATTCCCACCGATTATTCAAAAAATGCTTTTAACGCTATTGTTTATGCATTTGAGTTTTTTAAGAATTACAATTGTACATTTCATATTTTTCATTCCTATTTTTTAGCGCGTTCGGCTCAGGGAAATATACTTTTTCCAGAACCTGAGCCAGCTGAATATGATGCTGTAGCGCAAGCTTCCGGAAAGGAATTGATGCTCTTAAAAAACAAAGTAGAACAATTGGCGGACAATCCAAAACATACCCTTCATTTTGACCATAAATTTGGAACCCTTATAGAATTGTTGCACGAAAAAATAAGGAAAGAAAACATTAACCTTATAGTTATGGGAACCCGTGGTATAACAAATGATAGGGAAGTGGCCTATGGCCGAAACTCTGTAAATGTAATGGAAAATATAAAAGGATGTCCCGTTCTCGCCATTCCCGCAAATGTAACTTACTCAGGAATAAACGAAATAGTTTTCCCATCCAATTTTAAAAGTCAGTTTAATGAGAAAGAAATGAAAACTTTTACGGGTATAGTACAACTGGCAAATTCGACCATTCGTATTCTTCATATAGGAAAAGAATCAGATCTTTCTGAAAGACAAAAAAATAATAGAAAACTGTTAGAAAGCTATTTTGAAGGAGTAGAATACACCTATCACTGGCTCGATAAAGTTGGGGTGAAAGAAGGAGTTCTCTCATTTGCTGATCAACGAAATAGTGGGATGATAAGTTTTGTAAATAGAAAACACTGGTTTTTTGGCAGTGTTTTTTCGAATCCTTTGGTTAAAAGTCTTGGCGTACATTCTAAAGTACCCATTTTGGCACTTCACGATTCCAGAAATTGATTAAACTATGAAAAAGATAGATATCGAAGTATTAAAGTATTCTGGAGAACGGGCAAAATTTTCAATTGATAAACTTAAAAACTCCTTGAGAAAAAGTGGGGCAAAAGAAGATGTGGTCAATGAAATAGCCAGTAATGTTCGCGATGAGTTATATCAGGGCATAAGCACTAAAGAAATATACAACCGTGCATTTAGCCTACTAAAAAAGAAGAAAAATGCATTTGCTTCAAAATATAAACTGAAGAAAGCGATTTATGAATTAGGGCCAACCGGCTTTCCTTTTGAAAAATTTATCGGTGCACTTCTTTTTTATAGCGGTTATGAAGTAAAAACTGGCCAATTTTTACTTGGAAAATGTGTAATCCACGAAGTGGATGTGGTTGCGCGCAAAAACAGTAAGCATATTGTTGCAGAATGTAAATTTCACGGTGACGAAGGTCGTAATTGCGATGTTAAAGTGCCGCTTTATATCCATTCACGTTATCGCGATATTCTCAACTTTTATGGCGAAGATAATAATGGTGAAAAACCAAATGAAGGCTGGGTGGTCACCAATACTCGCTTTACTGAAGATGCTATAAAATATGGCGAATGTGTTGGGCTTTACCTTTTGAGTTGGGATTTTCCGAAAGGTAACGGAATCAAGGACCGAATAGACCGATTGGGGCTTTATCCGGTAACCGTTTCCACCTTACTCAGCCAACGCGAAAAGCAATTTCTGCTCAGCCGTGATGTGGTGCTTTGCAAACAATTGATAAATGATGATTTCTATTTAGATCATTTAGGAATTTCGGAAAAACGGAAAGAACGAATTTTAGAAGAAATTAAATTGTTATGCAAAAACTAAGAATTCACTTCCTCGGCGCCGCTGGAACCGTAACGGGCTCTAAATTTTTGATTGAAACTTCAGAAAAGAATATTTTGATAGATTGCGGCATGTTCCAAGGTTTAAAGGAGCTTCGTGAAAAAAACTGGGAATATTTGCCAATCGATGTTTCCACAATAAATGTTGTACTACTCACACACGGCCATTTGGACCACACTGGTTATTTACCGCGATTAGTGAAACAAGGCTATCGTGGGAAGATAATCGGGACCGCACCAACGCTTGCAATTACAAAAATAATTTTGTTGGACAGTGCTAAAATCCACGAGGAGGAAGCTGAAAAAGCCAATGAGGAAGGCTATTCCAAACACAAGCCTGCCGAACCATTTTATACCGTTCAGGAAGCCGAGGTTACGCTCGGATTTTTTCAAGTTGAAGAAAGGGACCAATGGATTGAATTGTCTGATAACATAAAATATCGTTTTCGGTACAACGGACACATTATTGGCGCCACTTTTATTGAGTTGGAAATCTTTGGAAAAATCCTTGTCTTTTCTGGCGATATTGGTCGAGAGCACGACCTATTGCTTTTCCCGCCCGAAAAACCAGAAAGGGCGGACTATCTTTTTATGGAAAGTACGTATGGGAATAAACTTCATCCACAAGAAAGTGTTTCAGATAAACTGGTTGAACTCGTTGACAAAACCATCCATAATCGGGGCAATTTGATTATTCCTTCTTTTGCTGTTGAACGTTTACAGACGTTGATGTTTTTACTTTGGAAATTGTACCATGAAAATCGAATTCCAAACATCCCGATTTTTATTGATAGTCCGATGGGTAATAACGTACTTTCTGTTTTTCAGAATTTTTCCAATTGGCACAAATTGCCGATGAAGGATTTTAATGCGATGAACAACCGGATGAACATTATAACTTCCTATAAGGAAACTTGGGAAACCATCGACAATCCGCAGCCTAAAGTTGTTATTGCTGGTAGCGGAATGGTAACCGGAGGAAGGGTTTTGACCTATCTAAAGCAGTTGATAGACAAAACAAACACTACAGTTTTATTAGTTGGTTACCAAGCTGAAGGTACTCGAGGCAGACAAATGCTGGAAGGAGCGCACGAGCTAAAATTCTTCGGGAAATATTATCCTGTAAAAGCTGAAATTCACCATATTGAAAGTCTATCAGCACACGCTGATCAACAAGGCCTTTTGGATTGGACGAGCAATATAAAAAACATCCCCGAGGAAGTATTTCTTATACACGGGGAACCCACAGCACAGGATACTTTGCGGGTGAAATTGAGGGA
>DAIMFZ010000067.1:0-3799 GCA_036724225.1 Aequorivita sp.
TTCAGCAAATTGATACGTTGAGCTCTATTTCATCTGCCTTTTCAACCTATGCAAAAATGCCCGCCCAACAAGATGAGACTCTGAACGTGGTAAAAATAACCAAACTGGCTCTCGATATCTTTACCGAAGATTATATCTATTTCTTTTCTGAGGAAGATGAAGTCCGAGCGCGTTTTGACCGGACCCAACTGATCCGAGTGGTTACAAATTTAGTCAAAAACAGCATTCAATCCGTGGAGCAAAAAGAGCCCGAAAATCCAAGAATCGACGTTGAAGTAAAAGCGGAAGAAACTTTCGTTACCATAACGGTCACCGATAACGGCATAGGTGTGTCCGAAGAAAACCGAAGCAGCATTTTTGAGCCACAGTTCACCACCAAAACCAGCGGTATGGGTCTTGGTTTGGGAATGGTTAAAAACATAGTTGAAACCTACGGTGGAACCATAACGCTGGAATCTTCCGAAGAAAAAACAACTTTTAAAGTTTCGTTTCCAGCAATGCTTTAAGGTTTTTAGTAGCTTTGTGAAAGTTGCCACGAATTCACGATTTTTTTTACATTAATATTAGTGAATTCGTGGCAAAAAACCTCTAAACAGAAACATCATCAAACATGAAATTTCAAAATATACTTTCCGAAACCAATAATGGAATTACAACCATAACCATTAACCGCCCTTCAAAATTAAACGCATTGAACCGCGAAACAATCCAGGAGTTGCACGATGCTTTTGAAGTAGCAGAAAATTCACCCAAAACGAAGGTCATAATCCTAACAGGAAGCGGAGAAAAAGCATTCGTCGCTGGCGCAGACATTAGTGAGTTTGCAGATTTCTCAATTGAAGAAGGCAGCAAACTCGCAGCGAAGGGACAGGATTTATTGTTCGATTTTGTGGCAAATTTATCTAAACCAGTAATTGCCGCCGTAAATGGTTTTGCCTTGGGCGGTGGACTTGAACTGGCAATGGCGGCACACTTCCGCATTGCTTCCGATAACGCTAAAATGGGACTTCCTGAAGTTTCGTTGGGGGTAATTCCCGGGTATGGCGGAACCCAGCGGTTACCACAACTCGTTGGCAAAGGTCGCGCGATGGAAATGATTATGACCGCCGGAATGATTGATGCCAACCAAGCCCTGCAATACGGTTTGGTAAACCATGTAACCACGTCAGAAGAATTACTTGACTTCGCAGAAAAGATTGCTGGAAAAATTATGCGGAATTCTTCCGTTGCAATCACTTCCGCAATACGCGCAATCAATGCAAATTTTGAGGATGGCGAAAACGGTTTTCAAGTTGAAATTGAGGAATTCGGAAACTGTTTTGGGACTGAAGATTTTAAAGAGGGAACACAAGCATTTCTTCAAAAGCGGAAAGCTGACTTCCCGGGGAGATAACTAAATCTAAATTTTATGAAAAAACTTAACTTACTACTTCTCGTTTTAGCTTTCACATTTTCAGCAATCGCCCAAGATAAAGCCGAACCGTGGTTCAAAGACGGCGAAGCACAAATTGTCCCCGCTTTTGAAAATCCGACGGATTGGATACGTACCGACTTGTGGGTTGAAACCACCTTTGATACCGACGGCGACGGCAACCCAGACCGAATGCACGTGGATGTTACCAGACCCAAACAAACCGAAGACGGCTTAAAACTTCCCGTGGTTTATGAATCCAGCCCCTATTTTGCGGGCGTAGCGCCGGAAGTTGAAGGGGCTTTTCACGACGTACATCACGAATTGGGCGCACCCGAAAAAGAAATTGTACATCCTTCAGTTACAAGAAAAGGCGAACGACCCATCATTTCCAATTCACAAATAAAAACTTGGGTTCCGCGCGGATATATTGTTATTCATTCCTCTTCGCCCGGAACGGGGCTTTCACAAGGCTCCCCAACCGTTGGTGGCGATAATGAATCCCTGGCGCCAAAAGCTGTAATAGATTGGCTAAACGGCCGTGCAAAAGGCTACACCACTCCCGACGGAACGGAAGAAGTAAAAGCGTATTGGACCACCGGAAAAGTGGGAATGACGGGCACTTCCTATAACGGTACAATTCCGTTGGCCGCCGCAACCACAGGTGTTGAAGGGCTAGATGCCATCATTCCCATTGCGCCAAATACTTCCTATTATAATTATTACAGAAGTAATGGACTAGTTCGTTCTCCCGGAGGATATTTAGGTGAAGACGTCGATGTGCTTTATGATTTCATAAATAGTGGCGATGAGTCAAAACGCACTCATAACAATGAAGTTTATCGAGACAGCGAAATAAAAAACGGCATTGATCGCAAAACTGGCGATTACAATGAATTTTGGGCCGGCCGCGATTATTTGAACGATATGAAACCGATGAAAGCCGCGCTGTTTATGTCGCATGGTTTTAACGATTGGAACGTAATGCCCGAGCACAGTTATCGAATTTACAAGGCTGCAGAGGAAATGGGATTGCCCGTAAAAATTTACTACCATCAATACGGTCACGGCGGTCCTCCACCATTTTCCATGATGAATAAGTGGTTTACACATTATCTTTTTGGAATTGAAAATGATATTGAAAAAGGGCCAAAAGCATGGATAGTCCGTGAAAATGATAAAAACGACAACCCTACGCCTTACGCTGATTACCCAAATCCGGATGCCAAAAACGTTACCCTTCATTTAAAAGCTACTTCTAAAAATGAAGGAATATTAACTACCGAAAAAAGCAAAAAACAAGGCACGCTCGCTTTAATTGATGATTATAATTTTTCGGGCGACCAGCTTGCACAGCTTGAAAATTCCAAAAACAGATTACTTTTCGTTACGCCAATTTTAAAGGAAGATCTGCATCTTTCTGGGCTTTCGAAATTGAAGATAAAATTGGCCAGTAGTAAACCTGCGGCAAACCTTTCCGTTTGGATGGTTTCCTTGCCGTGGAGCACAGATAAGAATGCAAAACTGACCGACAATATTATCACGCGGGGTTGGGCAGATCCACAGAACTATAAATCCATTACCGAGAGTGAGCCTTTAAAACCGGGCAAGTTTTATGAAATGTCTTTCAATCTAATTCCAGACGATCAAGTTATTCCAGCGGGGCAACAGATTGGGTTGATGATTTTTTCAAGTGACAGCCAATTCACGCTTTTGCCAGAACCTGGAACTATCTTAACTGTTGATCTCGATGAAACAACTATTGAAATTCCAGTTGTTGGAGGGAAAGAAAAATTCGAAAAAGCAATAAAAAATTAGGATTTTTTCCAAATATAAAAGGATTATATCCAAATAAAATTTAACTTTGAAGAAACCCATTCTTCAAAGTTTTTTTATGTCTGATACTATTTTGAAAGGCCGCGGCGCCCAGAAAAATGTACCCAATCGTTTCTTCGAAAACAGTCACGAAGTGATGGATGAGTACTTGAATTTTTGTGAAGCCGAAGGCGAAGAAGCAGACAAAAACAAAACAAACTACATTGAGGTTTTTCCAAAGACGTTTGTAAACAAAGTAAATAGTCCAGACGTCGGAATGGGTTTTTCCGCAAATCCATACCAAGGTTGCGAACACGGCTGTGTGTATTGCTACGCCCGAAACAGTCACGAATATTGGGGCTATGGCGCCGGCCTCGATTTTGAACGAAATATTCTTTTTAAAAGAAATGCACCTCAACTTTTGGAAGAAAAAATAACTTCAAAAAACTGGCAAGGAAAGACAATCATATTTTCCGGGAATACAGATTGTTATCAGCCTTTAGAACGAAAACTAGAAATAACCCGAAAATGTTTGGAAGTAATGCTAAAGTGGAAACATCCCACTGGAATTAT